>JANMRE010000566.1:0-16166 GCA_031370885.1 Gemmatimonadaceae bacterium
CACGTTGACGGTACCGCCAGGGATGTACACGCTGTGGGTGCAACACACCCGAAGCGGCACATTCCTGCTGGTGAACAAACAGACGGGCCAGTGGGGCACGCAGTACGACGCGTCGCAGGACATGGGTCGCGTGCCCATGACGATGGCGCCAACGCCGAGTCACGTGGAGGAGTTGACGATTGCCGTGCGCGCCACGGGAGCCAATCGCGGGGCGATCGAGCTGGCGTGGGGACCGAGCATGATGTCCGTGCCGTTTACCGTCTCGGTGGCGCGGTAGTTTCGTTGCGTCCGGCGGGCATTGAACCGCAAAGGTCGCGAAGCATTCACATTCAGAAGGAGCATTACATGGTAACGTTTCGTGGATCAATGGTGGCTGCGCTGATGCTGGCAGCGGCGCTGGTTCCTGTCGGCGCCTTCGCGCAGCAGCCGGCCGCCGCAAAGCCTGCGCTTGCCGATCCGAATGCCAGTATCACGGCGATGCGCAGCAACTGGCAACAGACCATCGCGTTCATTACCACGGCTGCCGAAGAATTGTCCGACGCCGACTACGGCTTTCGTCCAGTGGCCACCGTGCGGACCTTCGGTGAGTTGATTGGTCACGTGGCCGGCACGCAGAACTTGATCTGTGCCGCGGTGCTGGGCGATCCGCAGCCGCCGGAAGACGCGGTGGAAAAGGCCGCGAAAACCAAGGGGGCATTGGTGAAAGCGCTCAAGGAGTCGACGGCTTATTGTGCCAAGGCATACGCCATTCCCGCGACCACCGGCGCAGCCGCGATCCAGCTGTTCGGCGACGCGTCCACGCGATTTGGCGCGCTGGCGCTCAACCTGATGCATGATGGTGAACACTACGGCAACATCGTGACGTACATGCGCATCAAGGGGTTGGTGCCGCCCTCCAGTCGCCGTTGATTGCCGAATCCAGCGTATCAGCGCACCTCGCGTTCGGCGTACTGACGACCCAACCATACTGCCAGCGCCAACCATGCGGCCGCGAACGGCACCATGGAGAAAGCCAGTCCTGAAAGCCCCAGGCCAAACACGGCCATGGCCGTGTACGACCATGCGCCCACCTGGTCGCCCAGGCGATAGACAAACGTGTCGCTGAAGTTCTTGGCCTTGTACTTGTCGGTGCGATCGAGAATCGTGAATAGCGCTTCACGTCCCGGACGCTGAATGGCAAAGTTGCCGGCGCGACGAATCGTCTGGAATACCACCAGCACCGCCAGCACCGGCGCAAATCCCATGATGCCAAAGCCGATCATGGTGACAATGGGCAGGAATGCCAACGCCGCGCCCACACCCAGCCACTTGATGAAGCGGCCGGTGAGAAAGAGTTGCGCCAACAGCGTGAGTGCGTTGACCGCGATGTCCATTGCGCCAAACACCCGCGTGCGCGCCGCCCGATCGTCGCCAAACACACGCGCCACGACGTCCACCTGCTGGAAGTACAGGAACGTGGACGAGATCGTGTAAAACAGAATCAGCGAGGCGACACCCAGCAGATACGGTGACGACATGACGTGCTTGATGCCGTCCAACATACCGCCACCGATCACCTCGTGCGATGCGTTGGCGGCTGGGGCCGAGGTGGTCGGTTCGCGTGCCACTTCCGCATCGCGCATCCCCGACTCGGCGTTGTCCAGCACATGCGATGCGTGCACAGCCAGTTCGAGAATAAGCGCCGACACCAGCATAAGATTGAGCGGACCAAGCACGCCTACCAATGCGGTGGTGATGGTCGCGCCCAACATGGCACCCACCGTGCCGCCAAGGGCCACCACGCCAAACAGCCGCTTGCCTTGTCCCGGACGGAACACGTCGGTGATCAGTGACCAGAACACCGATACCACAAACAGGTTAAAGATGCTGGTCCAGATGAAGAACACGCGTCCGACCCACACCGCCTGCGCCGCATCGACACTGCGGAACAGCACGTAGAACGCCACCAGATTCAGGATGAAGAATCGATACGTCCAGCTGATGAACTGCCGACGGCGCAGTTTCGACACGAGTGATGTGTACAGCGGATGCACCAGCAGCATGCCCACCATGGTGCCGGTGAACAGCCAGGCCAGCTTTTCGGCGCCGCTGGACGCACCGATGTCATCGCGAATGGGGCGGATGACGTAGTACGCGCACAGCACGAGGAAGTAATACGCAGTGGCCCACACCAGCACGGCGCCTTCGCCAGGACGTGCGCCAACACTGGTGCGCAGGCGCGCCAGCAGGCCCGTGTCAACTGTCATGTTCAACGACCGGGCGCCGGCGGCAATGCGTCAACGAAGGCGATGATCTGTTTGAGTTGCGCCTCGTTGGGCAAGCGTCCAATACCGCCACCGATGTTATCGAGCATGTTCTTGGCCTGACTGGTGGCTGGTGTGACGGCAGTGATGGCGGGATGCGCCAGGATGAACTTGAGGAACAGCTGCGCGTAGGTGGTGGCGTCGAACTCCTTCGCAAAGTCGGGAAGCGGTGTCGTTCCCGCTCGGCGGAACAAGCTGGTGCGACCAAACGGCGCGTACGCCAGTACCGCGATCTTCTTTTCGATGGCCAGCGGCAGAATCTTTTCTTCGACGCCGCGATTGTCGGCCGCGTAGTCGATGCCGATGAAGTCGAGTGGTTCGTTGCGCATGACCTGTTCCAGCGCACCGTACTGATTGTCGCTGGTGGTGGTAATGCCGATATAGCGCACCCGTCCGGCCTTCTTGAACTCGCGCAGCACGGACAGTTGCGTCGCCGGGTCGCCCATGTTGTGCACCTGGATCAAGTCGATCTTGGGCAGCTTGTAGCGCGCGAACGATGCCTCGATCTGCGCGCGCGCGGCGGCCGGATCTGCCGCGGTACCACCGCGACCTGCCACGTTCACCTTGGTGGCCCAGAAGAACCTGTTGGCGATGCCCATCTCGTTTACCAGGTCGCCGGCCACCTGTTCCGAGGTACCGTAGCCGGGCGCGGTATCAAACACGCGCGCACCCCTGTCGGCCATGGCCTGGAAGACGGCCTTGAGGGCGCTCTTGTCTTCGGCGCGTGCAACCTGTGAGAAGGTGGCCGAACTGCCGAGTCCGATGACCGGGATCTTCTCGCCAGTGCTTGGGATGGCGCGCTGGATGAGCTGACCTTGGACCATCGCGCGCAGCAGGCGGGGGGTGAGTCCGAGTGTGGCGCCGACGCCGACGGTGATACCGATGAAGTCTCGACGATTGACCATGGGGCGGGTCCTCAGGTGGTCGGCTGTGGCGACTGAACTGGTGCCTGACTGTGAGATTACGGGCAGGGCGGAGGGAGCGCTGGGAGGCGAGACCGGGGATTGAACCGCGAAGGACGCCAAGGTCGCAAAGGAGTGCAGGTCAGAACAACACGGTCAACTTGAATTGACCTGCGCGATTTCGATGATGATACCGCGCCACACTCGCGATATGGTTGGGTATGCACCGCCCACTCCCACCGACGACGCGCCTCGGATCATCCCGTATTACATTACGTAATACACCGGACGGAGGATCCATGCGCACCATCTCATTGCGGCTGGATGCTGAGTCGGACGCCTTGCTGCGAACGCTCTGCGAACGGTTTGGCAGTACGCAAACGGACGTTATTCGGAGAGCACTCGACGCGATGTCGAAGGACGTGACGCCAGCGCCAGGATCGTTGGCGGCGGAGTTGGGGTTGGTGGGGATGTTTGCTGGTGGTGGCGAAGGAGACGCGGCGGGACACTCGGCCGTGTTGAAAGCGCGCCTCAGGGAACGGAGGCAGGATGAGCGATCGCCTGCTTCGCGCGGCGCCGCCGGGACCGCGCCGAAATCGCGAAAGCGCGGACCGCGCACGCCGAAGCCGTAACCGTGCGTCGCGTACTGTTGGATACGGGCCCGCTGGTGGCATGGCTTGATCGCGACGATGCACATCACGCACCGGTGAAGCGCTGGATGACGGCATTTCAAGGCGAGCTGCTCACCACCTGGCCGGTAGTCACCGAGGCGTGTCATATGGTGCCAGAGAGGGCCGCACCGATGCTGCTGCGGTGGATCGAGCGAGGTGGCGCGACACTGGTAGAGATCCCCGTGTCGTCACTGCGCGCGATGGCGACCCGGATGGACAAGTATGCTGACCTGCCCATGGATCTGGCCGACGCAACGTTGCTGTGGGTGGCCGAACGCGAGGGTGTGCTGGAAGTTCTCACGCTGGATCGAAGGGACTTCGGGATCTATCGGACAGCGCGCGGACGAATGTTGCGAGACGTGCTGGAGCGGCAGCGGTGAGCGTACGCGGCCGGCAGCCGAGTGATGCCCGATTGTCAGACCCCCCAGTGCATTCTTCCCCACATGTACAACACCAACGGCGCCCTGACACTTTCCGCTTCCGACCTCGCGAACTTTCTGGGGTGTCGTCACCGGACGGCGCTCGACATGGCGGTCGCCATCGGTGCGTTGGACAAGCCGCATGTTCCGCCCGACCCGCTGGTCGACGCGCTGGTCGAGCGCGGCAAGGTGCACGAAGCACGCTATGTCGAAACCCTCGGCCAGCGTGCGCGCGGAATCGCCCACCTGAGCACCGGCACTTTTCGGGAGCGTTGCCAGAGCACGCGTGACGCAATGCGCGATGGCGTGGATGTGATCGTGCAGGGCGCACTCGCCGATGGACCATGGATGGGCTATCCTGACATCCTGCAACGCGTGGAAGGCAAAAGTGACTTTGGTGACTGGTCGTACGAAGTGGCCGACACCAAGCTGTCGCGTGACACGCGCGCAGGCACCATTCTCCAGCTCAGTCTCTACTCCGACATGCTGGCTATCGCGCAAGGCGCGCAGCCGGAGTGGTTTCATGTTGTCACACCCGATCCGATCGCGCCCAGGCAATCGTATCGCGTGGACGACTACGCCGCGTATGTGCGCCTGATACGCGCGCAGATGTTGGACACCGTAGCGCAGGACTGGAACCACGTCGCGGCGGACAACTATCCCGAACCGGTCGACCACTGTGATGTATGTCGGTGGCGCGGCACGTGCTCGGCCAAGCGGCGGGCCGACGATCATCTGTCACTGGTGGCCCACATCACGCGCGTGCAACGTCGCGAACTGGAATCGCGCGAGGTGGGCACGCTCACGCTGTTGGCGAGCATGCCGTTGTCTATCGGGTTCAAGCCGGCGCGTGGATCGGTGGAGTCGTATCTGCGCGTGCGCGAGCAAGCGCGGTTGCAGTTGGAATCACGCGACCGTACGCCGCCACTGCATGAGCTGCTCACGATCGAACCCAACAAGGGACTGTGTCGACTGCCCGAGCCGTCACCGGGCGATCTGTTTCTCGACCTGGAGGGTGATCCGTTTGCGGCCGAAGGGGGCCGCGAATACCTGTTTGGGCTGGTAGCAGCCAACGGGAGCTATCGCGCGAAGTGGGCATTCACGGAGCACGAAGAGCGCGACGCATTTGAGTGGGCGATGGACGCAATCGCCGCGGCGCTGCAGGCGTATCCCGACATGCATGTGTATCACTACGCGCCATATGAACCCGCCGCGTTCAAGCGCCTGATGGGACGCCACGCCACGCGCGAGCGCGAATTGGACGCGATGCTGCGCTCGGGCCGGTTTGTCGATCTGTACGGAGTGGTGCGTCAGGGTTTGCGCGCGGGTATCGAGCGGTACTCCATTAAGAATCTTGAGCCGCTGTATGCGTACACGCGCGAAGTGCCGCTGGCCGATGCAAATCGCAGCTTGCGGGTGATGGAGCTGGGATTGATGACCCAGTCGGCGCACGAAGTGCCCATCGAAGTGCGTGATGTGGTGGAGGGATACAACACAGACGATTGCGTGTCGACGTTACGCTTGCGCGATTGGTTGGAGACCGTGCGCGCGCAGGAAGTGGCTAACGGCGCAAAGGTGCCGCGGCCGACGCCGGCTGACGGCGCGGCCTCAG
This sequence comes from Gemmatimonadaceae bacterium, assembly GCA_031370885.1. GTDB lineage: Bacteria > Gemmatimonadota > Gemmatimonadetes > Gemmatimonadales > Gemmatimonadaceae > Gemmatimonas. The sequence continues at coordinate 5,908 of JANMRE010000566.1, forward strand.
ACACCGTGGATGAGAAGGCCCAGCGGGTGGAGGCACTGCGCGAGCGCCTGCTGCGCGGCGTTCCTGCGGAGCGCGTTGGCCGCGACGCCGAGTCGCAGGGGCGATGGATACTGGCGTACCTGTTGGATTTTCACCGGCGGGAGGACAAGGCCGCCTGGTGGGAGTTCTTTCGACTGTGCGAACTCCCCGAGGAAGACCTGTTGGACGAGCGCGCGGCGGTGGCCGGCCTCACGCATGTCGGACAAATCGGCACCGTGGCGCGGTCGGTGGTTGACCGATACGCCTATCCGCCGCAGGAGATGGAAATCAGCGCGGGTGATGAGGTAAAGCTTCAGGACGGAAGCGCGTTCGGCACGGTGCAAGCGGTGGATCGCATCAATGGTACGATCGACGTGAAGAAGGGCCGCGCGCGCGCGCACATTCACCCCACCGCGATGTTCGAGTTCAGGATGGTGAAGCCTGATGCGATGGAAAACGCTCTGCTGCGCGTGGGCGAGAGTGTGGCCAGCGGCAGCGCGGCGCATGGCGCCGCACGTTCGATGCTGGCCGCGCTACCACCGGCGCTGGCCAGCGAGTTGTTCGCGCTGCGAGATGGCGAAACCGTGCTGGACTTTGCAATTCGCGCCGGTGTGTCGCTCACGGAGAGCGTGTTGCCTATCCAAGGGCCACCCGGTTCGGGCAAGACCTACTGCGGATCGAAAATGATCTGCGAGCTCGTGCGACTCGGCAAGAAGATCGGTGTCACCGCCAACAGTCACAAAGTGATCCGCAACCTGCTGGACGCAGTGGCGCGCGAGGCGGAAAAGTCGGGCGCGAGCGTGAACCTCGCGCAGAAGCCAGGGGATGGCACGGACGCTGCGGACATGCCGGCGCATATTGCTCTGCTCACCAGCGATACCGCTCGCGACGCGATCACGAACGGCACTGCGAACGTGGTGGGTGGCACGTCGTGGTTGTGGAGTCGCGAAGACATGGCGTCGAGTGTCGATGTGCTGTTCGTTGACGAAGCCGGACAGATGGCGCTGGCCAACGTGATCGCTGTCTCGCAGGCCGCCAACAGCGTGGTCCTGCTCGGCGATCCGCAACAACTCGAACAGCCGCGCAAAGGGACGCATCCCGACGGCGTGGGCATTTCCGCGCTGGAACACGTGCTCGCTGGCCATCAAACCATTCCCAACGATCGCGGCATTTTCTTGTCCGAGACGTGGCGATTGGCGCCCAGTATCACGATGTTCACGTCGGAGCTGTTCTACGAAGGGCGCCTTGCCTCCCGACCGGGGCTCGAGCGGCAGCACCTCACCGGCGTTGATGGACTGCCCAGCAGCGGACTGGCGATGATTGCAGTGGAGCACGACGGCAATCGCAACTGGTCGGATGAGGAAATTAGTGTGGTGGCGAATCTCGTTGAGAGACTCACGCAGTCAGGCGTGACATGGACGGATCGCGACGGCAACGCGCACGCCATGCGCGGCGAGGACATTCTGGTGGTTGCGCCCTACAACTCACACGTCACGCGGCTGACCGAACGTCTGGCGTTAACGGGTGCGCGCGTGGGCACGGTGGACAAGTTCCAAGGGCAGGAGGCGCCGGTCGTGATCTACTCCATGGCGACGTCGCGTCCCGAAGATGCGCCGCGCGGGATGGAGTTTCTGTACAGTCGCAATCGGCTCAATGTGGCCACGTCGCGGGCCAAGTGTTTGGCGGTGCTGGTGGCGAGCCGTCGGTTGTTCGAGCCGGAGTGTCACACTCCGCGGCAAATCCAACTGGCGAACGGGCTGTGTCGGTTTCGGGAAATGGCGACGTAGCGCTACTCTATTGCGAGAAAATGCGGAGCTGCTTTTCAATGCAATCGAACAGCACCGGAAGGTCGATGACCAGTGGATCACGCCCGCGTGGTGCCCATCCGATCCGATCACGCAACAGTTCCGGCGTCTCCGGCGTGGGCCGCCAGCGCCCGATCACACGCCCCTCAAGGTCGACGCTCCAGCAGTTCGCGTTCGCGATCATCATGTGGGTCGCATCGTCGTCGCGCGGATCGGTTGTGGTGATGTGCGTGATGTCAGCGACGTACAGCGAGCGGTAGTCGGTGAGGTACAGGTGCGTTTCGCGAAGAACCCGGTCCATCCTGGCCGCATCGTGCGCCACGACTTCCTGGAGCCCTTGGGGCTCACGGTTACGGCGGGGGCGAAGGTCCTGGGCGTGTCGCGGCAGACACTCAACCATGTCGTCAATGAAAGGACCGGCATCAGCGCCGAAACGGCCACGCGACCATAGCCAATTCACGCATGCATTGAACTGAGACGCCGACCAGGCGACGCTGCATGCATGAGGCACGATCCTATCGTCACACCGCTGACTGAATTCGTGGGGCGTCGAGCGCTCGCGACTTGCCGGCGTAGGTTAGTGTAGATACATTAACCGTGGAGATTACCTTTGATGCGGCCAAGCGGTTTCAGACGCTGCGCGATCGCGGTCTCGATTTTGTTGACGCCGTCTTGGTGTTTGAGGGACCGACGATTGAGTTGGATGATGCGCGCACGGACTACGGCGAACGTCGGGTAGTCTGCTATGGTTGGCCTGGCGGCCGCTTGGTCGTAGTTGTTTACACGCCGCGTGGCGCGGCGCGCCACATCGTCAGCATGAGGAAGGCCAATGCCCGCGAAAAAGCCCGCTTCTCGCCGTCGCGTGATGTCTGATATGGTACGTGTCGATGCGCATGTCATCCAGCCGCACGAATATGACGAGATCCCCGAACTCACCGACGAGATGATGAGTCGCGCGGTGTTCAAGAAGGGCGGCCGTCCGATTTCGTCGAATCCCCGCGTGCTCATCTCACTGCGTCTGCCGGCCGATGTCCTGGCGCGGTGGCGCGCGACCGGACCGGGGTGGCAGACGCGAATGGCGGAGCGACTGAAGAGAGTGCCGTAAACGGCACCGCCGTTCGTGCCGCCTCGAAATCGAGGAAGTACAGTGGATACACCGCCGATTCCATCGCTGGCCGGAGTCCGCTGCCGATAAACGGTTGACCGCTTCTGGTGTGATCAATCTGGAGCCGCCGTCTGGACGCGATGACACCGTCACCCATTGCGCTCACGACATCGTTCGGAATATCGAGCAGGCCAACAGTTCCGCCGGCAATCAGTGCGTTCGCGGATTGCCACCGCGAGACCTGGTACAACTCGAGGATCGACGGCTCTACCGCGGCCAGCGCTCCCCAGCACTCGGCGAATCCGTTCCGCTGTCCCGAATTGACCGCCGATGGCGACACGCGATACTCGCAGTCTCGACAGGCCGAGCTGATGGGCGACGCAATGCGCGTGAGCGTTGGCTCGTACGATGCCAGCAGCGTTGCAGTGGCCCGCAGGACTTCATCGCGGAGCATTTCGATCTCCTCACGAATCGGAAGCTCGATGGTCAGTTGCTTCCGCGCTGCGACACTTGCGTCGCCCGTGAGACGGACGTTCACCAATCGCGTGCGACCATCAGGCCCGGCCTCGCGAACAATGTCGAAGTGCTCGGGCAGCGCGTCCGTGATGCAACGCGCGGTCTTGTCGACGAAACAGAGATACGGTTCGACCTGGAACTCCGGGAACAACGACTCCAGCAGCAGGCACTGGTAGGTCACGTCTTCGAGATACGGCCGCCAGGTTGCGCTGATGTTCACACCGCCGCGACCTGTCCGGAATTCCCGCGGCTTTCCCTGCTCGGCGCGCTCACGATCTTTATCCGCGTCCCACGACTTCGCCTTGACTTCGATCAGACGCAGGCGATTTCCTTGACGCTGTAGAATGTCCACGGGTGCGATTCAGCGCGAAGAAGCGACAACACCATTCATCGACCCGACCATGCGGGCATCGAAACTCGTGACTCTAGACGATTTCGCTTTGTCAAGTTCCTGACGGCGGAGCGCCGTCATTTGCAGGCGCTACGCGAAACCCAAACGTCCTTTGGGGGTCGGGATCGGTCGGCCAAGTTCCGTGGCCGTTTCGATCCACTCACGAATAACCACTTCCACCGCGGCGAGTGCTTCCGCGTAGGTCGCACCGTCGGCCGCACACCCCGACAACTCCGGCACCTCGGCGATGAATACCTCGTCGGTCTCTGACCAGTAGAGGACGACCTCGTAGCGCAACTCAGGGTTCATCGTCGGCTCCTTCGTCGAGAGACAGCTGTAACGCCAGCCCACAGCGGACGACCAAGTCGCGAACCTGACGCACCTGGTACGGCTTTGCCGCACCACCGCGACGTGGCTGGAGGTTCAAGATGTCACGAATTCCGTCCCGCGTGAAGATGTGGTGGCTACCGCGGATCCGGCGGGTGAAGCCAAGCCCAAACAGCACCGTGCACAAATCGTCGAAGGCGAACGCGCGATCAGCGTCGCCACTGAGTAGTCGTTCGAGCAGTTTGGTGAAACGGGTCACGGCGATGTCGGCAACGAGGACAGGATCTCGAGTACTCGCAACCTCTGTGGTCCGCGCACTGATCGCCATCATCGAATCATTGCAGACGCGCACTTTACATGCCAATCGACGCGTTGCGACTCGGAAGTGATAGAAGGCGAGTTCGAAATCGCGCAGAACGGGAGACATGATGTCCGTTCTGTAAGCGCGGAGCGTTTGCGGTGGACCCACTCTCGGACGTTCGCTCGTAGCACCGCCGTGCCCACTGTCAAACCCTCCACCCATCTTCATAGTAGGAGACACGACCCGTCACCGCTTCCGCTGGAGTGTGCTTGGTATTCCCCAGTCTCCACTACGCACGACTTGATGATCCGACCTATCTCGCGCGTCGCCATCAGCCAGGTGGTGCGCTTCCATCGGCAGTTGGTCCGCCATTTCCAAGCCGAGCATGGGGTACGCTGCATGCGCTCTTCGCGCGCGTGCTGAGCGGTCGGGTTTCGCCGCTGATTGAATGCGAGAAGGGATTTATCATGCCGATGTCGCTCCGGCAGATCGGGAGGATCATTGACGAGGCCTTTCCCGATCTGGACAACATGTATGAGCGGATGGACATCATCGAGCTTCGGAACGAGGCCACGGCGGTCGACTATGACTTCGGGCTTTGGTGGGACTACGTGCGCACGACGCGCGAGTTGGCAAACGAAATGGGGCTGTCGATGCGGACGCTTGACCGCGCGCTCTGGGCGTACTCGAAAGCCAAGCAATAGCGACAATAAACCTTTCCAGAATCGGAGGGCGTAGCCCGTGGCCATGGGACAGACTTTCGTCTGCAATGGGTGTGCTCGGTCGATCGACGCGTGGGATGACGGGAACCCGTATTACCTAAATGAGACGGGGAAGAAGACGTATGCCTATCACCCGAGCGCCGACGTCGAGCTCTGTACGGGGAACGACGCATCGATGCTTTGCCTCGGTTGTGGCGACGAATGCATGAGCGACTCGGCGGCTCACCCTCCCATTTTGGACCGCGCGATGCGGCACGCCATGGAGCTTCAGCGGCCGCTCATCTACCTCCTGATTTCAGAGGAGCAACCATCGATCACGACGTGCCGATTCGCTCGAGTAAATCCCCGCTCAATGCAACCAGCGATGCGGAGACTTGCGCTGGGTCGGCTAGCATCCCAAGAGCGCGGCGCGCCATCTCGACACCGGTGCCGCGTGGTGATGCAAACTGCTTTTCGAGCAACTCCCGGCCGCGCGTCGCAGCGTCCCTCGAGCGCTCATCTGCCAGCAAGCACGCATAGCGGTGTGCCAAATCGTTCGTGGTTGTTCCCTGCAGCAGTCGAAGAACATGCCAACGCATCCTTGTCGCTCAATCGATCGCCGTCCTTGCGATCGTCGATCTTGTGTACCTTCGCAACGACCAATGCTGCCGGGCCGGCGACGCGCACTGCGAACGTGCGCGAGTCTGCTGGCGCCAGTGAGGCAAGCGTCATCATGTCTGCGTCGACCAGCGCGCCCTCAAGTCCTTTCACGATGCGGGCGGCGCGCGAATCGTGACCTCGCAAACGCGCCGCGCGACGACCGGCACCGGTACTTACGGACTCGGGCACGAGCAGATCGATGGCCACCGCATGCATACTCTGATTGATCATCTGGCGTTGCGTGACCCAGCGGCCGATCGAATCGGGCTGTTGCGGCGCGAAACCAGCACGCGTCAACGCCTGCTCCAACGTCGGCAGCTGTTGCAGTATCGCGGGGTCGATTGCCAGATCGCCGTCGGTGGTGAACGGAGCGACCGCGAGATCCGACTCGCCGACACGCAGGTACACCGCTTGCGCGCCGACGAGGATGAGCGCCTGGCGATGTTCACCCAGTGCGGTCAGTGCATCGAGCAGCGCCTGTCGCGCCAGCACATACAGTTCGTCGGGCGCACTCACGGTCGCCGCTTATCGTCGCCGCTCACGTTCGCCACTCAGTCTCATTGGCGCGCATCCACTCCATCAGGGATTCAGCCTCAGCCGGCCCTCGTCCCGGGCTGGTGAGGAGATCGGCGGCAACCTGACTGAGGGCGACGTACCGTAGACCGTTTCGCATCGCTGCGCGGTCGAACACCGCGTCGTCGCTGGGTTCGATGAGCATGATATTCGCGCCACTCTCGGCAGGTCGCAGCTCAAGTGCATGGGCCGCAGCAATCACATTCGAAACCCAGACGGTTGCCAGGCGCGGTGGCGCAACGGTTGTCGCGGGCGGGACTGCGAGGCTGGCGGTGATGGCATAGGGCGTGGTGGTGGTAGCGAGGCGGGCGAGAAACGTCGAAAGGCCACGCGGCTCCAGGTACGTACGCATCGTACCGCGCGACGTCAGCGGCGCGTCATTTGCCCAGCGTCGCAACAGGGCGCTCCAATCGACGTCCTCCACGCGCCCTCGGCCCGTGCGCGTAATGAGTGCTTCTTTGTCGAGCAGTGCCAGCACGCGCGAGACGTAGCCCTTGTCGACCCCGGTGGCGTCGGCGATTTCGCGCACGCCGGCCGGTGTCCGTCGATCGACAAGCAGTCGAACTACTCGCCCAGCCTTGGCGCCGCGCAGCGTTCTGGCCGGGCGCTCCTTGCGGTCGGGATCCTTCGTCGCGCCTTGAGTCTCAATGAAGAGCCCGGGCTGAGTCAGGACGAGGCGAACGTTTCCAGTGAGGTCGAGATAGCCAATTTCGTTTTGGATCAGCTTCTGGCGGGTTGCCTCGCTGAGGTAGCGGGAGACAAGCACCAGCGAGGCTGAGGCGCCTTCGAGGCGAGCGAGTTCAGCGATTGCAGCGACGTCCTTGGGATCGAGTTGACGGCGGGGAAGTAGCTTGATCGTGCAATTGGACCGATCCGGTGCCACGATTCGTAAACTGCTGGCGGACAGATCGTTACCAGTTTCCTTGAGCTCCGTATTCCAGCCGAACGGCAGTCGCAGCCGCAGCGATTCCACGGCTTGGAGGACTATGTTGCCAGAAAGCATTGTGTTGTTCATCATGCGCAACAATATATATCGAGGCAATCTTACCGGAAGTTTCCAACAGTGCCAAGTTGCACATAGTGCGCAACTTGCTGCTCTGGGCAACGAAGACGAGACATGCGACCAACCAAGAACTAAAGAAGAGAATGATGCCTTTCACTGGTCCCGATCTCGCCGACCGCGTCCGGGGCATGCTCCTTGGCGTCGCAATCGGCGATGCCCTGGGCAATCGCAGCGAGTCTCGAAGTCCTCAACGTCGCTTCGACGAGTTTGTCTACATCACCGACTATCTGCCCAATCGACACGCACGCGGGCGGCGAGTAGCCACATCCAGTGACGACACGCAACTCACGTTCTGGACGGTAGAACACCTGCTGGAGCATGGACGTCTGGAACCCGACGCCCTATCAACAGTGTTCGCATCCCGACAGATCTACGGACGCGGCCGAGCGACGGGTGATTTTGTCCACGCGCGTCAAGCGAGAGCGTCGTGGCAGGACGCGGGACAGGCAAGTGCCGGAAACGGCGCGCTGATGCGCATTGCGCGGATCGTGTTGCCGCATCTGCGTGGCGACCGATCGTCACTGTCGCGTGAAACGGCGATCGCCGCCGCCATCACCCACAACGATCCACTCGCTATCGCCAGCGCCGTCGCGTGGGTCGCGCTGCTGTGGCGGCTACTCGACGGCGATGTGCCCGACTCGCCTGTCGCCTGGTTGGACGGAAACATCAACGTGCTGCGACCGCTGGATCACGATCAGGAGTACGTCACACGAATGCCCGATGGACCGCTGGGCGGTTGGCGCGGTTCGGCATCGGCGCTGCTTGATGGGCCGGTGCGGAGTGCACTCACCGAAGGCCTCGACGTGCGCACCGCGTGCAACTCATGGTACTCGGGCGCGTATCTGCTGGAGACGGTACCCAGCGTGATGTACATCCTCGCGCGCCACGGTCATGAACCGGAAGTGGCCATCGAGAAGGCGGTCAACGAAACACGGGACAACGATACGGTTGCGGCGGACGTCGCTGTCACGAGACGCACATGCCGATTCTATGTCTCGCCTGCGGCACCGCTCACGAGTCGCGGTCTTTTGCCGCTGACCCGGGATCGCTTGAACGCGTGCACTTCGCGTGCTTCAGCGACGAGGTGCTCGAGGGCGATCGTGAACGGGGTGTCGCGGCGTAGCGTGCCGGGACGAACTCATTGCATTCACGTGATCGATCGGGCGTGCTGCGAGTTGCCCTCAACGGCCGCGGTCACCAGCGCGTGCAGGAACTCCGGTGCCCCAGGCCACGGTGTGCAGCTCCGGATCCAGCCGCGCGTGGGCAAAGACCGCCGGATCGCGGAGCGGCTCAAACACCGCGCCGTCGAGTGACTGTGCGAGGTCGGCAACCCCTTCGACACCGTCGTTGAAGCGGAGCCAGATTCGGCAGTCCTGCCGAGTTGTGACGATTCCCCCTAGCCCGGAGAACCTTGACTCGGCTTCTGCGGCGCGAGAACTTGCAAGTAGTCGAATGGGCAGCCGAACGCTGAGGGCGGAAAGTCGCGTACCGCCAGGCGTACCCAGTGATGGGTCGCGACACAGATGCCGATACGGCGCGCACGGCCAGCGGGCTTCCACGCCCCGGGAGAGTGATCTCCTCGGGGCGTTCGCTCTTTCGAGTATTCCCGCACGTAGCGAATCCGTGGTAAGAAGTTACGGCGTGGTCTCGGGGATTGCGTGTTGACGTGTGCGACGCAGGTGCCGATAGACGGCCGGGACGTCGCGCAACAAGCGCAACAGGGTATCGGTTGCCGCATTCTGTACGACAGTCCCCTTCTCCCATCGGACGACCGTCTTTGGCCCAACGTTGAGCAACTGCTCGAGCTCGTACTGAGTGAGATCGTGCTGGCGGCGAATCTCGCGGATATCCTGCGGAGTCAGCAGCCCATTGTCAGTACGCGCAATCATCGCCGCTCGGCGCGAGACGTCATCGGCCTCGCCTGGCTCAAAGTAGATCTCGCGGCATTCGCCGTGACACTGCAAGAATTTGCCGGTGACGGGAATCGTACGGCGTCCGATGCGCGTGGTGACGACTGTGCGAGTCCGTTTGACGTTGCCGCCGCACTCAGGACAGCGATCCAATGTGGATGTTGTCATAGTCGTTTGAATGAGATAACCACCATCAGGTCAGTAGGATCAGTGCCGACTATCTGCACTTTCATGTACAGCCGGATGCCGCCGACTGTCGGCCGATAGACATCCTGCCAGGTGCCTGCGCGGCGGGGAGATTCCATGCTCTTGTAGAAATGCCTTGGCAAGAGGCTGGCAACACACTCGACGATATCAGATTCGTCCAAGCCCAGCTCGAGGGCGCCGCGCCGCGCGCTGTCCGTGACGCGGTAGCGGTCGGCTGCCATCAGTTGTTGAACGCGATCCAGCGAGTACCGAGGGAGACGGGCAGTCACGACGGAGAATGAAAGGTAGCATAATGCTACTTAGCGCGGAAGAGGGTCTGAGCCCCGGAGCGACACCTTCAACGTCGTGACCATCGGGCGTGGAAGCCATGATCAAGTCATTGCATGCGATCGGTCTGGCTGGTAGTTCCGCAACAAGGGGTGGATTACTCCAGCACCATCATCCCCGCCTCGCACAAATACCCGTACGTCTCATCCAGCTCCGTCAGCGGCGGCACAAACACCACCGTCGCGTCTCTCCCGCGCGTGAGCAGCACCCGATACGCATTCATCCGCAACTGAAACGGGTCCTTCACCTTCGCACCCTTCTTGTATCCGCGCGCTCGGCCGTTCGACCACGCGCCGCCGGCCCGCACGAAGTCCGTGCCCCATGCCAGGAGTGCAGCGTCGAGCTCCAATCCCTG
>JANMRE010000598.1:0-2780 GCA_031370885.1 Gemmatimonadaceae bacterium
ATCACGTCAGCCACGCCTGGCAACTCGTCCTCCAACATCACACGAATGCCACGGGGACTGAGCGCCTTCGCGATGGGCTCTACGAGCGTCGAGTGGCGGATCGAAACATGCGTGGGTGTGACGCCGGCGTTTTCAACAGCGGCCAACACCTCTCGCGCCAGTATCTCGCCGAGCTCGTCCGGTTCGGCTGACGGTCGGTTGACGGTCTCGCAACCCAGTACAAAGGGCGGTGCGACAACGAATATGGTGGCAAGACGGGCCGCCGGATCGTCCTTGATCAACCCAGGGACGGGAGCAATCTCGAGTTCCCACCCGCGTTTCAATTCCGCTGTCGGCGGAAGGTTCAACTTGCGGCGTCGCGTATCCATGACGCACACAGTATGCGTCGGGCATGACATCCCGCAACACAGGGCGTCCCCGATATCGTCGTTCGGGATTCAGCTCATTGCCCACCGCTCACTGCAGATCGTCGCGAGTGGTGAGAGCGGGGCCGAGACTCCTCCTTCGCGGCTTTACTGCTTCGCGCACCGAACGTTGCTGCGTTACGACAGCATCGGGGCGCGCTCGCAGAGGCCGCTGCGGAGGAGCCTCGGCCCCGCCCTCGCCGCAGGCACGGCGGCGAACGACTACTCCCCGTCGTACGCCTTCTGCAATCCAGCAATCTCGATCTTGTTCATCGTGAGCATGGCGTGCACCACTCGCTGCGCGCGTACGCGATCCGGGTCGCCCATCAGTCTGGGCAGCGCTTCCGGAATGATCTGCCACGACAAGCCGAACTTGTCCTTAAGCCATCCGCACCGGCTGGACTGACCGCCGTCGGCGGTGAGCTTGTCCCAGTACATGTCCACTTCAGCCTGCGTTTCGCATAGCACCATGAGCGATACCGCTTCGGTAAGCGAGTAGTGCGGGCCACCGTTGAAGGCGATGTACTGCTGAGCTTCGATCTGGAACTCGACACCCATCGCCACGCCGGGTTCGGGGGACGGCATCACGTTCAGGATTTTCGAGTCGCTGAAGATCGAGACGTAGAAGTTGGCGGCAGCTTCGGCGTTGCTGCCGAACCACAAAAAGGGGCGGATTTTTTGGACGGGCATTTCTTGTTCTCGCGACGGAGTTGTGAGGGTAACGCCGGGTGTGGCCGACACGAATCACCAGGAGCCGATCAGGATGCCTTTACATTACCGCAGAGAACGCAATCGCGTGTGCCACCACCAGAGCCCAAGACTGGCCACGACTGTTGCTGTGGCCCCAATGAACGGCGCGATGGCGGCGGTGCGGGTGGTGTGAGACTAGTCGACTGTCAGGGTCCAAAATCCCGGGGGATTCCTTCTCGCCCACGGCCCGCTGCGCGAAGATCAGGGCGGCGTGCAGACCAATTGGAGTGCCAAGCCCGGGCCGCCCGCGCATTGGCGTGGACGGAAGCAGCCGGCGAGATTGCGCATCAACCGCCATCGTACCCTGAAAGCCCGCCGTTGACGGCCCGTCTCCGGTTGAACTTCAATCACACGATGTGATCGCCCACTTGCTCATGCTGGCCCACCTCGTTGCCGGCACACACGCGCCACCATCTGTGGATCCCGTTCCGCAATGTCTGCGCGCGCTGCAGGGTACCACGCAGGGCCGTCGCATCAGCGACGACACGTGGCGTACGCATACGGAGGGGCTCACGCTTGATGCGCGCGTGTTGTCGCACCTTGCCGCGCAACCCGAACTCGCGCTCTCGATCTGGGATTACGTGGCGGCAACGGTGGACGCCGAACGCATCGCCGACGGTCAGCGGTTGATGACGGAACATCGATTGGCGCTGGAGGCTATCCGCGACCGATACCACGTTGACCCCGCAGTGGTCGTAGCGATATGGGGGTTGGAAAGCAATTACGGACGCGGTATGGGAGAATTTCCCGTGTTGCGTTCTCTTGTCACGTTAAGCTGTGCCGGACGTCGGCAACGCTATTTTCGCCGAGAGTTGCTGGCCGCGCTGCGCATTACGCAGGCCGCCAATTTTGCGTCTGCGAAATTTGTGGGCTCATGGGCGGGCGCGTTCGGGCACACGCAGTTCATGCCGGGCACGTTTGAATGGCTTGCCGTGGACCTTGATGGCGATGGGCGCAAAGACGTGTTGGGAAGTGTTGGTGATGCGTTGGCGTCGACGGCCAACTATTTGCGCAATGCCGGCTGGAAACGGGATGCGCCGTGGGGTATCGAAGTGCGACTGCCGCGCAACGTCGGAAAGACGTTTGTGCTCGCCGGCGAAGGACGTCGTGCCAAGCGCTCGCTGGCCTCGTGGACGTCGCGTGGACTGACACGGGTTGACGGCGCGCCACTGGTGTCGGCGACACTTGGCCCAACCACGACGGCCGGCCTGTTTGCGCCCGCGGGAGTAGACGGCCCGGCGTTTCTCGTGATGAGAAACTTTGATGCGGTGTACCGCTACAATGCGGCGTCGAGCTACGCACTTTCAGTGCTGCACCTGGCCGACCGCATACGCGGCGCCGCAGCGTTTGTGGCACCGTGGCCAACGGCCGATCTGGGTCTTTCCCGCGCGGAGCGACGGGAACTGCAATCGATACTGGCACGACGCGGATACGCTGTGGGCTCGCCTGCTGGCGTGCTGACGCAGGAAACGCGCGAGGCGGTGAAAGCCGAGCAGCGTCGTCTGAACGTTGAGGCAACCGGCAGGCCCGGCCAGCGACTGCTGGCACTGCTGCGCTCTGGGGGATCATGAAGCGCGCAGACGCTGCCGCGCTCCTTTGCGTGGTCTTTCACACCACGACGCTCGG
>JANMRE010000608.1:0-4504 GCA_031370885.1 Gemmatimonadaceae bacterium
TTCTCAGCTTCCAACCTTGCTCGTCTGCCAGGCAACCCGTCAACACGTCACCGTAGCACTCTCCGGGGACGGTGGTGACGAACTCTTTGGCGGCTACTCACAATACCTTGGCCGTGACTCGGTGGCGAGCCTGGCCCAGAAGGTTCCGGAGATCATGCGTGAAAGCGTTGCAAGCGTTGTTTCGCGGGTTCCCGAGCGACTCTGGGGTGCACTGAGCCCAGGCAGCGCCTGGCCACCGCACAGTCAAGCGCGATTGGAAAGGGCCCTGAGCGCGAACTCGCCTCGGGTCACTTTTGAGGGTCTGGTGTCTGAATGGGCAGAACCCAACATGGTGTTGTCACGGCATCGGCGGCGGACCGTCGATTCGGCAGATCCGCTTACCATCGACTGGCCACGCGCGCGAAGCGAGCGCGAGGCGCAGATGGCGTACGACATCCAGACCTATTTGCCGGACGATATTCTGGTCAAGGTTGATCGATGCGCCATGGCCATGTCGCTGGAAACGCGGGCGCCTCTGCTTGATCATCGCGTGGTTGAATTTGCGCTCGGACAACCACTCACCCGCAAGATCAGACAGGGCGCGGGAAAATTCCTTCTCCGACGTTTGCTGCATCGCTACCTGCCTTCTACGCTCTGGGACCGACCCAAAAAGGGGTTTGCGGTTCCGCTCCCCGACTGGCTTCGGGGAAGCCTTCGCTCATGGGCCGAGGCGCAACTCGCGAACGATGACCTTCTTGCCGACTGGTTCGATGCATCGATGGTTCAGCGTGTATGGCGGGAGCATCAGGCCGGACAAGACCACGCCGAGCGACTGTGGAGGATTCTGATGGTGATGCAGTGGCTAAGACGCGACAACGGCTGAGAGCTTATTCGGTCACTGTGACCGCTCGCCATTTCATCTGGGCTCGCTGATACTTCCCTCAGAAGCCTTTTGTTGTGGTGCTCGTCAATAGGCAGAGCGTCGTCAACCGATTCACGCGCGTACCCAACCTTGATAGTCTGTCATGCCCTCTGGCTCTCCCACGGTCGTTGCCTTGTCGATCGACGCTGACCTCGATCACGATTCTGCGACCTCGGCCGATCGGCCGTTTCGCCGGATCGCGAGCTGTATCAATTCCATGTCGGTTTCCGGCGGATCGGAGTTGAATGCGGTGCGAACGGCTGAGCAGTTGGCGCAGCGGGGACATCAGGTGGTCGCCGTGACACTCACCAGCGACACGGGCGGCATGGCGGTGCGCTACCGCGCAGCGGGCATTCCGGTGCACGGCTTTCCGGTGCGCAGCCTGATCGGCGTTGGCGCGTTTCAGCAGCTTCGACGCGCCGCGAAGTTTTTTCGCGACATGGACATCGACATCATCCATGCGCATGATTGCTATTCCAATTTTCTCATGGTGCTCGCCGCTCGACTGGCTGGCGTTCCGGTGTTGGCCAGCAAGCGGTGGATCCATCAGACATTTCCTCAGCATCGGTATACCGACTGGCTCGCCTTTCACCTGGCCGACGGCGTGCTCGCGAACAGCGACGAAGTGCGTCGCACGGTGGAGCGGGCGGAACGGATATCCACGAACCGCATCACGGTAGTCCCGAACTTTCTGGATGACGATCTGTTCGGTGCGCACGCCGCGCGCTCCGAATGGCGTTCACGATTCGGACTTCCCGACGACGCTCTGGTGTTTTGTATCGTTGCACAGCTTCGGCCTGAAAAGAATCATGGATTGCTGCTGGAGGCGTTCGCGCTGATCGCGCGGGAGTTTCCCACAGCCCGCCTGCTGATTGTTGGTGACGGCCCGGAGCGCGAACGCATCGAGCAGGCCGTGGACCGGCTCCACCTGCGGGGTGTGGTCCACATGGCAGGTTACCTGCCGCGCGCCGGACTGGCCTTCTCGGCGGCCGATGTGGCGGTGCTGCCGTCGCAGCATGAAGGATTCCCGAACTCGGTGATCGAAGCCATGGCGACCGGTACTCCCGTTATCGCCTCAGCGGTGGGCGGGATTCGGGATGCGCTCACATCCGGCGAGACCGGGCTGCTCATCCCACCGAACGATGTGAGTGCGTTGGAGACCGCGATGCGAACGCTGGCGCTTGACCCATCACTTCGACGAAATCTAGGTGTGCGGGCACAGGTGGTTGCCGATTCACGCTATCGCGCCAGCTCGGTAATTCCTCGGCTTGAGCAGCTGTACACGAACATTCTCGGAGCGCGGGCATGAAGACTGCTGGGTTGTCTGCGCCGGTCCGCCGACCCCGCTTCACTCGCGCGGCGGCCGATGCTTTGGCCGCGCATGCGTCCACCCACGGCAATTTCTCGCCGTTCGCCGCGCTGGCAGAGGTGTTTCGTGGCGTGGAGTGGACGCCTTCGTTGCTTGCATTCCTGTACTACTACTTCGTCGTCATCACGTATTGGCTCCCAGGTGCCGATGTCGCCATCGTCCTCGCGCTCCTGGCGCTGTTGCTGGAGTTGCCAACGCTTCGACTGGGGCGCGTGCTGATGATCTCAGGATCATGGGTCGCCTGGGCTTGGATTTCGTACTTGAACAGCGACAAACAGTCGGTGGCTTTCCCGCAGACTTGGAGCTTGACGAAGCTGTGGATCGTCACATTTGTCGCGTTCAACGTGCTCCGGACACGAGCACAGATCAAGTTTTTTCTGGCGTTCGCCGTGGGTTGCTTCATGCTGTTTCCGCTTCGCGGCGCGTTTCTGAATTACTTCATGGGCTACAGTACCCAAGGGCGAGCGGCGTGGAACTATGCCTACAGCAATCCCAACGACCTTGCGGGGTTTTCCTTGATTTTTGCGTCCATCGCGCTGGCTTGCCTCGCGTTGACGCGCAGTCGTTTCGCCCGTTTGCTGGCGGTCGTGTCCGCAGGCCTGCTCGTGCTGTTGGTGTTTCTCACGCAATCGCGGGGAGGGCTCCTCGCCTTGGGCGTGATCGCCGCCATCCTGATAGCGACGAGGTTGCGGAATCCACGGGTCGTTCTCGGGACATTGGTCCTCGTTGCAATTGGCGCAATCTTCGCCCCGGATAATGTATGGAAGCGACTGGGCGGCCTGACCAAGGTTTCGGTGGAAAGCGGTATGCGCGGCGTGGACAAAGAGGGGTCGGCCGAACAGCGCCTCCAGTTGATGCGCATCGCATTCCGAGTGGCGAAGGACCATCCAATCACTGGCGTGGGTGCGGGCACATATCAGTTCGTGCACGCGGAATACGCGCGCGAATTGAAGAGTGAATTTCCAATTGCGGGTGGGAAGAAGGACGCCCACAACACGTATCTGCACAACGCGGCCGAGATGGGATTCGTGGGCCTCTTTCTCTTCTTGCTGTTGGTCGGCAATTCGGTTGCTCGCGGCCTGACATCGGCGAGACGACTTACGGGCGACGACGCTGAGACGGTACGGATTCTCACGTATGGATTGGCAGCCTTTCTACTGGCTGGCATTTTTGGCTCGCTCGATTACATCAATGTGCTACATTTGCACCTGCTTCTGCTGGAGAGTAGCATTCTCGCGCTCACGTTGCCATCTGCGCGACAAGCAGTTGGGTCACCGCTTCGACGGCGAAGAGTGCTGGTCCATGCTGTACCGCGGTTGACCGAACGGTGAATCGTTCGAGCAGCGCTGTAACGCAGGTCACCAAAACGCGTTGTCACTCGGTGATCTGTGTCGCTGGCGATAGTGTGCCAGTGTGATAGTCTCTTCCCGCAGTGAGTCGGCGATCGAGGCTATGACAGGTGACTGAAGGCCATCCGAACCGTCCTCGGCATGTAGGCGATGGTTTCTTAACACGTCGCTGCTTCAGCCCACGCTGGCATATCCGGTCTCCGGAGGCTTGATGTTCGGTTTCAATGCGCGACACCTCAGTGTCGTAGCCCTGCTGGTACTTGTAGCGTGCGATGCCAACACCCTCTCGCCGCTCCCTGGTTCGACATCACCGAGCAGTTCGGGCACCGCTTCCAGCGCCGTCACCGCTCCCACGGGCGGCACGGTGCTACTGTTGGTAACCGAATCCACACAACTCCGCGCCAGTGATCGAGTCAACCGCAATCGTTCGGTTCGCTGGACCTCGTCAGATCCGGCAACCGTGTACGTGAATTCGACAGGTTTGGCCACGGCCGTAAGGCTCGGCGAGGCCACGATCACCGCTGCCAGCGGATCTGTCAGCGAGCGTACGTTGATCCGCGTGCTGCAAGCAACCAGCGTGTCGGTGAGCGCCAGCCGGACAACGATGGCCATCGGCGAGGCGTCGGTGCTTAGCGCGACCGCTCGAACTGCCGATGGTTCCACCATTGTTCCGCAGCAAGTTTCGTGGTCGGTCACCTCGGGGTCGTCGGTCACATTGACGCCGTCCGCTACCGCGGTTGACACTTCGAAAGGCCGCAGTCAGGGACCGTCGGTAGTCAACGCGAGCGTTGTCGGCGGGGCGTTCGGCGTCGTATCGTTAACGGTCAGTGCGGTCGCGGTCGATCCCAACGTGCCGCTGGCCACGGCGTTTTCCATCACGCCGGC
>JANMRE010000619.1:0-9691 GCA_031370885.1 Gemmatimonadaceae bacterium
TGCCAACCCTGCTGGCCTGGAAACGCCAGAGCGGGCGACGGTGGAAGATTACTGCCATTAACGTGCTGCTCGGCTGGACCGTGATCGGTTGGATTGTGGCCATGGTGCTGACGTACGTATACGAACCTCCTCCGGCGGGCAGCGAACCCGACCGCGCGCATATTCCAGGGACGCCGCGGAGCGAGTAGGCTACTGATATGCGCCCTGTTGTTTTCTGGCTGGTTGCCATTGCCGCGACGTCGGCGTCCGCACAGGACGTATCGCTGACCGAGCGAATCGTGCCTTGCGACGGGCGCACCATCTCCCGCGTGGAGATTCGACGGTCGGAACGAACTGTCATGGACAAGCAACGCGCCCCGGGTTGGGCGCGCGCGGTGCTGCAACCGCTCTTGCTGGGGGTTCCAACGCGCTCGAGTGCGGTTGCCCCGTTCCTCCAGTTGCGTGCAGGCGGTCCGTGCACTGAACGGCGCCGTTCCGAATCGGAACGCGTGCTGCGTCTGCAGCCCTATCTGGCCGATGCTACGGTTCGCGTGTTCGACGAAGTGGATGGTCAGGTGCGCATCGAGGTGGAGACGATCGATGACATCCGACCAATCATCGGGCTGGGAGTGCGCGAATCGAAACCCAACGACATTGAGGTGGGGAACAGCAACATCGGTGGCACTGGTCGGCTGGCCGCGCTGCGATGGCGCGATGGACGCGCGTTCCGCGATGGATTCGGTGTGCGCCTCGCCGACTACCACGTACTGGGCGGGCCCAATCTCGCGATCGTGAATCTCGCGCAGACTCCATTGGGCTCGTTTGCACAGTTCTCCCTCGGTCGATCGTTCTTCACCGATCTGCAGCATGTGGCAGGATATGCAGGATACGTGAAGGACGATGGCTATACATCGTTCACGCGTACCGCAGGCGATGCATTTTCGGTTCAGACCTCTCGTGAACGCGCGGATGCCGGAATGGCCGTACGAATCAATGCCATCGGGCGGGTCACGTATCTGGTGGGCGCGCTCACGAGCTTCGAGCGTCGCAGCGCCGGTAACCGCGTGGTGCGGATCACTGACCGCGGATTCGTTGACACGGCAGATGTCGTGCTGACGGGTCGTTTTGGTGAACAGCGCAGCACGCGCGCCGGGATCGTGCTGGGCCTGCGCGCCTTGTCGTTCGTCAAGGTTCGCGCCTTCGATGGACTCGAGGGCGTGCAGGACGTGGCGCGTGGCATGCAACTGGCCACCACGATCGGGAAAGGCATTACCGGCGACGATCGACGGAACTTCGCGACCGCCGACTTTTACACGGGCGTGGGAAGCACCGAGTCATTTGTAGGTTTGCGCGTGCAGGCGGAAGCGCGTCAGAATCCGGGCGGCTGGGGCGACGGCGTGGCGAGTGGGCGACTCGCCTGGTACAGCCATCCCAGTGCACGCCAGACGCGCGTTCTTTCTGTTGAGTATGCCGGATCGTCGTCGGATAGCGTGCCGTATCAGCTCACGTTTGCCGATGCGCAGAGCGGTATGCGTGGCTATGTGGAATCAAGGCTGAGCGGCGGTCGTCGCCTGATTGCGCGGGGCGAGCAGCGCATCGATATGCCGGGTATTTCGCGCTATCTCGGATGGGGGCTTGCCGGGTTTGCTGATGCCGGGCAGATGTGGGCGGCCAACGTCCCGTTTGGAGAGGACGGATTTCGCAGCAGCGTGGGGCTGAGTCTGTTGGCTGCGGTGCCGCGTGCATCGCGTTCGGTGGCGCGGGTGGATGTGGCGTATCCGCTGGTGGCCGACACACACGCCAAGGGCGTCGACATTCGCGTAACCTACCGCATTACCGGACGGGCATTCTGGCGCGAGCCGATGCAGATTGCACGGGCGCGACGTGGCAGTCCGACGACGGATATCTTCACATGGCCGTAGCGCGCCAACACGATCACTCGCGGGTTTCACTTCCAGCAACCACCATGCGCCGTCACATCGCCGGTCTCACGCTCCTCGCCGTGCTTGCTCTTACGGGCTGCATGACCACCGCGAAGTCGGGTTCTGCGCAGGCCAAACGCGGTGAGTGGCGCACATTGTTTGACGGGAAAACCGCCAACGCCTGGCGCGGTTACAAGATGGACACTATGCCTTCCGGTTGGACCATTGCCGACGGCACGTTTGGCAAGGTCAAAGGCACGGTGGATATCATCTCCCGTGACGAGTTTTCCGACTTCGAGTTTGAAATGGACTGGAAGCTCGAGAAGGGTGGAAACTCCGGGCTCTTTTATCGTGGCAGCGAAGAGTTTGATCGCGTGTACTGGAGTGCGCCGGAGTACCAACTGCTTGATGATGCCAATGCACCCGACGGCAGAAACCGTCTGACCTCGGCGGGTGCCGCGTACGGCTTATACGCACCACCAGCTGGCATCGTCAAGGCCGCCGGTGAGTGGAACAGCACTCGCCTTGTGGTGAAGGGTGCGCATGTGGAGCATTGGCTGAATGGTACGAAGCTGTTGGAGTACGAACTGTGGAGCCCCGACTGGGAAGCCAAGGTGCAAGGCAGCAAGTTCAAGGTGTGGACCAAGTACGGGCGCGGCCACACGGGGCATATCGCTATTCAGGGTGACCACAACGGCGCGCTCACGCTGCGCAACATAAGGGTGCGCGAGTTCTGAGTTCGCGACGTGCAAGCTCCACCAGTCCGGATGCTTCGGCGTCACGCTGGCGCAACACCACGGTCGCGTGTTCGTGGACGCATCCTGACAGCAACTGATCTGACCATGACCCCGGCAGTTCGATGGGCCGCGATAATTCCATTTTAACCGCAGGGGACGCAGAGCGCGCGGGGGATGCAGAGGGCGCGGAGGAATGCGCGTTGAATTGTTTGGTACAAAGAGTGTTCCCCCGCGTGCCCTGCGTCCCCTGCGGTTAAACTTAAAATGGAGATTTCGGCTGCACGTTGGCGTCGCCACAACCTGCGACGCTTCAGTATCGCTGAAAGAGTTGCTGTATTTCGCGCGGGTCTTTGGTGCGTGTGAGGGCGACCATCAGCAGGATGCGCGCCTTGGCCGGCGTGAGATGCTGAGCCGTCACCATCGGTGGCGCCGGCGGTATGCGGACCGAGTCCGTCGCCGCGCGCGGCGTTCTGGTCGAATCCGCGCGTAACTCGTTGGTGCCCGTGGAATCGCGCCGTGCAGCAACACGCTGCGCACTATCAGGGCCAGTCCCGCCCCCACGACCCACCCCACTCATGTTGTCGCCGCCGGCAAACACTGTCACCACCACCACGCCCGCGCGCCGCAGTGCGGTGTACGTCTCCGACTCGGCGCGCGTGAAACCATTGCTCTGTACGGCGATCCCCGCTGGTTGCTTGTCAAAGCGCGGACCGGTGCCGCCAGGATAGCTGAACGCCATCTCCACTTGCGGCAACGTGTCCACCTTCCGCATGTCGAATTCGCTCTGCTCGCCGTGTCGCCGTACGGGTGCAAAGAGAAATTCGGGACCGTTCGCGCCGACGACGCCGAGCATTCCCATTTCTCCACCGGAGAATCCACCCGTGCGCTGATAGAGCTTGCGGACTTCGCGCGCCGAGAGAATGCGATCGTCCATGACCACCATCACGCCCTTGCCAACGGCCTGTGGTGACACAGCGGTGCGCACGGCGGCGAGCAGGTTGATGGGTCCATCGGGACTGATGCCCGTGGCGGGGCGCTGCGCGCCGACAACAATCACCGGCTTGTCAGAACGCACGGTGAGATAGAGAAAAAACGCCGTCTCTTCGAGCCGATCGGTCCCATGCGTCACAACCACGCCGACCAGATCCTTTCGCTCGCGCAACACCGTCTCAATGCGTTTGGACAACGCCAGCCATTGCGCTGGCGTGATGGCGGTGCTGGCCACATTGGAAAACTGTTCCGCCTCGATGATCGCGTGTTTGGACAGCTCGGGTACCGAGGCGATGATCTGTTCGGCGGGCAGCGTGCCGGCGCGGTAGCCACCCAGTGTTCCCGGTGCGTCTTGCACGCCGGCAATCGTTCCGCCGGTTGCGATCACCAGCACCTTCGGTAACGGCGCAGTCACCGCCGCTTGAGGCGGCGTTTGCGCGACCGCCGAGCAGCCCGTGAGCAGCGCGAGCGTTGCGGCGCGATACGTCAGGGCCACGACGCGTGAAAGGTGAGACCCTGCGAATGACATGGTCATCGGGTCAAGTGTAAAGTTGAGCGACCATCTACCGGAGCCAAGGATCTTCAACGCTCAAACATAATACGCCCGCATCCACGTCAGGGACGGGCCTGTCGTTGCACGTTCCGAATCGTCTGGGTCGATCCGCACAACGGACACGGTCGTTTCGCCAAACGCTACGAGGCGAGTCCTGCGTTGAAGCACTACGCGCGACGCACGTCGGACCGCGCGTTCGGCGCGGTGAACTTTGACGCGCCTCAGACATTTGACCTCACTGACCTTGCGCGACTTTGACGGCAAACTCGTTAGGACTGTTAGCCGGCAGGGGGTGGACAGATCTCTGCGAGAAACTGATTGCCAACCGACGCGAGTTCTTGTGCGCGCTGCCGAAGCCATAGCTCGAAGCCTTCAAAGCCCACTGGTGTTGTCCCGAGCGAAACGTATTGCTGGGACAGTTTCGCGTGCGTGATATTGTATTTGGCGATGTAGCTCATGGGTTCCTTCGCGCTGATCCGGATGTTGATCTCCGGACCAATTACCGCGATGTTAGCGAGCGCATCAATCAGTTGCTCGTCGACCTTCCCGGCCAGGTATTTCTTGGGAAAGACGTGGTGCCATTGCGGGCGAAACTCGGCCAGAAGGGAGGTTCCTTCAAAACCAAGGTGATGGCCGTGATCATCCCAATCCTGCGCGTGGTTGCGATAGACGAGCAGATAGAGAAAGAAACGGCGAATCGCGAGGCCTGCAGAAACCAGTAGAACGCGAAACGGAAGTCCGCGCTGTCGTCGAACTTGTCCACGAGTGCAATCATCGTAACAAGCGCTGCCTGCGTGGGCATCGGATCGGAACTCAGCACGCCGAACTTGCGGAACCGCGCGACTAGGCGCTTCCAGGCGTCAGCCGTTCGTTTCCATGCTGCGACCACATTGGCAGGCTCCCAGAACGACTCCTCTATCTCTCGAAAGCGTATCGGCTTCGTGCCAACTCCGGTGAGCGTGCGAAACAACAGATTCGGATCGAGGTCGAACCCCGAGTCTGCGAGAGAGCTGAGATACGGCAGAAACGTGTCACGTACCCAACCCGGATTCCGAGCGGCGACAACCCCAAGATAGATGTCCGCCTCGGTGACACGCGTGCCACGGCTATTCAGCCGCGAGAAGATCTCGACCACATCTTCCAGTTCGTGGTCTACCGTGACAGCAACAAGATCTTTGTCTCGAATCTTTCGAATGCGATCAAAGACGAGCGTAGACCTCCATCGCGTCCATCCCATCGCAGAGCCCCTTCGATCTTGATCAATTTCGACATATCCTGGAGAGCCTTCTGGTCTTTCTCGCGAGCTGTATCGAGTACGAGAAGGTCCTTGAGGGGGATATATCGGTGGCCTACAGCTCTGCGAATCACAGCGTCCGCCACCCAGAAGTATGGCGGCTCTTTCGCGTTGATGTCGAATCGAATGTCGTACTTCTTTAGCGTACGATTCCACTCCTCGGACGAAGGCCACCAGTACGGCTTACGTCCAAAGAGGATAGAGAGAGCCGTGCTCCTTTGCTGGCCATCCACAACCCAGAGCGAGGGACGCTGTGCATCGGTTGCCCGCTGCTCCTCGGTATGGGCATGGCTATTCCATACGAGGAGCGAGCCAATTGGGTAGTCGAGCCAGAGTGACTCGGCGAGGTCGCGGACCTGGGTAGCCTTCCAGACAAAGCCCCGCTGAAACTCTGGAATGCTCCAGCTATGGTTGACCGCGCGCTCCACGATCTCTCGGACGGTGATTTGCTCGTAGGCCACACTTTCTCCGGTATGGTGGATTGATCACGCAATCTGGTGGGTTAGCGAGCCAGTGCGCCGACCCTCACTTCCAATCGATCTCGATTAGATCCACCGGGGCATCGCTCGCATTTCGAATCGAATGGGCGTTGCCTGCTTCACGCCACCACCATGCGCCCGCTCCGGATTGAGAACTGCGTGCCGCGGAACCGTCGCCGCTCCACACGACGTTGCCATTGCCAATTTGAATGAGCAGACCCGGCTGCGCGTGTCGGCGCATGCTCGTCGCCTGACCGGGGAGGAGCCGGATGCGATACACACGCCCTCGTGACGTCTCGCGCTCCAACTTTACCCCAGTCTCATCGGGCAGCGGTGCGGATACTATGCCTGAGTACCTCAAAAACTGCCCCATGACGTAGCGGAATGGCACGCTGTTGACATTCGCAACACGATGAGTGTACGGCAGCGCACTCGTCGCATTGTCGAGCAGCGTCCCGACGGCGTCTCCGGCTCCGACCGTGCCTGCTTGGCCGAGCGGCTGACCCCAGCGAGCGGACCCGGAGATGACCACCCCGGCGTGGGGATCAGCGTGCACATGGAACAGCGTCGTGTCGCCCGGTGCCACGCGCACATCGAAGACTCGCACGAGTGGCGATTCGAACACCACGTGGTGGTGAGATTCTCCCTCGATTGGCACGACGGCCGACCGCCCCGTCCCCCGAGCGAGCGTGGGAGCACAGGCCACGAGGCTGAGTGTACTGGCGCCTACGATGCGACGGATCATGTCGGCGGTTCAGTATGGGAGCGTGTGGCTCGCTAACGAGGCTGTAGGAAAAGTCGCCAACGAGTTCTACGCGATCTCGGCGACAAAAACGATCGCCACAAATGCCCGCAGATCGACGATCGTCGCCTCACGAATGATTGAGGTATGGCGGAAATTCCGGTCGTGCGCGTTGCGTCGACGTATCCTACAACCTCAACGTTGACGTTATGCCGCGCCTCGTCGAAGCGGCCGATGCAGCGCCTCGACGACCGCCGCCGGATTGTGTGCCGCCACGTGCAGCAACGCCAAGGCCGGGCCATCTGGCGTGCGCCGCCCTTGCTCCCAGTTCCGCAGCGTCGCCACACTCACCCCGATCATCAACGCGAACTCTGCTTGCGACTGCCCAAGATCAGCCCGCAGCGATTTCACATCGGTGGGTCGAAACGTCGTTGAGCGCGAAGCCTTCCGCTCACCACGCCGGATGGCACCCGCCTGTCGGACGCTCTCCAATAGTTCGTCGAATGCCGCCGCCTTCACTTGAACTCCTCCCGTACCACGCGCGCGAGCGCGCGGATCTGTGTCGGTGTCAAATCACCCTGTTCGTTCTTTGCGTAGACGTAGAGCATGTAACAAAGATCCTCGGCTACTGCCCAATAGTAGATGGTCCGCAGGCCACCGCGCTTGCCACGTCCCTCGGCGCCCCACCGCAACTTGCGACACCCACCACCGCCAGGAATCAAGACTCCCTGCGCCGGTCGCAACGTGAGTGCGAGTTGGAGGGCTCGGTACTGCTCATCATCGAGATGCCGTCGCAGACTGGCAGTGAAGACCGGTGATTCGATGAAGCGCATGGGGAACTATAAGCCATTGGCGTACCACAGTCCAGAGGTCATTTTCATGCGTCGACAAGCGGCATAGCGTTTGCGTTCTGCAGCAGCGACATCAAATAGGATGCGGCTTGCGCCCGCAGGGTGCAAGTCGCGCACCGTAGCGTCGCTGACGGCAGCAACGCTGGGTTATGCCGCGAGAGTCATGCTGCGATGTCCTTAGCCGACACGGACGCGCTTGATCCGACCGAGCTCGGGGGCTTCCGCCTCCATCGCATGATACAGATCCCAGCGTAGCTGAAAATTCATCCACAAATCCGGCGAGGTCCCAAAGAACTTGGCCAAACGCAATGCCGTCTGCGGCGTGACGCCACGACGACCGTTCACCAGCTCGTTCACCCGCTGATAGGGGACCCGGATGCCGTCCGCCAATTCGCGCTGGGTGAGTCCCATCGGCGTGAGGAACTCTTCGAGGAGCATTTCGCCTGGATGGGTCGGTGCACGATGTGTTGGAATGCGGACCATGCTGACTCCCGATAGAGCACTACGAGTGATAGTCGACGATCTCGACGTTGATCGGCCCGATGTCCGACCACTCGAAACAGATCCGATACTGATCGTTGACGCGAATGCTATGCTGGCCGATGCGATCTTTTTTCAACGCCTCGAGGCGATTCGCTGGTGGACTTCGTAGATCTTCAAGGGATCGCGCCGAATCCAGATATTCCAGCTTGCGCCGCGCAACCCGCCAGAGGAGCTGCGAACACGCTCTTCGAGCGCGCTTGGAATCCAGGCCGTTGAAGATGTCTTCGGCGCCAGCCGTTCGAAACGAGTGGATCACCTTAGCATGATAGCACGGCTGTCATGCTAGGACAAGAGCCTAATAGCGGCACGCGGCATAACGTTTGCGTTCAGCTGCGAGCGGATGAAATCAATGCGAGCGAAGCGAGCTTCCTTAGCCCGCTCGACAACTGCAACGCTTTGTTAGCTCGCCTCGAGACCATCAAAGTAGTCCTCATCTTGTTTCAGGATCTTGATCTCCTCGGATGGCGCCACGCCGATGTGCGCATCCATCATGAGTTCGACCAACATGCGTCCATCGATCAGAACTATAGAGATCTGTGAATTGGATGCGTATGCGATCGCGTCCGCTGAAAACGTCGAGGTGGTGATGAAGATGCCTTTTCTTGCGCGCTGGCCCTGTAGTGCGCCAGCGAAACGCTGAATCTCTGGCCGGCCCACCGTGTGTTGCCAGCGCTTGGCTTGCACGTAGATAGAGTCCAAGCCAAGGCGATCCTCTTTGATGATGCCATCAATACCCTCATCGCCGCCACCACCGACCACCTTCCCTGCATCAGCAAGCGAGCCACCGTATCCGAGACCGACCAAGACGTCGATGACCAACTGTTCAAAACCGGCAGGAGCGACTGCCTTGACGCGTTCGAGCAACTGGATGCCCAGCGACTCGCGCAGGCGCTTGTAGCCTGCTCGAATCTGTTCGTCTGGCGTGAGCTCCTGTGAAGCAATCGGCGTGGACGCAGGCATGCCAGGAATTTGTTCTACTGACGGCTGCCGGAACGCCTGAAACTCTGGGAACCTCGACAGAAACGGAATGTCGATTCGCTTCGGATCTTCTGCGAGAATACTGCGACCGCGTTCTGAGATCTCGTAAACGCCTCGTTTGGGTGATCCGATGAGCGCTGCTTGCTTCAAGTAGGAGTACGCCCACGCGACACGATTGGCGAACGTGGTCTGACGTCCACTCGGGAGGAGTTCCGAGAGATCCTGCTCGGTGAGACTGAACTCGGCGGCGAGAGAATGGCGGACCTCGACAGACGTACGTGGCGACTGTTGGCCAAGTAGCCGAAGCGCGGGGAGCATCAAGGTTTGAAAATCGGGAACAGGCATTGAATCTTTGGTTGTCGAGCTAACGCTGGCTTCTGCAGCGGGCGCTCCAATACGATGCGCGCGCAGCGCGCTTCCGAAAACGCCCGTCTGCAGCAAGCATCGTTAGACACCGAGGTGCGTGACCGTACCGGGTCGCAATGTCGGCAGCACAGCGAGGAGCGCGGGGAGCAAGGGAATGAGATCCGGTACACGGTTGGACTTGGCGCGCAGCACGATCACGGCGAGACCGCTCGTCGCCACGTTCTGCTGAAAGACCAGATTCCGATCGACGGTGACCA
>JANMRE010000127.1:0-20768 GCA_031370885.1 Gemmatimonadaceae bacterium
GTCTTCACGGGGCCGACGGCGCAACTTCTCGATGACGTTCCAGTGTCCCTGGTATTCCGAGAGATACAGGAATCCACGATACGGATTGAACGCGACATACTCGGTCCACGAGTAGTCTGTCCCTTCAACGGTGATCGTGACCACCTGAAAACCAATCAGCTCCCACGGTGCGCCATGCCAGGTGCCTCGCGTGCCCAGCGGCAACCGCGGCGCTACCGTGATGGCATCGCGCTGTCGCTGCAGCACGCGGAAGTTGGGGTCGGTGGCATCGAGTACGGCGCCGCACGAGGCACACGCCACGGTTATCGCCCAACCCTGCGCGTGCAACACGATTGCAGCTCCGCACGACGGACACGACAACGACTCGGCGCGTGGACGCTTTGGTGCCATATCAAGCGGTACGCTGGTCACGATCGCCTCCTCACGTCACCACCCCTCGAATTCGCGCAGCTGCGTGAACGCCAACAGCTCAAAGTCGACGTACTCCCCCAGATACAGCGTAGGTGGTTCGTCACTGAAGTCGACCGTGGCGAGTTGACCCGAATCGTTCTGCAGATCAACGAACAGGCAACTGTCCCGCGTGAACGAAGTGAATGGCAACTCGCCCTCGGTGCCCAGATAGCGGGCGTGCGTCATCGTCGCAACGTCGTACGCTTGGTCACCCCAGTAGAACGTGTCGCCAACGTGTGTCGAGTTGGGATTGGGCAGCGGTCCGTTGGGGGCTACCACAACCGTCATCGCGTACTCCAACTGCGCATCGGACAGCCACGCACTGGTGCCATCACTCACTCGGCAATACCACTCATTCCAGCGACCACGCGCCCAGGCATACGCAATACGCCCAACCACCAGGAAGGCACGTCCGCGCCACTTCCCTTCGGTGCCGATTCGAATTGGCGAGCCGGTCTCGGGATAGTTGGCCTGCAACCCCACCGTTTCGAGATCGAGATCGCGTCGCACCAACACCGCCTTGCAGTACACGCACGTGGTCTGCACGGCTTGCGCCCAGAGGAAGCGAATGGACGCACCGCAGTTGGGGCACGCAGTGGTGCGGGGGGTGGGGGCGGGGGCGTGCATTCGTGTTTAAGACGGGAGACTGGAGAAGGGAGACGGGAGACGCTGGAGGTCCGGACGTCTTCCGTCTTCCGTCTCCAGTCTCCCGTCTTCAGACACGTATATCCGGTCCAAACGCCGCACGCTTACCTCGCGTGCGCCGACCAATTCTCCAAGGCGTTTGGAAAAACTCCAATCCCCCTTGGGAGTACAGCAGAACAGATTCATGCACAGCGAGGCGTGCTCGGGGAACGTGTGCACGGTGAGGTGTGATTCGGCGAGCATGAGCATGCCAGTCACACCACCGGGCATCGGGAACCGATGCCACAGCGCGTCCCCCACCGGGTTGAGCGCGAGCTCCTGAACCAGGGCATCGAACAGCCGTTCGAGCGCGTGCACGTCGCCGAGTCGCGCGGGGTCGCACCCGTACGCCTCGACGACCCATTCACTGCCGTTCATCAACGGTCTCGGGTTGACGCGACGACTACGCCTGTGACCCGCCGCACTCCGGACAGAACTTGGCGACCGACGCAATCGACTTGCCACAGTGGAGACAGAATTTCGTTTCGCCGGTGGGCGCCGCAGACGCCGGTGCCGACGAAGGTGCGCCCGCCGGTGCGCCACCCATCGATCCACGCATCGCGTCGGCCATGGCAGCACCCATACCCATACCCGCACCCAGTCCGACGCCCATTCCTGCCATACCACCGGGGTTCGCCGCCGCGATCGGGATACTCTGCGCGGCCTGGAACTGCGTGTACGTGCGCATGTCGCCGATCATGGTCATCGAGATGCGCTCATCAAGACGCTTCTGCAACTCATCGGGAAGCGACAGGTTTTCAACGGTGAACGTCTCGAGCTTGAGCCCCAGCTGTTCAAACGATGGGGCGACGGCGACGGCGATCTGCTTGGCCAGCTCACCCTGATTGGCAGCCATGTCGAGGAATGGCACCTGGGCGTTCGCGAATGCCCCGGTAAAGCCGTTGATCACTGCATTGCGCAACTGCGGCTCGATTTGTCCGACCGTGTACTCCGCATCGGTGGCGCCGATGCTGGACTGGAACACTGCCGGATTGGCCACGCGGAAGCTGTACACGCCGAACGCGCGCAATCGCACCGCGCCGAACTCCTTGTCACGAATTGTAATGGGCTGCTGCGTGCCCCACTTCTGCGCCGTTTGAATGCGCGTGGAGAAAAAGTAGACATCGCTTTTGAACGGAGACTCGAAGGCCTTGTCCCAGTTCTGCAGATTGGTCAACAGCGGAAGATTGCTGGTGACAAGGGTGTGCAAGCCAGGTCCGAACTGATCGGCCGCTTTGCCTTCGTTGACGAAAAGCGCCAGCTGCGACT
This sequence comes from Gemmatimonadaceae bacterium, assembly GCA_031370885.1. GTDB lineage: Bacteria > Gemmatimonadota > Gemmatimonadetes > Gemmatimonadales > Gemmatimonadaceae > Gemmatimonas. Next base: position 2,404 of record JANMRE010000127.1, read on the forward strand.
CACGAACCGTGAGCTTGCCGCCGCTTTGGATTTCCATGTCCCGCATGGGATAGCGGTACATGAGGACTCCAGGGCCCGACTCGGTCCACTGGATGACATCGATGAACTGTTTCCGCAGAAAGTCGCCGAGCGCCATGACCGTCTCCTGGATGCAGCAGTGTTGCACTGCTGCTGTTGCGAGAACGCGCCCCACTCCAACCGGAGCGGGGCGCGCGCTTGTTGTTGTCCTATGTTAGGACCGTTTTCTCACTACGGCAACCGAGCCGAAAAGTGTCAGACCGTGGTTGCGACCGTCGAGGCCGGCGCACAGTACTGATCGAATGCGGCGGTAAGGTCGACGGCGATCTCCTGCGCGCTCCGCCCTTCGATCCGGTGCCGGCCAAGCATGAACACCACGTCGCCATCCTTGAGCAAGGCGATACTCGGCGAGCTGGGTGGATAGCCCACAAAGTAGGCTCGGGCCCGGTCGGTGGCCTCGATATCCTGTCCGGCGAACACCGTGGTCGCGACATCGGGTTTGACACCATGCGTCATAGCCATGGCGATGGCCGGGCGGGCGTTGCGCGCCGCGCAGCCGCACACGGAGTTCACAACCACCATCGCGGTGCCCTTCTGGTCCTTGAGCAGCGCATCGACCGCTTCCGCCGTACGAAGTTCCTGGACACCAACGCGCGTGAGCTCCTGGCGCATCGGGATGAGCAGCTGTTCGGGATACATCATGTTGCCACCTCAGTATTCGGGGATGTCTTCGCGGGCGGTGTCGCGCACGAGCGCGAGAATCGCGGCTTGCGGCACCACCAGGTATTGCTCGTTCTCGAACGTGATTTCCACCGCCGCTTTGCGGAAGAACAACGCAAAGTCGCCCACTCGTGCCTGCATCGGCACGTATCGCGCCTCGCGATTGGAGCCCCCGATGCGCCACGGCTCTTCGCCTTGATCGGTCAGGTCGGGCATGGCCAGACCGGGACCCGTGGACACGATATCACCACCCTGAACTGCCTGACTGTCGATCGCCGATGGCGGCAGATACAGCCCGACCTTGGTGCGCTGTTCGCCGTCTTCGACTTTCACAAGAACGCGGTCGCCGACAACCAGCAGGCGCTTTTTCATGGGAGGTTGGTCATGGAGGAAATGTAAGGGTTTGAAGACGGGAGAAGGGAGACCGGAGACGGGAGACGTCTGGCCGACGGGATGTCTCCCGTCTCCGGTCTGCATTCTCCCGTCTTTTCTTCACCGCACCCGGTGGAATGCGGCTTGCCGCCGATACGCCCACCGGACCTTGCCCGCCGCGTCGATGATCACGTCCTCCTCCTGCATCGAGCGCACCTGCTGATTTCCCCACTCCGGTACCGGCGTGGTGGCTTGCAATTCCACGGAGTACCACATGTTCGGAATGATCGTGTGATCGCCCCGCCCCGGCACGCCGTCCTGATAGTCCCAAAGTCCGATCAGTGCTCCGGCCCCGTGTCCGTGCAGACCAATCGGATGCGAGTAGAGCGTGCCGTCAATGCCGTCCTTCTTCATGCGTGCCAAAGACGACGTGAGTACTTGATTGCCAGTGCGTCCGGGTTTCAGCTCGTCGATCGTGATGTCCTGCATTTTGTTCGAGTTGAGCAGTGCTTTCTTGAGCCCCGCCGGCACGTCGGTTTCGCCATCGCGCAACACATACGCCATGTGTTGCGTGTCGGTGTTGAGTCCCATGGCCGTCACGCCGAAGTCGCAGTGCAGCACGTCGCCCTTGAGGATGACCGGATTGACGCCCACCAGTTCGCCAACGCCGAACTGCCGCTGCACCTCGATGCTGGGCTGAAACCAGGTGCTCAGGCCAAGATCGTTCAGTCGCTGACGCATCCACCACACCACGTCTTCGGTGTGCGTCACACCCGGTGTGATGACCTTGGACGAGAACGCTTCCTGAATGATCTCCCATGCCACTCGATTGAGATTCGTGAACTCCACCTCTTCTTCGGGCTGCCGCGTGGCGATCAGGTCAACGGCCAACGCTTCCGCAGGCACGATTTTCGCCGCCCAGTTCGAGCCGATTGCCTGCAGCATCCCGTCACGTTCGCCCGACGACAGCCCATCGGCGAATGCAAACGTACGCGACGTGTTGACCGCGATCTTTTTCGGCTGCCGTTCCTCGATAACCTGCTTCAGCACGTTCCACTGCTCGTCACCCCACAACTCGGCGGTGCGCGCGGAATTGCCGCTGCCCGCAGCAGGGGCGGCAACCGCTTTCATGCTGCGCACCGCCTTGAACACGCTGCCTTGTGACGTGCCACCCAGCGCGAGTTTCTCGACACCGTTATTGAGTCCCTTGTCGAAAAACACATAGATCGTGCGACGGCGCGCCGCAAACGTGGTGGGCGACGTGATCGCGGTGAACAGCGGATCCTCGGCATACTCGCGCATCGGTACAACCCACATGTCAACGCCGGCGCGACGCATCAGCGCAGGAAGCGTGCGCTCCATGCGCAGTTCAAGCCACTTTTGCTGCTTGAAGGCCTGATCGCGCAGGGTACCGAACGGACGGAGCGTGTCTGCGGCAAACGATCCCGACGTGCGCGCGCCTGGCGTGGCCGGAACAACGACAGGCTGGGCGACCGACACAGTGGCCGCAAACGGAATACTCAGGGTGGCGAGGAAAAAAGCGGAGCGTGGCATGGCGTGAGCTGTTTGGGACGGGAAGTGGGATCCGACGAATGACCTGCGGCGCAATGACTACGCAGAATGCACGTGGCGCTTGTCCAATGTCCGCCGCACCACCTGGACGCTGGCCGCCAACACCATCGCGAACAGGGTGAGCAGGAGTGCGCGTTCAAAGAGCGTCTGCCCAGCCATAGGCCACCAGTCGGCCCATGTGGCCGCGCGTGATCCGAGTCGCTCCCGGCCAACGGCGATGAGTACCGAGCTGATGCCCACTTCGGCGATCACTTCGATCACGACGAACGCCAGCAAGCGAGGTGGCCAACGCTTGATGGGGAAATTCCCCAGATGCCAGGTCAACATTCCGCACAGGAAGAGCACCCCAAGGATCAGTCCACCAACAAAGGTGACCATTCCACCGGAGGCGGTGAGGCTCAGCATCAGCGCCCGATACAGGCGCAGCACCAAGCCGGTGACGGCCGCCGGTTCGAGTGTACGTACGGCGAAGGCGCGCAGCGGGTGCAACCGCTCCTCGCCCCAGATGATCGCATCGCGCGGAAAGAACCCAGACATGTGTCGCAAGCTACGCCCGGGCTCGCGGCGCGCCAGACAACAAGGCGGCTTGCATGCCTCGATCAGGGTTTGCTGACACTCGCGAGGAGAAACGAGAGGCTTTGGGCCGAGTGTTCGGTCCAATATCCCCACGTGTGCGCACCGGGCCATTCGGCATACTGGTGTGACACGCCAAGACGCAGCAGCGTGTGGTGGAGATCGCGGTTTTGATTGATGTAGGCGTCATCGACACCGCAATCGATCAGCAACTGGGGAAGGGTCGCTGCCCCGCGCATGGCGATTGCGCGCGCCGCGATCTGGCCCGGGTCGCGTGCCGCCCAACCGATGGTGTCGCGTCCGAAGGCCGGTGCCATGTATCGCCAGAGCCCGCGCGCCGATACTTCGAGCTCTTTCACGTCGCCGGCATAGCGGGCAGGTGACGCGAACGGCGTAGGCCCCAGATATCGGGGAGAGAGCACGCCGGAGTGACTTGCCGCCGCCCCAAACACGTCGGGATACGCCAAGGCCAGCGAGATGGCGCCGTAGCCTCCCATGCTCAGGCCGGCGATTCCCCGGTGGCGCGCGTCGCGATAGGTACGATACGTCTGGTCGACATGAGCGACGATGTCTCGCGCGATGTAGTCGTCGTAGTGCTGCCATGGCACGCAATAGGAATCGGCGCGCTCCTTTCTGCTGGTGTCGGCGCGACAGCCGGGCATGTCGGCAAGCCCGTTCCAGGTGGTGTACCAACCATCGTCTCCGTCGGGCATGACCACAATTGCCTCGGGCCGACCGGTCGCGAACACAGAATCGAGTGTCCGATCGATGTGCCCAGCATCCACCCAATTGCGCTCATTGCCGCTCAGCCCGTGAAGGTATATGAGGACCGGATAGCGACGTGTTGACGAGGCTGTGTAGGACGGTGGCACATACACCGTCAGGGCCTTGGTGGCGCCGAGCGACTGCGACCACAGTGTGTCGGTGCGCACGGTGCCGCGCGGCGGCAGGCGGCGCGCGACAGGCTGCTGGGCGGCCGTGGGTGACGCTGCCGCGCCGACAGCCAGCGCAATAAGGGCCACCCATTGGTTGGAGGGCCAGCGCGTTGTGGGCCTCACGCGCCGCCGTTGTGGAGACTGGAGGAGAGCATCGCAAAATTGCCCGCCTTTCGCACTTCTTCGAACAGTTGATCGACGGTTCGGAACATGGTGTACTGGGACGCCACCACGTCGCTACCGATTTGCGGGTTGATCACACGGGAAATCGCTCCGGCGGAGACTGTGATCTGGAAGGTGGTGCCGCCCGTGGGGCAAAAGCAGCTGACCCGCGTCTGACGGGTGGCGCACGCGGACATGATAGCTGACAGTGACATCGGACCTCCCGAGATCAACAGAGTTCCCCTGTACAACCACGCGACCACCCGGAAAGTTACCGACCGGTTGCAGTGGATCGCGTTACCGAAGAATCGTTCCGATCCGACCCCAGCGGATGTCGGTGATGAACGGCAACGGGCGATCGCTCTCGTCGGCGCGATACGAGTAGTACACGAACACCGGACGCCCGCGCACGTTCTCACGGGGCACGAAGCCCCAATAGCGCGCGTCCTTGGAGTCATAGCGATTGTCGCCCAGCATGAACAGGTGTTTGGCCGGCACGACCAGCGGTCCCCAGTCGTCGAGCGCAGGTTGCGTGGGCGGCTCGCCAACCGCTGCGCCGTGCAGTTCGAACGCCTTCTGCCATTGAAACAGAGGGTGCGAGAAGGTGCCGTCACCCTTGGGATTCACGGAGGCCGCAGGGCCCTGCTGCTGCGGCATGCCGTTCACGTAGAACAGGCCACCACGCATCCAGATGGTGTCGCCGGCAACGGCCACACAACGCTTGACGAGAATGGGGTTGGGGTCTTCCGGCTGGTCGATCTGAGTGGGCGACACGAACACCACCACATCGCCGCGCTTCGGCTCCGCATACCCAGGCAAGTTGATGCTGCTGAACGGCACGTGCGGCCCGTATGCCAGCTTGTTGACGAACAGCCAGTCACCGACCAGCAACGTGGGGATCATACTCCCCGACGGAATGCGATAGGCCTCGATGAGAAAGGTCCGGAAGAACAGGAAGAACGCGAGGGTGACAAGGATGGCCTTGATGTTCTCCCACACATGCGACGGGCCGGCGGATTTTCCCGAGGCTCCGGCGCGCATCGCGGCAACGGATCCGGACGCTTTGGTTGACTGCTTCTTCGAGGCCACAGGAGACGAGTGAACGGAGTAGGGGGGACAAAATTGAAAGGGCATGTCCCGTGGGACACGCCCTTTCAATTTACGCCGGAGACGCTCCGGAGGTTACGACAGATGCTTCGAAACGAGCTTGGTCATGTCGAACATGCTGACCTGACCCTTGCCGGCGAAGACCACTTTGAGCTTGTCGTCGGCGTTGATCATGCGACGGTTTTTCGCGTCCTGCAGGCCATTCTTCTTGATGTAGACCCACAGCTTCTTGACCACTTCGGTGCGCGGAACCGCACCAGCGCCGATGACGGCGGCGAGTGCCGGCGAGACATTCAGCGCCTTCATGAACGCGGCATTCGGCTTGCGTTTTGCGGCCGCCTTTTTCGGCGCGGCCTTCTTGGGAGCGGCCTTCTGGGGAGCAGCCTTTTTCGCGGCTGCCTTCTTTGGCGCAGCCTTCTTTGCCGCTTTCTTCGGGGCGGACTTCTTCATCGCCTTTTTCGGGGCGGCCTTCTTTGTCGCCTTCTTCGCCGACTTCTTTGCTGGGGCCATGGGGTCTCCTGAGAGTGTTGACCGGTAGATCGCGTCGTGCGGAATGCTGCTCCGACTGTCGCGCGAATGCGCGGACGCACTACACGGACGCGCCACAAACTACAATCACGAGTGCACTGCGCAATAGGCTTTTGCACGATTTTCCCTCTGAAAACCGAAATTTCTCCTCTGGCGCGTGTCGATTTCCCCTCGGCCGCGAGTGCAATGCACCAGAGAATGCGTCGTGTTCGCAGCGAACAACCGTGATCTTTCCCCTCTGACAAACGTTGTCAGCGCGTGTGCAATACCGCCGCCGGTTGCACCGCCTATGGTGTGGTCGCCGCGAGAACACGCAATTGTGCGATCGACTCGACGTCCCACGCGTCCGGTGTGTGGTCATCGTCGCCGACGTCAGCCACCTGCTGCGGCGTTTCAAGGAGGCACGGGATCCCATTCGCTCGTCGATCCTGCAACAGCCATCCAAAGGGCTCGGCGCCAATAAGACCCTCACCCACCCGCTTGTGCCGATCTCGATTCGACCCGAGCGCGCCTTCGCTGTCGTTGAAATGGAAAAACGCCGGCGGCTCGCCGGTTGCTGTCTCGAACGCGTCAAGCACTTCAGTCAGCGCGGCCCGCGATGCGTGGATGGCGTGTCCCGACGCAAACAGATGACACGTATCCAGACCATAGCCCGCCCGCGCGCGCTGCGCCTTCGGAAGCCCCTGCAGCATCACAGCCACCTCGTGGGCGGTGCGGCCTACCGTGGTGCCCGCGCCTGCCGTGTTCTCAATGAGCAAGCGCGTTGCCCCTTCGGGAACGGCGTTCAGCGCGCGATGCATGGCCTCGCTCACCCGCGCGATGGCCGCCTCGCGATCACCGTCCGTGGCCGCGCCGGGATGAAAACACACGCCGCCCACGCCGAGTGCGGTGGACCGTTCGAATTCCTTGGCCAGCCCGGCCGCAGCACGTTCCCACTTTTCGGGATCAGGTGTCGCGCAGTTGAGCACATACGCCGCGTGCACGACCACGTGTTCGGGGCGGATGTTGGCCGCTTGCAATGCGTCGCGAAACCGCGCCACGCGATCAGGCTTCACACCCACCTTGTCGTTGTAGTACTTTGGCACCGCGCTGAAGATCTGCAGGGCCTGCATGCCGCCACGACCGGCGCGGCGTGCCGCCATGTGAATGCCGCCGGAATCGATGCAGTGGGCGCCGAGAATCAGTGAGTGAGTCAAGCGGAAAGACGGGAGACGGGAGATTGCAGAAGGCAGACGGGAGAATGCAGACGGGAGACGGGAGAATGCACAGAGCGGGGGCGTCTCCCTTCTCCCGTCTCCCGTCTTCCCACCTACCGCACCGTAGCGCGCCGCACCCTGAACACTGGCACCCCGCCATTCACCGGCACTTCGCTCCATCCCTCCACGATCGCGCGTCCGCGCACCGCGACATAGGGATCGTGTGCGACGGCTGTGGTCCCGCTGGCGGTCATGCGTTCCTCGAACAAGTGTCCCGACGTGCGGGATACGGCGAGTCCAATGCGTGGTCGCGCGCCGCTGTTCGGATCTTCGTAGCCGACCGCAACCACGTTGCCGGATGCCGCAACTCTCGCCACGCCGAGTCGCTCGCCATAGACAATCGCGACCGGTGGTTCGAAGGCCGAACGAGGGTCCATCTGGTGCGCATAGAAGACGCCCGAGCCCTCAGGTCCAACAAGCACGTAGGCAACATGCACGTACCCCAGCAGATCGTCGACCACGAGTCCGGGCGCGGGTCGTTCGCACCCCGCTGCGCCTCGTTCAGCTGCGCGCGCGTCACCCGGCCCCTGATCGACCGAATCAATGACGATCGGACCGCGCCACGACGCCAGTCGCCCTTCTGCGGGAATGGAGTCCCGCCACGCGGCCAGCAACCATACACGACTGTTCGCACGCTGCGACCACCACACTGCCACGCGTCCTCGGTGCGGTGCCAGTGCGATCCGCAACGATCGCACACAGCGCGCCGAGTCGAGCGGTGCATCGCCATCACCGAGTGAAGTGATTGGCGCTGCGCCCATTGGCATGACCGGCATCACGGCGGCGCCTGGTACACTGTCGCGCGACTCGGGCATCGCCAGCAATGCGCGCGTGATCAGCGTGGCCGCTCCCGCCTCGCGCAAAAGATCCTGGACGAGCAGGAATTCGGCTGGCGGTGTTCCGTCGCGCATGGTTGAGTCGATCGGCACGATAGGCGGATGCGCGAGGGGCGACGGCGCGGTTGAAGACTCCGGGTCGGCATCGACCCACGAAACGGCGGACTGTTCGCACGCGGTGACCAGCGATAGCGCCGCACCGGCGACGAAGATGCGCGACCGCAGGCCGCGACGGATCGACAGGGACATTTCAGCCATACGCGAAGGGTACTACACGGATTGCCTGACGCTAGCTTTGTGAGGTCCGGCGTGACGGCGAATCGAGGCCGCCCGCGGGCCCACTTCCCTGCCCCTTTGGAGATTCTGATGTCGACTGCCGCGTTCGACGGCACGCGTCGCGTGCCGCCCGCTGTGAATGAGCCCGTACGCTCGTATGCGCCTGGTTCCCCGGAACGCGCGTCGCTGGTGACGCGCCTCGAACGCATGGCGACGGAAACCGTGGAGATCCCGGTGGTCGTTGGCGGCAAGCGAATCCACACCGGCGACACCGGGACGGTGACCATGCCCTGCGATCATGGACACGTGCTGGCAACCTACCACAAGGCCACTCGCGCCAATGTGCTGGACGGCATCGCCGCATGCGCCGCCGCCCATGCGGATTGGGCCAGTTGGCGTTGGGAAGATCGGGCCGCAGTGTTCCTGCGTGCCGCTGAGCTGCTCACCACCACATGGCGCAATACCATTCTTGCGGCGACCATGCTGGGACAGGCAAAGACGGTGCATCAGGCCGAGATCGATTCGACGTGCGAGTTAATCGACTTCTGGCGCTTCAATGTGCAATTCGCGCAGGAGCTGTACGCCGAACAGCCAAGTTCTGACCATTCGATGTGGAATCAGCTGGACTATCGGTCGCTGGAAGGATTCGTGTACGCCGTAACGCCATTCAACTTCACCGCCATTGCCGGGAACCTGCCGGGCGCGCCGGCGCTGATGGGCAACACGGTGCTTTGGAAGCCGGGCGCAACCGCCCTGCTCTCGTCATGGTACCTCTACGAGCTGCTTGAAGAAGCTGGCCTGCCACCGGGCGTGATCAACTTCATGCCCGGTGATGCCGCCATGATCTCCGACATTGCGCTCACCCACCGCGACCTGGCCGGTGTGCACTTCACGGGTTCGACCGGTGTGTTCAACAGCATGTGGGAGACAGTTGGAAAGAATATGAACAACTATCGTTCGTATCCGCGCATCGTGGGCGAGACGGGCGGGAAGGATTTCATTGTCGTGCACCCAAGCGCCGATCCGCAGGCCGTGGCCGTGGGGATCGTGCGTGGGGCCTTCGAGTATCAGGGACAGAAGTGTTCCGCGGCCAGCCGCGCGTATGTGCCGAACTCCCTGTGGCCCGACGTGAAAGCGCGGTGCCTCGCGATGATGCGCGAAATGAAGCAAGGCGACGTGCGCGACATGACCAATTTCGTGGCCGCCGTGATCGACCAGAAAGCGTTCGCACGCATCAAGAGCTATCTGGACGATGCGAAGCAGAGCGCGACCATCGTGGCCGGCGGCGACTGCGACGACTCGAAAGGCTGGTTCGTCCAGCCCACGATTGTGGAGACGGCCGATCCAAAGCACCGTATGCTGTGCGAGGAAATTTTCGGACCGGTTATCACGGTGCATCCGTACGACGACGCGCAGTGGAGCACAATCCTGCAGGTGGTGGACGAAACGTCACCATACGCGCTCACCGGCGCCGTGTTTGCGCGCGACCGTGCCGCCGTGCGTGAGGCGTCCATGGTGCTGCGACAGGCGGCGGGGAATTTCTACATCAACGACAAGCCAACCGGCGCAGTGGTGGGGCAACAGCCGTTTGGTGGCGCCCGCGGATCGGGCACCAACGACAAGGCGGGCTCGAAGATGAATCTGATGCGCTGGGTGAGCGTGCGGACGGTGAAGGAGACGTTTTCGAGTCCGCTCGATTGGAGATATCCATTCCTTGGAGAGTAGGAAAGGAGAGTAGGAAGTAGGTAGGTGGCAGTACTCAGTACAACTAACAGAGTACTGAGTACTTAACGAAGTACTGAGTACTGAACAGCGTACTGAGTACTCAGTTCATCGTACTACCGACTTCCTACTTCCTACTTCCTACTCTGTGCCTGTCTTTCGCTATGTGACGGCCGACGTGTTTACCTCGGCCCCGTTTACCGGCAACCCGCTGGCTGTGGTGTTCGGGGCCGATAACGTGCCCACCGAAATGCTGCTCGCGATCACCAAAGAGTTCAACTATTCCGAGACCGTGTTTGTCTTTCCGCCGGACGATCCGACGCACACGCGGCGCGTGCGGATCTTTACGCCGGAAGGTGAGCTGCCGTTCGCCGGTCACCCCACCATCGGCACGGCGCACGCGTTGGTGGCGTTGGGCGAAGTGGCGGCGAGCGGCGACGAGGTCACGGTCGTATTGGGCGAGGGCGTTGGACCCGTTCCGATTCGCGTGCGACTCGAGAACGGCGCGCCGGTGCACGCGCAACTCACCACGGCCATGCTCCCTGACGAACGATCCGACGTGCCCGGCATCGACGCGTTGGCAGAAGTGCTTTCGCTGTCGTCCGCCGATTTCGTAGGCGGCTCCCATGCGCCCAGCGCGGTGAGCTGCGGGATTCCTTTTCTGATCGTTCCGCTGGCGACGGTGGATGCGGTACGGCGCGCGCGGATCCGCATGGAATCATGGGAGCGCACCCTTGAGGGACAGTGGGGATCGTGGCCGTTCGTGTTCGCAATGACTGAGGGACTCGAAGACTCGTCGGTGCCACCGCATGTGCGCGGCGTCGACATTCGCGCCCGCGCATTTCTTCCCGGAGCCGCCGTGCCGGAAGACCCGGCGACCGGATCGGCCAATGCGTGTCTGGCTGGCTATCTGGCGGCGCGAACGCCACGCGATGGGGTGCTGCGCTGGGAAGTCGCGCAGGGGGTGGAGATGGGTCGCGCCAGTCGGCTTTCGATCGAAGCGAACAAAACAGCCGGTCGCATCGACGCCGTCCGTGTAGGCGGCGCCACGGTGCTGATCAATGACGGGACGATGCGCGTCCCGTAGTGGTGTCGGTTGGCGGAGTCGGCGACGGGCTTTCGCTGGTCTGCCCCAAGCGCAGGGCATCGAGTCCGTGAGACCACAGCACCACCCGATTGCGACCGGTTCGCTTGGCCGCGTACAACGCCTCGTCGGCTCGGGCCCGCAAGTCTTCGGCGATATCCTCATTCGCCACTGCGTCGGCGACCACACCCACGCTCACCGTCACGGCAACTTTCCCGTCGGGCTCACCAAACGTCCGTCGCCGAAATGCTTCGACAATGCGCAGCGCCAGCAGGTGGGCGCCGGCGATTGACGTGTTGGGCGCGAGGATAATGAACTCCTCGCCGCCGGTACGCGCCACCAGGTCGTCGGCCCGCGCATTCGCCCGCAACAGTTCACCCGTTTCGGTGATAACCCGATCGCCAATGAGATGGCCGTGGTTGTCGTTGATCAGTTTGAAGTGATCAAGGTCGATTGACACCAAGGCGAGATCGGTGTGGGCACGCGCCGCCCGCGACAGCTCCCGACGGTACTGTTGCTCGAAGCCGCGCCGGTTGTAACACCCGGACAGTGGATCGTTGAGCACGATGGACGCCAGTTGCGTCCGCATCTGGTTGTAGGCGCGCCCCACCACGGTCAGGGCGTCGGGGCGCGCATCGGCAGAGACATCGTACTCGTTGGTGAAGTCGCCATCCTCGGCGCGTTCAAAAATGCTGACCAGTGTCGCCAGACGCTTGTGCAAATTGCTCTGCACGATGATCACCAGGATCGCTCCCACACCAAAGAGGCCCAGGCTGATCAAGCCATCACCCCGCGTAACGTCTCCCCCGTGTCGAATCGCAATTTCCACCAGCGCCATATAACTGGCGGCAATCACCAGCAGCACGAGCATCGTGGATGCGCGTCCGAAGTAGACCAGGGCGAGTTGCAGGGAGAACAAAGACACCAGCAACGCGCGCTGGTAATCGCGTGGCTCGGCCAGCAGAAACACCAGCCAGAACACGATGGCGAGATCGGCCACCACCATGAGACTGGACACCGTCCGACCGGCGCGTCGGGTGCGTCGCACCTGATAACGAATAGCCATCACGAGGATCACGTACACCACGCTGATGAGCGCCAGCATCCAGTCGGCGGCGTCGCGACCGATGGTAATGTCGGCAACCGACGACAGCGAGAACGCGCCGACGGTACGCAACGTGATCGCTATCAGACTGCCAAGGAACGCCAGCGCCAGCCGATAGCCTGTTTGCCACAGCAGGACGTCGGCATTCGCTTGTTCTGATCGGGGGCTCTCTGAGACCATGCGGGGATGCAAGGGCGCCGGTGACTGCGACTGCGTTGACACGCGCAAGCATAACACGCAGACCGGCTAAATGCAGAGGGGTGAGCAGGGACAGGGGTGAGGGAAGAGCAGTCAGCGGCGAGGGTAGAGTGTTGCCTCTGCCCTCAATCCTCACCGCGCTGCCCTCACCCCTGTCCCTGCTCCCTGCTCACCCCTCAGATTGGCGCCTCGAGATAAAGGTCGGTCCGCCACCGCTTGAACGGATACAGCCCACGCGACACGTCAATGCGGAAAAGCCCGTCCATCAGACCGAGCCCGACACCCGCACCTCGCTGCGGTTGCGTGCGGCCAAAGGCAGTGCGATTGCCGGCCCAACCGATGTCGAAGAACCCCACTGGTCGGAAGGCGCCACCTCGCGTGCCGAGTTCAGCGCGCGCCAGCCAAAACGCATCGCCGGACTGCGTACCCGCAATCTGTCCACGCACCGTGCGCAGCCCACCCATGTACCAGTTGCGTTGCACCGGCACGCGTCCGATCGAGCTGCCGATGCTTCCGGTCAGGGCGGCGGCTACACGTTTCACCGGTCGCGACAGCGTGCCCTCAACCGCCCCACGCCCGTATTCGAACGTCCCTGTGCCACCTTCGAATCGCGTGGTGGTGATGAATCGGAATCCTGCGGGATTGTTGCCAAACGCGCGCAGCCACGCGCCCGACACGCCGGTCACGGCGAGCGGTTCGGAGAGAATATTCTGCCGAAAGCGACGATCCCGAAACGCTCGGGCCAACGAAAAAGTATTCACGACATCCGTATCACCTGCGGTCCACTCGCGTTCGATGAACAGCCGATACTCGAGCGATCCCTTGCGCCCTTCGCGCTTCTCACTCAACTCGAAGCCCAGCGAGCGATAATAGAATCCTTCGTCGCGTCCGTACAGCAGCGCGGGCAGCGACGGCCCGAGTGTGAGGGCGCCCGCCCATTCGGGGTTTGCCGCGTTGAGTCGGTGATAGATGGTGCCGGTAACCGTACGTTGGCCATTGGAACGGGCGAGCGAGAGCTCCCCATTGGCATGCACGTCGGCGTGTCCAATGCGCCCGAGCGCTGTTGCGGTGTAGCCGGCCCCGAGCACCTCCGTGGCGAGCACGCCAACGGAGAGACCTTCCACCCGGTTATAGCGAATGAGATCGGCGCCCGTGCGCACGGTGGGCCACTGCGGTGCGAACGCCGGCTGCAGCGACATATCAAGCGCCGCCAGGAGTTCGTCGCGGCTCTTCGTGTCGAACAGCTCTTCGTCGGCCGCATAGGCCGGCGGCAACGCTGGTGAGTTGGCCAGCTTCTTTTCGTCGCACGGCATAGCGTACGCGATACGCAGCGCTCCCTCATATCGCGTTTCCGTACGGGTCCACGTGGAATCGTTGGCACACTGACGGCGCTTGTTGGCGGGCATGCGTGCCAATCGCAGTGAGTCAGCAACAGCGCTGTCCCTGGCGGTACGCGGTTTTTTCCCGGAACCACCAACGCCCACGTTCACGGTGGCACCGTCGGACCCGTCAGCGATCAGCGAATCGCGCGGCATCTCGCGACGGACGCTGTCGCGCGCAGTGGAATCCAGCATCGCCGTACCCGTTCGAACGGCTGGCAGCGGTGCCAGACTGAAGTCGCCGTTCACATCTTCGTAGGTGAATTTCTCGTCGATGCGAAACGGGACGCGCATAAAGCCCAACTGGGCCGACGCCGTGGCGCTGTTGGCGCGCGGCAGCCAGAACTTGCCTTGGTATAATCCGTATTCCACCGAGATCGCATCGAGCTTGGCCTTGGCTGGACGAAAGGTCGCCGTTACCCAGGCGGGCACGTCGTCTTCATTGCTGTTGCCATTGCGAGCCCGCGCGTCGGCGGCCTTGGCGCGCGACGTGGAGTCTTTGACGTACAAGTCCCGTGGCAGCCTCACGCGCGCAATCGAATCGCGCACGATCGCCGCCTCGCGATTCTCCAACGCATCGAGTTTGCTCTCCGATTGCGCAACATCCCAGATCTCAAGCTCGGCGGCCATGCGGTACGCGGCCCGCACGAGTTGCCCACCATCGCGATCGAACCAGAACGACCCGACGAACAGCCGGAACTCCGGTCTCCGAGCCGTAATGCGCAATTCGCGGATCTTGATGACGCGACCGCCTTCGAGCTTGATATCGATGGAGTCACCCGTCTCGTAGCGGTAGTAATACTCGGCGCCGCGAGCCAGCGGATGAATCATGTCCCGCTCGTCCACATCGCTCTTCACCATGCCGAAATCCGACGACGGGAACCACAGCGTTTCCCGACCCGGGTAGTACGGAATGGATATGGCGCTGGCGAAGTCGCCGTCGACCCGGTCAGCCATGGGGACGGTCATGCGCGAGCCGATCGGCGTCACCCACACGCCGACACCGCGCTTCCAGGCGATTTGCGACACGTTGTCGCCGCGAAAGAGCAGTTTCTCCAGTCCCACGTTCCGCACACCCATGCTGACCGACATTCGCTGTGTGGTGGTGGCGCGATATGCGGTGAGCGCGCTGTCCTGCTGCAAGCGCGCTTCACGGGCCCGCTCGAGAATGGCGCGGGCTTCGGACGACCCGAATGCCGTGGCGATTGCGGAATCGGCGCGCAGACGTCGGGTCACGCTGTCGCCACTGAGCCGACGACGGGCGATTGAACGGGCGTCACGCGAGGTTTCCCGAAGCTGCGCCCGCTCGGCGGTCGTCATTGTGTCTCTGGGCGCCTTCGTGGGAGGTCTCGGTGGCTGCTGGGCCAACAGGCCACTGCCAGTCAGGGCAAAGAGCAGGGTCATCGCCCATCGGGAAACACGTACAACCGCAACAGGAGAAGTGGCAGGTGACACGGCGGTGGGAGCAGAAGGGGTCGATCGGAACAGCGTAACGACACACACGTCGGGAACTGAGGCCCCGTACGCGCCAGTGACGGGGAGGGTTTCCTGACGTAACTTCGCACAGTTCAATCCCGCTTCCCCCTGACCGAACATCTGGAGACTTGACGTGCCTGTCTTCCCGCGCCCTGTTCGCGCTCTCATGTCCGCCGTACTTCTAATCGGCGTGCCCTCGCTCTGTGCCACCATGTCGGCGCAGGAGCCCACCAAGCCGACGGCCGCTTCCGCCGATCCGCGACTGGAAAAACTGAAGTCCGAAGCCTTGACGATGGTCGAGAGTCGGTCGAAGCAGGTCCAGGAAATCGTGGACATGCTCTTCTCGTTCCAGGAGCTGGGCTTCCAGGAATTCGAATCGCAGAAGTACCTGACAAATCTGCTCGAGAAGGAAGGGTTTAAGATCGAACGCGGGACCGCCGGAATTCCGACGGCGTGGACGGCGCGCTGGAGCTATGGGAATGGTAAGCCTGAGATCTCGCTCGGGTCCGACGTAGACGGTATTCCGCAAGCTGGTCAAAAGCCCGGTGTGGGCTACAAGGATCCGATGATCAATGGCGCACCGGGCCACGGAGAGGGACATAACTCAGGTCAGGCGGTGAACATTGTCGCGTCCATCGTGGTGAAGAAGCTGATGGAGCGTGACAAGATTCCGGGCACGATTCTGCTGTGGCCCGGCATTGCCGAGGAGCAGATGGCGGGCAAGGCGTTTCTGGTGCGTTCAGGGGTGTTCAAAAACACCGACGTCACGTTGTTCACGCACGTGGGCAATGATCTGGGCGTGTCGTGGGGCGCGAGTGGATCGAGCGCGTTGATTTCCGCCGAGTTTCGCTTCAAGGGTTCGAGCGCTCACGCGGCTGGCGCACCGTGGCGCGGACAGAGCGCGTTGGACGCCGTCATGTTGATGGGTCAGGGATGGGAGTTTCGCCGCGAGCATCTGCGGCTGCAGCAGCGTTCGCACTACGTGATCAAGGATGGTGGTGACCAGCCAAACGTGGTGCCGAGCACGGCCAGCATCTGGTTCTATTTCCGCGAACAGGACTATCCGCGCACGATGGCCCTGTTCGAGTTAGGCAAGAAGATGGCTGAAGGCGCCGCGATGATGACAGATACGAAGCTTGATACCGTGCTGATTCTGGGTTCCGGCTGGTCAGGCCACTTCAGCAAACCGATCGCCGAAGCGATGCACAAGAACATCCAGACGGTGGGCATGCCGAAGTGGGACGACAAGGATCAGACACTGGCGAAGGGCATTCAGAAGGAACTCGGCTCACCCGATTTCGGTTTGCAGGAACAGGTGAACAAGGAACTTCGTGGATCGGAGCTTCCGCAGAATTGGATGGGCGGTGGTTCGGACGACATCGGCGACGTGTCGTGGAACGTGCCCACCATCACGCTGCGCTATCCGTCAAACATCCCCGGCTTGCCCGGTCACAATTGGGCCAATGCCATCTCGATGGCGACACCGATCGCGCACAAAGGGGCGCTGGCCGGTGCCAAAGTGCAGGCCCTGACGATGCTGGACATCTTTCTCACGCCCACGGTCGTTGCTGATGCGTGGACGTATTTCAAGGACGTGCAGACGAAGGACATCAAGTATCAGCCGTTCATTCGTCCGTCGGATATGCCGCCGATCTGGTTGAATGCCGATATCATGGCGCGCTTCCGTCCGCAGATGGTGAAGTTCTACTACGATCCCAGCAAGTACAAAACGTATCTCGAGCAATTGGGTATCGAGTATCCGACGGTGCGTCCGCAGGCGCCCAAGCCCAAAGGCCCGTGATGGGAGTGCTGGAACAGCTTGTTCCTGGTCGGCGCCAGTTCGATGGCGCCGACATCATCTTCACGATGAACGCGGCCGCGCAGAAACGCGCGGCCGCTGGTGTGTCGGTGATCAATGCGACGGTTGGCGCGTTGCTGGATGATCAGGGCAAACAGGTGGTGCTGGATTACGTCATGGAGCGGTACCGGCAGTTGACGCCTGTGGAAATCGCTCCCTATGCCCCAATCGCCGGCGATCCGGCGTACCTGCTGGCACTCACACGGCGACATTGGCCGGAGCTGTCGAGCTATGGCGTGGGAGCCGCAACACCGGGCGGCACCGGTGCGCTGGCGCTCAGTTTGCGCAATTTGCTGGAACCGGGACAGCGCGTGTTGACGGCCGCTCCATTCTGGGGGCCGTACGCCACCTTGGCCATCGAAAATCGCGTCACGATGGACACCGTGCCGTATCCGGCCGCCGGTGCGACGTTGGACATTGCGACGTGGCGTGCCCGCGCGGAAGAGATTCTGCGTGAGCAAGGACGGCTGCTGTTGTGGCTGAACGATCCGTGTCACAATCCCACGGGTCGCACGTTGTCGACCACCGATCGACGCGCGCTGCTGCAGATGCTGCGCGAGGTCACGGCGTTGGGACCGGTGACATTACTATTGGACTTTGCCTATCTGGACTACGCGCGTGATCCAGCCGAAGTGCGTGCGGCGCTCGATGACTATCGTGCGTTTGGTGCCGAGGGCCAGGTGCTGGTGGGCGCCAGCTTGAGCTTGAGCAAGGCGTTCACGTTGTACGGTGCGCGCGCCGGAGCGCTGGTGTTTCCGTGGTGCACGGAGTCATCGTTGGGGGCCGCGCTGGCCACCAGCTGTCGTGGCACCTATTCCAACTGCGCGCGGGCGCCAATGAGTGTCCTGCTGCGTTTCGCGGCGGACGCCGAGGCGGCGGCCGCATTGGCGCGCGAACATGCGCAGTGGAGCGCGGTGTTGATCGAGCGGGCGACAGCGCTGGATTCGGCCTTACGTGCCGAGGGGCTGCCGGGTGCGCCGTGGGACGGCGGGTTTTTCGTGACGATCGAGACGTCGGAGCCGATGGCAATGAGCGATCGCCTGATGGACGAGGGAGTGTTTGTGGTGCCGATTCCGGAAGGCGTGCGGGTGGGGGTGTGTGGGTTGCGGGTGGCGGATGCCGGGAGATTCGCCGAGGCTATACGAAAGAGTCGGAAGTAGGAAGTAGTCAGTAGGAAGTACTGGAAAC
>JANMRE010000091.1:0-14395 GCA_031370885.1 Gemmatimonadaceae bacterium
AACGACGAAGTAACTTCCGTCGCCCACCACGTAGGATCCGTCGCTCTGACGGACGACGCGCAGGCCTCGCGCGATCTGGAGATAGAACCCATCAGTTGCACCCGCGGTTGCTGGCGCCCGCAAGTGTAGTTCGCGCCGTAGCGAGAGTCCGTCGGCGTCCGGGCGAAGGTTGTCCTCTACCGCAACGTCACGCATTTGGTAGAGGAAAGTGGGGTGCCCGGTCTTGTCGAGCTGGTACCCTTGGCGCCGGAACTGCCGCTCATCGACTATCGAATCTGGCCAGGCCGCGTTTGCGTCAGCGAGAAACGCGAGCGCGGGCGTGCCCGGCAGCGTGATGGCGCTGCCTAACGGTTGGGCTGTCTGATCCTCACCGCGTGAGTGCCACATCTGTGTGGTCTCGAGGAACGGGCCACGCCACACGTACAGCAGCGCACCCTGGGCGAGGTCGTAGCTGAAGTGCACGCCGAGTGGATCGGCGACCGACACGGCGACAACACGCTTCGCGTTATTATGACGGACGAAGCTGCGGAGCACCACCGGTTCCAATTGCGACTCAACAATGATTGGATTTTCCGGTGCCGCGGCGTCGTTCGAAGCGCGCTCATCGTGCAGCGCTTGCCGCGCCACTCCCGGTCCTTCAACCCAGAGTGCAACCTCGCGCCGGTTGAATGACGGACGGTTCTTGTAGAAGGTCAGCGCGAACGGATGCGGCCCAACGGTCAACTCCACGTCGACGTAGGCACGTCGCTCGACGCCATTGTGCAACACCACCGGGTGGCCATCGATGGTGAGCTTGCCGCCGCCGACACTCGCACCGCGTGTCGCCGAATCGGTCCCAATCCAGCCAAGGATGAGCTGGAAACGATAGCGCCCCGTCGTCGGCACGCTCATGGTCCCATTGTACGAGATTGCGAACTTGTCTGACGCGCTCGCGGGATCGGAGCTGATGGCCGTGGCGGATCCCTCACGTACCGGTGCGTGCGTCGCGGCGTACGACGAGTCCATCGACTCGCCCTCGTACACACGATAGCGGAGAGAGGCGAGCGCCACTGAGCCCGTGTAGGACCTGTACTGAATATTGCGCACGGCGACCGGACCGTGATCGCCCTGGATCATGAGAGGACCTGTGGGGCGCTCATCCTCGAAGGGGGCGGCACGCGTAGGGCCAGTGACCTCGACGTTCTCCTGCACGGTCACGCCATTCACCGTGACTCTGGAGAAGCGCGCATTGGCAACCTTTCGTGTCCCGGCAAACTTTGGCGCGCGAAACGAAATCTCGAGATGCTGCCACAGTCCCGGCGCACGGCTCGCGTTTTGGCGAGGAGCGATTCCCTCATAGCCTTCCCGACCGGCACCGCGTCTGTCATCCCAGCGCTGGTAGATCCCGCCGAGGTCGGCGAAAGTCAGCGAGTGCTCTCCCCAACTGTCAAGGAGTTGCACCTCGTAGCGTCCCATGAGGTACACGCCCGAGTTGGACCCTTTCGGCATCATCACGTCGAACGAAACATCAAGATCGCCGTGCTCCCACTGGGTGAACAGATGTCCCCGGGCACTCGGCGCTGGATTGTTGACGAGGACACCAGTTCCTGGCTGCTCGGCCAGCGCGAGGTCGCGGTTGCGGTCCGCCGTTGCCCCGCCCACGATCTACCAGTTTGCGCTTGTGGGGCGGAAACCGTTCAGGGTGGTGAGCGACACCGACTGCGGAGAAAGCTCGATGCCGGGCGCCGCCGGTGCTTGCGCGTAACCAGTCGATGCGAAAACGGCTACAAGAATGCATGACCGCCGCATTCGACTCATCGTGTTCGTGGTGTCCGACGCGTGACAGCGATGCTCGCGGCGACGACCGCAACAACCTCTCTTCGATCCACAGTCATCGCCCCGTTCTTCTCTGACGCGTCCGCGTATGCAGGAGTCCCCCTACGGCGACGGCAACATACCGCCACCGGCCTCCCTCCCGCCAGACGTCCTCCCTGTAGTGCGAAGCGTCAGCAAGCGTGTCATGGCGGCTGATGGTTCACCAACCCGCCTGTTCATTTAGCGGATCCGACGCAGCGCGCGCTCGCCTTCTTCGAGTACGACGTCGCGCCTCTCCACGTATCGCTGACGCAGCCGCTCGAGTGTGACGGCGACACGCACGGTAGGCGCAACGCCCCCCATCATTCGCCAATCGCTGTCGATCTGGACGACGCCTGCCGAGTCGACACTCTGCCCGTTCGGGTACTCTATCGAGACGCCCCCGGGAAGAGCGATCGATGCACCCGACATGCCGAAGGCACCCTCGGTGGCGGCGGATCCCACCACGGCACTGCGCGGCCGCTCCCGAATCGCCATCGCGATGCCCTCGCACGAACTGCCGCAGCGGTCATCCACCAGCGCCACTACCGGGCCGAGGAACGTGACGGATCGTGGCGTGATCGTGAGTCGCGAGCGGGGGTCGACCTCGAAACGCCTTGTCGCAGGGTTGAAGTACGTCGCCGACTCGTAGAAGTGCGGCCGGTCGTAGAAGTAGCCCATCAACAGGGCCACCAACCGGTCCGCGCCGCCGGGGTTGCCACGCACGTCGACGATCACACCGGGTACACCGCGTTTGTTGAACTCCCGAACGGCCGCGCGCACGACCAGCTCGGGAAACGGGACTTTCAGGCTGACGAACTCGTATCGAATTCGCACATACCCAGTGCCCGACGGAAGCACCTTCCACTCCACCGGCGCATCGGTGAGAAAACGAACCGGGGTCCCCTCCGAACGCAGCATCGCCCGCATGCTGTCGCGGACCGCCACCAGTTCCTTCATGTGCACTGTGGTGTCGTCCTGATTGCGAAACGACACGGTCAGCCGTGCGCCGATCGTGTCGCGGGCCATCCACCGCAGTCGCGCCAACGCCAGTCCTTCGCGCGTTGATGGAGGGCTTCCGCTCCACAACACCGACGCACGGTCCACGGCGCTGTCCACGGGCGCGCCGTTCCAGCGAACGATCTCGGCCCCCCAACGCACTCCCGCCAACGCCGCGGGTGACGCCTCCAGCAGCACCGATGCCACGACGCGCCCATCGTCGAGTCGGGCAAGCGCGAAACCGTACCCGCCCTCGATATGCTGCTGTCGGACGTCGGTACTGTCGGTACCGATCTCGACGTGGGAATCCGGGATGCTCCACAGGTATTCGCGCACGGCCTGGTAGTATGCCCTCCAGTCCTTGCGTTGCTCGGCAGCGGCAACTCGCGGCGCGTAGACATTGACCAGCGAATCGAAGTTCACCCGACGCCATGCCCCGAACGCGTAGTCCTCGGCGAGGAACGTGTTGGCCTCGCGAAATCCCGCCTCCCAGCCTTTGCCCCGCAGGTCCGGGCTCTCGCGACGGGTCACAAATAACTCGTTGGCGTCGCCCAGCGAGGCCATCATCCGCACCAGTGTCGTGTCGGCGACGACGAGCAGCAGGAATACCAGTCCGCTCGCCACGCCAAGCCAGCGATAACGCCACAGGCCCTGACCGCGTCCCCACACCCAGAGGCGCACGGCCAGCAGGGCCACCCCGAGGTACACAGGCACGAGCAGAAACTGCATCTCGTTCACCGCCACGTCGGCAATCGCCAGCACGACCGCGACCAGGGCGACAATGCGAGCGCGACGCGGCCACGGTCGCCCGCGCACCGAACGAACGATGCTGAGCACGACCAAGATGATGGTCACTGCGCAGAGCGCCCAAGTGAGCCGGGACATGGGGCTTCCGGTTGAGTGTTGTGCGTGAAACCGACGGAATATCTGCACGCTACCCGTCTCGCAGGCAACAGCGGGCGCTCACTGTTTACCGGGGGTTGGCGCGGGCGGACGTTGGTTGCTGTCGGTCCGCCCGTGACATGACACTCAGTGCGCGTGCTGCTCCGCGCCGGGAATTGCGCCGATCTGCTGCAACAGACTCAGCATGTCGAAGTTGAACCACGACTCGGCGATTTTGCCGTCGACGAACCGGGCAACATTCACGCCGGTCACGCACACCGTCTGGCCACTGGCCGGGATTCCCTGCAGTGGACCAGTGTGTCTGGCACGCGCGGTCCAACAGGTGGCGACCTTGTCCCGTTCAGCCAGTTGATCCTCGATGGTGATGTTCCAGTCATCGAACGCGCCGCCGAATGCCAGGAACCGGTCGAACGGTCGCAGGCAGGGCGTCTCGTTGCGTTCGACGGTTGACTCATCTTGCGCCGACGCCATCGGTCACGCCTGAGCAGTTCTACTCATCTTTCAGCGGGAGTCAGCAGCCCTCGTTCCACGGCAAACAGCGCTGCAGCGGCGCGGGTCGAGACCATGGTCTTCTCGTAGATGTGCTGCGTGTGGTTGTCGGCGGTTCGCACCGACATGCCCAGCACGCGGGCGATCTCCCGTGCCGAGCGCCCGGCGGCGATCTGTCGCAACACCTCGATCTCGCGCGCCGTGAGTCCGGCAGTCGATTCACGACGAACGGGGGCGACGCGATGACCAGCAACCGACAGGACGGCCGACGCCGACTCCGCGTCCAGCGCGCCCTCGCGCACCAGTCGCTTGAGTTCAGCCGCGGCGCCGTCGGGGCTCAACGCGGGCCGATGCGGCCGCGGCTCGAGCTTTGTTTGATACACTTCGGCTGCAGCGAGCACTCGTGCAACAGGATGTTGTGACGGACCGCGAAGTCCGCGAAAGTAGCCTGAACCATCGACGCGCTCATGGTGCTGACCGCTCACCATGGCAAGCCGTCGCAGCACCTCACCCGACGAGCGTGAGAGTATGCGCTCGGTGTGATGCGGATGGAGGCGGATGGCGTCACGCTCGCGATCGCTGAGACTCCCCTGCTTTGCCCACGTCGAGACGGGAACCGTCATCTCGCCGAGGTCGTGCAGCAGTCCGGCGCGTCTGGCGTCGGTGACGTCCGACGCCGGCCATCCCAGATGGCGCACCGCACCCTCGGTCAGCATTGACACCGCGCGCGAGTGGCCGAGTCGCTCCGGCCACCGGATGTCGACGAAGTCGGCGACCACGAGGCACGCGTCGTCGAGTTCGTGTTCGCTCAGGAAATAGTGCGGTCGCGGTTCGAGGGCGAGGGCCGCATCCCACGCCACGACTTGCTGGCTCCGATCGAACAGGCTGTCGGCCGAAGCGAGCAGCACATCGCAGAGCGCGGGGTCGTAAGCGCCTCCACGGCGTTGGCGGATCGTGGCGAGCGCCTCGTTCCGCCCCAGCGCCTCGACGAGCACGATGGCGTCCTGCGCCAGCGTGACGACCCGCACCGCCGGCGCGATGGCCTCGCCACGCACGCCGTTGGGGAGACCACGCCCATCCCAGCGCTCGTACAGCTGCCCGAGGTTACCGGCGATGGCCGCGTCGAATCCGAGTCGCGTGGCCAGTCGTTGTGCCACCTCGCAGTGCCCGGTGAGAATGCGGACGCTGGTGGCTCGACTGCTGACGAATCCCCTGGCGATGATGAGCGCGGCGGCGGGGAGCGCGCGGTGCGCATTGGTCCGACGCAGCGCCCGAAGCACCACTGCGAGGACTTCGCGCGGACTGCCCTGATCCACGAGCGAGAATTCGCGACGCATCACCATCTCGTCGCCGAGCAGTGCGGCCTGCGTGTCCGTGTCGGCGTTGCAGCCGATATAGCGCAGTAGTGCCTGGTAGTACACCTGCCGCACCGCTTCCGGGTCGAGCCGGGCCGCTTCGGCCAGGGCCACGGCGAGCGCACACGACCGCAGCGCGAACTCGGCGGGTTGCCCTATTGCGAGATCGGTCGCGAGGGAGAGCGCGGCGACGATCTCGACTCGCCTGAGCGGCTCGGTCGGCATCTGGTGAAGATACCCGGTCATCCGAAGGTCGCCAACTCGCTGCGCCGTGCCAACCTATTGAAACACGCCGCTGCAGAACGCAACGTTTCGCACACGTCCAAATCACTCATACGTATGGATCTCGATTCCGCGAAGCTTCTGTGCTGCATCGCGTTTGCGACGCAAGCGCTTCTCGTAGTCGGCTGTCGCGAGTCGGACAATCTGCAGCGCGTGCGCCGACGCGTCGTTGGCGATACGACGTTTGTATCATCACCAGCCGAAGGCGCCGAGGGCCCGACGCGGCTGGGGGAGTCGCGCCGCGTTACCGCGCCGACGCTCGATTTCAATCGAACAGACGCGGGCGCGTTCGGTCCAGGCGGCACGATCTGGATATTCGACGCGGCGGGTCCGAATGGCGCGGCCATCCATGTCCTCGATTCACTCGGTCGCACGTCAACGCCCGCCGGACGCGAAGGCGAAGACCCCGACGCCGGGCTTGCCACCCAAGTACGGCGATGCCGAACGCGCCGACATGCACGTTGTGGAAGACCGGATAGCCGCTTGATCGTGAGGAGGATCGACTGCTTGGCGTCGTCGCCGATAACACTGGTGCCGAGCATGTAGTAGTCTGGCGCATCGTCCCCCGTGCCGTTCCATAGATTTGCGCATGGCGTATCACCTTGCCTTGCTGCGGTCGTCGCAATTCGAAGCGCCACCATAAACGGAGGATCCATGAGTTTGTCCCACAAGCCCACCAATTACAGTACGGTCTCGCCCTATCTGATCGTCGATGGCGCGAGTGGCACATCAACTTCCTGATAGACGTCCACAACCCGTCGGTACTCGGCCTGTAACCGGAGGCAAGGCCAGGGACGCGCGCTGGATCGACATCAAGGAGGACGATCTCGACGACGCGCAGTTTGAGACGTGGATCCGCCAGGCGGCTGCTCTGCCCGGCTGGGGTGTCCCGTAGGCGGCGCGGTCGCGAACATCGTCATCGTCTTTTGGATCTTTAGAGGAGGTCTCAGTGAACCGGAACAGCTGGATCCGGCAAGTCCACCGATGGCTGTCGATCGTCTTCACGTTGACCGTCATCGTCAACTTCATCGCCCTGTCACGAGGGAAAGGGGCGCCCCCGCCTTGGGTCACCTACTCCCCACTGCTTCCGCTCGCGTTGCTCTTGCTCACCGGTCTGTATTTGTTTGCGCTGCCGTATACCACCACGTGGCGCGGCGAGTCCAGGAGGAGAGCATGAAAAAGTCGGACGCGAGCGAAGGCCACTCGGCTTCGGAGTTGATCTCGAAACGAATCGCCGAACTCGGGGACTGGCGCGGGGAAACGCTCAGCAGAATGCGCACGCTCATCAAGGAAGCCGACCCGGACGTCGTTGAGGAGTGGAAGCGGATGGGTACGCCCGTGTGGTCGCACGACGGCATCATCTGCACCGGCGAATCCTACAAGAAAGTCGTGAAGCTTACCTTCGCGAAGGGTGCGTCGCTGACGGATCCGGCCGGTCTGTTCAACTCAAGTCTCGACGGCAACGTGCGCGCGCATTTTCGAGCTATTACCCGATTTACCACCGCGCGGGCGGTTTCTTCCTCTTGAATTGGCATCACGGATCTCGCACCTTGCTGGTGAACCCTCCATCTGGAGTGACCCATGTCGCTTGCATCAAACAAGGCCGCCGTTCAGTCATTCTTTTCCGCCATCGACAGTGCCCAGAGCATGGCGCCCCTGGATTCGTTCGCGAGCCCGTCATACACCTCTCACTTTCCCGGGGCGTCGGGCATGGACCGCGCCGCGACGAAGGGATTTGGGGACAGCTTTTTCCAAGCCTGCCCAGGGTTGCGCCATTCCGTGGAGGAGTTGATTGCCGAAGGCGACCATGTCGCGGCCCGCCTGCGCATTCGTGGTACTCACATGCAGCCCTTTGTCACGACGATGGGACTGATTCCCCCGTCCGCAAAAATGTTCGAGATCGAGGTGATGAACCTGTATCGATTCGAGAATGGGAAAGTTGTCGAACACCGGTCCGTATTTGATATGCTGACGTTTCTGCAACAGATTGGTGCAATGCCCAACCAGCAGGGTGCCTGAGGAAAGGCAATGCCGTAGTGATCGCCCCATTGCGCGCATCCCGGCTCCCTCGCCATGAGCACTGTTCCTGACCGGCTGACGGCGGCACTTGCCTCGCACTACCGCATTGAACGCTGCATCGGCGCGGGCGGCATGGCAACAGTGTATCTCGCCCACGACCTGAAGCACGACCGACGCGTTGCAATCAAGGTTCTGCGTGAGGAACTGGCGACCGCTGACGGCTCCGCACGTTTCCTCCGGGAAATCCGCATCGCCGCAAGGCTCAGCCATCAGAACATCCTGGCGCTGTTCGACTCGGGAAGCGCTCACGGGCTGATGTACTACGTCATGCCGTTCGTTGAGGAGCCGACGCTTCGGGACCGCATCAGGCAGGAGGGAACGCTGAGCGTCGACGAGTCGCTGCGCCTCGCGCGCGAGATCGCAGACGGATTGCAGTACGCGCACGATCAGGGGGTTGTCCATCGGGACATCAAGCCGGAGAACATCCTGCAATGGCGCGGCCATGCCGTGATCGCCGACTTTGGCATCGGCAAGGCGTTCGCTGACGTGACCGAACAAACGCTCACGATGACCGGAATGTCGCTCGGGACTCCAGCGTACATGAGTCCAGAGCAGGCGACCGCTGACTCCATCGTCGACCAACGCGCGGACATCTACAGCTTGGCATGCGTGCTGTTTGAAATGCTCACCGGCCGACCTCCGTTCACAGGACCCAATGCGCATGTGGTGATTGCCAGGCATTGCGGTGATCCACGGCCAAGCGTGTCCGCGTTTCGCAGGGACACCCCACCATTTGTCGACGACGCGGTGCGCAAGGCCATGGCGGTGGAGGTCACGGAGCGTTTCACGTCGTGCAACGAATTCTCCAAGGCGCTTGGCGTCGAGCCGGGGGGTGCGAAACGCGCCCACCCAACGCGCTCGCCGTGGCGTGTGTGGACGCTCGGCGTCACCATGCTGGCGCTGGTAATCGCAGCTGTGTACTGCAACACACGGATTGGGGACGGACGACGTCCGCGTGCCGTGCGGGCATACGCTGACAGTCCACCACCATCCGCCTGGGTGGACAAGACGGGCGAGGCATACTCCATCATTGCTACACTGGACTCTCTGCTCGTGGTCTACCGCTTTCGCGCACCAGCGGTATTCACATACAACGGAACGCAGTGGACGGGATGGGCGATTCCCGACTCGTTTGAGTTGCGTCCATTCCAGGGCGCACTGCACGGTGGACGGTTTCTCGCCACCCGCCGCGGGACGGACGCCAACGGCGGTGCGCAAGTC
Source organism: Gemmatimonadaceae bacterium (assembly GCA_031370885.1). GTDB lineage: Bacteria > Gemmatimonadota > Gemmatimonadetes > Gemmatimonadales > Gemmatimonadaceae > Gemmatimonas. Next base: position 9,162 of record JANMRE010000091.1, read on the forward strand.
CAACTCTGGTGGCTCGAACTCACGGCAACGGGCATACGGCCCGTCGAACCGATCACCGATCCGGAACCTGATGTACCGCAACCGTACTGGTGGTTCGATGGACGAACCGTCATCACGTGGCTGGAGACGATCAGAAAGAAGACGGCGCAGGGGTGGGCCCTTGAACCCACGGCTGCACAAGCGTCTGTCATCACCATGTGGGGTCGTGATGAAGCGCACCGTTACGCCATTGCGGATATGCCGCGCGATTCCCTGCTGGTAAATGACGGGATCGGATGGCAGAAGCAGGATATCCTCCCGGACCGGTCTGCGGGCCGACCCGAGTTCGCGGGCGGTGTACTGCTGGGGGACGGCGCGTCGGTGGTGTTCGGCCAGCGCTGCGTGACCGACGCGCAGTGCACGCCTCTGATAGTGCAGCAAAGGAGGGCGGGCGGTGCGTGGCTGCCGCTCGCGATTGCGGCGGGCGTTGGCATCCCACGCCTGCAGCAGCGGAAGACCGGTGCCGCATGCGTGAATCGCCTTGACCTCCTCGGCGCCGCCGGACGGTCGGCCGAGGACTACTACGTGTGGGGTGAATGGACGTTCTGCCGGAGTGATGGGCTGAGACGGGTGGATACAGGGTGTCCGCGCGAACACCCGTGCGTGTGGCACGTGGCCGCAGGAGAGTTGATGCCACCGAGCGACTTGACGGGAAAGGTGATGCTGGGACTCGCCATCGTGCGCGGATCCTACTACTCGGTGTTCGATGACGGCGCGATATGGCACGATACCACTGGCCGGTGGCGCCCGCTGGCGCAACTCCCAAACCTTCCGTCGCGACTGGTTGGCGCAAGCGCACACGTTGTGGTGTTGTCTACCGGATCACGCATCACGTATCAGCCCTCAGGCAGCGCGCGGACACGGCTTGTCGTGAGTCCAATGCGCGGCGTGCCCGCATCCGTCAACGATTCCGCGCCGCCGCGACGCATTGTCGTTCGCGATACAACGGTAGTGATGGTCACTGCAGTCGGAACGGTGTTCGTGGCAACGTGCCGTGCAACAACTGGCATGGAGTCGGCGGGCAACGACCATCAGTGCGGTCGCTGGGTGTCGCTCGGTGTGAGTCGGGAACCGGTGAACGACGTCGACATTCTTCCCGACGGCGCCATCATTGCGGTTGGCCAACGAGGGTTCGCAGCGGTCTGGCGCGGAGGCGCGTGGCGCAGTGAGCGACTGCCCGCAGCGGCACGCGACGATTCACTGTGGGGCGTTCGGGTCTCCACCACCGGCATCGTCATGGTTGCTGGCAAGGGCGTCGTGCTCGCCCGAACCACGCAGGGCCAATGGTCGGTGACCAGTCGACACGAACTCGGACTCGAGGGCCTCAAGCAATTCGTCGTGTTGCCTGACGGCGGCTTCGCGGTGGCCGACGGCCGGATTCGGATGTGGGATGGTCAAGCAACGAACACGGATGGAATCGTGTTGCACAGGCGGATTCAGGGCGAGGGACAGGTCAGCGCGCTCCATGTCACTGCGGACGGCCGGCTCGTTGCTGGGTTCGCGAACACCAATGAGCCGGGAGTCGGCGGCTGGCTGCAGGTCTGGACCCCGCCGCTTCGTGAGAATCGCTGGCGACGCGTGGAGCTGCCCATGAACGTGGACGTCGCCGATCTCGCCGACGACGGCACGTTTCTTTACGTCGTGGGTCGTGGAGGCTCCATGGCGATCCGTCTGGATTCGCTGCCATTCGCGACGGGTGGTGCGACAAACACCACACCGCCGCCTCACTTGCGGCCGAAGTAGGAGCGGCGCAGGTTAGGCTCGGTACGGATGCACGTCGGACGCTGCCGTTTGCGCTGGCGCGGTCAGGAAAGGCGAGGAGAGCCGAGGTTCTCGAATGACACACGTCGAGTGCACCCTGTGTCTCCCGGCCCAAAGGGCGATTGCGTAACCCAAGACCAGACCGTTGTGAAGCGAAACGTCACGCAAGCGCGGTGTGCCGAGATCTGCCCGACTCGCAGGTGGTAAGTGCTGATGACCAGTGAGCACTGCGGCTCACGAGGGATGTGTTGACCTGATCTCCGAGGGATGGTTGGCATGACACTCTTGTGGCGATCTCCGGCGAACCGCTATATCGTCGTGACGGCCGCGTTGGTCGCCCTGGTGGCGCTGGGCATCGCATACTTCGGCCTTGTTGTGCGCACTCGTCGGTCGGATCCTGCTCCCGTATCCGCAAGAGACACGTCGATGGTTGCGCCGACGGTCCCGGCGAACTTCGATTCTTCCATCGCCCGCGACCTTCCGAGGCCGTCCGCGAAGCCCCTGGCGATGCCGCGCGAAGCGGTCGCAATGCCAGTCCCTGCCAAGGTCTCGTCACCGCGAGGCGACTGCGTGGCGCAGGACAAGTCGGTGGTGCGACAGAGCGTCACCCAGAACCAGTGCGCGGAGATCTGCCCGACATGCAGTTGGGAGAGCACCGCGCGAAAGAGGGACTCAATGTGAACTTGAGTCCGCGAAAGGTGCTGGTATTGGGCGCGACCGGCGGCACTGGCCAGCAGCTCGTCGCCCAAGCGCTCCAGCAAGGCCACATCGTCACGGTATTGGTCCGCAATCCGCAACCGCTGGCATCGGCGTCGGACCGCGTCCGCGTCGTCACCGGTAGTGTGACTGAGTTGGACGCGGCTCTTACCACGGCGGTTCGAGATCAAGATGTCGTCATCAGTGCGCTCGGTGTCGGCAAGTCATTCAAATCCGGCGGGCTTATCGCGCAGTGCATGCCACGCATCGTGCAGGCAATGGAGGACCAGGGTGTACGCCGTTTGATCTTCACGTCGGCGTTCGGAGTGGGCGAGACACATCGCGACGTGCCACTGGTCCCCCGCATCTTCATTCGTCTGCTGTTGGGGGATGTCTACCGCGACAAGGCAGCCGGCGAAGCGCACCTCCGCAGTCGTGACCTTGACTGGACGCTGGTGTACCCGTCCGGGTTAATCGATGGTCCCGCAACAGGACAGTGTCGTGCCGGCGAACACCTCGCGCTCCGCGGATTCCCTCGCATTACCCGCGGCGACGTGGCGGCGTTTCTGCTACGCCAAATCGACGACCCCACGTACGTGAGAAAGGGTGTCCTCATCAGCGGAGAGCAATCGTGAAACCATGCCATCGTGTAACCGTCGCCCTGATACTTGCGGTCGCCCCGATCCATCTTTGCGCTCAACCGGTTGTCACACGACCGCTAAAACCGGTCCTCTTCGTCTGCGAGCATGGCACGGTGAAAAGCTTGCTGGCCAAGGTCCTTTTCGAACAATACGCGGCCGAGGTGGGTCTCATGATGCAGGCCGTTTCTCGCGGTACGCGATCCGACTCGACGGTGCCACCCTGGATGCTGCAGGGTCTTGCGGCGGATCGTGTTGACCTCGGCGCCTGGCGTCCGCAAACGTTGCTCCCCCACGACCTTGCAAATGCGGCGTATGTCGTGTCGTTCGATGTACCGGCTTCAGCGACGGCTGGCACTCGTGCGCCGCGGGCCCACTGGGACAGTCTGCCGTCGGTGAGCCGCGATTACGCGGCTGGTCGGGACGCGATCAAAATGCGGGTTCACAAGCTCGTCGATTCGCTCTCGCAGGCAGACAAGCTGAGCATCATCGGTCGACGATGAGCGTCCCTGAGTTTGCCCGCGTACTTGCCGTCGGGTTTGCGGTCACACCCGTCGCCTTCGGAGCACTGCGCGCGCTCACCACAGGAACCGACTTCCGGTACCTGGTAACGGCCCTCGCATCGCTCGCCGTTGCCGCGATGATCTTCACATTCGGTGCGTCGCGCGTATCTTCGCGCTGGGTACTTTCGTGCGGCGCACTGGTTGCTGCCACGGTGATCGGTGGTGCGGTGGCGTTCGGACAAGGGGCGACGTCGATGGCGGCGGTGTGGCTGGTGGCGTTCTCGTTCGCCCTGTGCGTCACCGCGAGCGGAGTGCTTGGCCTGTTCGCGAGCCAGGAAATCCGCAGGCGCTGACGCGAACCAGACACGTATATTCTGCTGTCTTCAACCCCGCCACCGAGGAGCCCCGCGTGAGCAAGCCGGTCATCCTGTCTGTTGACGACGATCCTGCTGTGCTTGCCGCGATCGAACGGGATCTGCGACGACAGTATCGCGCAGACTATCGCGTAATGAAGGCCGGATCGGCGGCCGAAGGCCTCTCGGCGGCACGCGAACTCGCCGCACGCAACACGCCCGTAGCCCTCTTCCTCGTGGACCAACGCATGCCCGGCATGTCGGGTATCGAGCTACTGCGCGAAGTCGTGAAACTGCATCCGACGTCGCGACGGGTCTTGCTTACCGCCTACGCGGACACCGACGTCGCAATCGCCGGCATCAACGAGATCGCGCTCGATCACTACCTCATGAAGCCGTGGGACCCGCCAGAGCAGCGGCTGTATCCGGTGCTCGACGACCTTCTTGCCGAGTGGCGGGCCCGCGTCATTCCTGCGTTCGAAGGGATTCGTGTGCTTGGCTCACAGTGGTCGCCGCAATCGTTCACCGCCAAGGAATTCCTTTCGCGCAATCGCGTGCCGTACGAGTGGGTGGACCTGGACGTCGATGCCACTGCGCGCACGCTCGCCGAGTCGATCGCGGGCAATCTCACGCGCTTGCCCGTGGTGCTCTTTCCTGACGGGACGCACCTGGTGGCACCGTCGCAGGTGGAGCTCGCCACGAAGGCCGGAATGCAAACCCACGCGCATCGCCCCATCTACGACGTAGTCGTGGTTGGCGGCGGACCGGCGGGACTGGCGCACGCGGTGTATGCCGCATCGGAGGGATTGCGCACAGTGATCGTCGAATCGGAGGCGGCAGGCGGTCAGGCCGGCACCAGCTCGCTGATTGAAAACTACCTCGGCTTTCCGGCCGGCGTGACCGGCGCCGATCTCGCACAGCGCGCCACATCGCAAGCGCGACGCTTCGGCGCGGAACTGCTCACCGGACAGGACGTCGTACGCCTCCGACGCGAAGACCCGTATCGCATCGTGGTGCTCGCCGACGGTACGGAACTCACCACGTTTACGGTGGTCATTACCACCGGCATGAGCGCGAAGACCCTTGCCGTGGCGGGCCTTGAGCCACTGCAGGGCGTGGGTGTGTACTACGGCGCCGCCATGACCGAAGCCGCGCGCTATCGCGACCGCGACATTTGCATCGTGGGTGGCGCAAACTCGGCTGGCCAAGGCGCATTGTTTTTTTCGCGGTACGCACGCAAGGTG
>JANMRE010000698.1:0-8205 GCA_031370885.1 Gemmatimonadaceae bacterium
CGCGCGCCCACACGGTCATGCACAAGTGGGGCTACACGGGCTCGGCGTGCTTGCCAATGGCGCTCGACGACGCTGTGCGGTCCGGACGCATACAGGGCGGCCAGTTGCTGGTACTTACCGGATCTGGCGCCGGCCTGGCCATGGGTTCAGTCGCCATGCGCTGGCGGGTACGGTCGTCCAATGCCGCTGCGGTGACGATCTGATGTCGATGGTTGGGGCGCTCACCGACGGCGCGAACACGGCGGCAATGCCCACGCTGACGGACAGGGTGCTGGTGCCACTGGTGCACCAGTTCCTGGCACGTGCCGCACGCACGCCATCAACGCTGGCGTTTCGCGTGTATCCCGCCAGCGCCGGTGCGACGTCCGAGATCACGTGGGGGGAGTGGGCCGATGCATCGCGCGCGATCGGCGCGCAGTTGTTACGCGTGGGAGTGGCGCCTGGTGATCGTATCGCCATACTCGCCGGGAATGGTCCGTTGTGGCCGATTGTCGACCTCGCCATCCAGATGGTGGGCGCCATCGGCGTTGGTATCTACCCTGCAAGTGCGCCGGCTCAGGTCACCGCGCTGTTGGTCGACAGCGGCGTAAGTTTGGCGCTGGTGGCGGGCGACGCGAACCGACAGACCATGTTGCACGCGCGTCGCGCATCGGGGCGATCGTTTCCCATTGTTACCGATGCGCCGGTCAAGGCGATCTCGGTCGCGAAGAACGTGATCGAACACGCCGACAGCGCAGTGCGCTTTCTCAACGACGCGTCGTGGCACGATTGGCAGCGCGACGGTGCTGCGGCGCTGGCAACGAGTGCCGCGCGGCGCGCGGAACTGGATGCGCGAACTGGCGCTATCGCGCTCGATGATATTGTGGCGCTCATCTACACGTCCGGCTCGACGGGCGCACCCAAGGGCGCCTGCATTTCGCATCGCTATCTGGCCGCCTCGGCCGCGTCCATCGTGGAGGTGCTGTCGCTCTCCTCCGACGATCGGGCGCTGTCCTTCCTGCCGTTCTCGCATGCCGCCGAGCGCGTCTTCGGGCAATGCACACGCATTGCCACTGGTATGGCGACGGCATTGATCGAAGATCCGTCCAACCTGTTCACGGTCGCGAGGGAGTTTGAGCCCACGCTGCTTGGCGGACTGCCGCGCATTTTCGAGCGCCTGTACGAGGCGACGGAAGTGGCCCGTCGCGACGGGTCGGATCCGCGCGCGGCCATTGCGCAGCGCATTGGAAACTGTTGTCGACTCGCCACGTCAGGCGGCGCGACGATGCCGAGCGATATCGCGAAAACGCTTGCGACACTGGGATTGCCGATTCTCGGCGCGTACGGCCAGACGGAGCATTTGTGCGTCGCGATGAATCGTCCTTCGCGTGTTCGGTTCGATACGGTGGGACCGCCCATGCCCGGAACGAAGGTGCGTGTTGCCGACGACGGTGAACTCCTGGTCGAACGGAGTGCGTTGACGTTCAGCGGATACTGGGGTGACCCCGACGCCACACGGTCCGCCTTCACCGACGATGGCGTGTGGCTTCGCACCGGCGACCGGGCAACACTCGATGCCGACGGCATGGTGCGCATCACCGGTCGCATGAAGGAACTCATCGCGTTGTCCACCGGGCGAAAAATCGCACCGACGCCCATCGAAAGCGCGCTCGCGTCGTCACCGTTTATTGCCCATGCGATCTGCCATGGCGAGGGGCGGAAGTATCTCACGGCGCTGCTGTCATTGCGGCGCCCGGTTGTGGAAGCATGGGCGCGTGCCAACGGGTTGGCCGTCGAGTGGCCCTCGCTTGCCGAACATCCGCGCGTGCGCGACCTGTTGACCGACGCCGTGAACGAGGCGAACGCGAACATTGCACGCACCGACCGCATTCAGCGATTTGCGGTCACGGCGCAGGCATTTACGGTCGAAAGTGGAGAATTGACGCCAACGCTCAAGCTCATACGTCGGGTGATTGGCGAACGCTTCGCGCACAGTTTTGACGCGCTCTACGTCGCGCCGCTCACCTGACGACCCCTTACATGACGACACCTCGTCTGACCGGCGCGCGCCGAGTGGCGTTTGCGTCCATCGTGTGTGGTGCCGTGGGAATTGCGCTTGCCTACGCCAGCGCGTTCGCGCCGCCAGCGATCGCGTCGGTTGGACCATGGCTGATGGCCGTGTCACTGCCGGTCTGCCTCATTGCGATGATGACATTCGGCGCGGTGCGGGACGGCCGGAGCGTTGGGACGTTGGCGTTGCCCATCGCGTTCGTGTTCCTGCTCGTGACCGGTGGATTCCTCGTGGCCCTCGCGCTGCCACCCGATGATCCAGCGGCGGCCTTGTGGCTTGGTTTGCCGCACCGGGCGGCCGTCATCCTGTATGGAGTGGGAGTGCTGCCGCTGTTTGTGCTCCCAGTGGCGTACGCGCTCACCTTCGACGCCTTCACGTTGTCCGATGCCGATATCGAGCGCGTGCGATTGGCTCGACAAACGGATCTGCCGAATGGTGCGCCGGTGGAGTCGACATGATGAATGCTCCGCTCGGCATCCCGGTGTTCGTCCTGCAGAATGCCCAACTGCCGTCTGTGTCGCAGCCGATTATCGGCGGGGTCGCGATCGCGTATTTTCTGGTGGTCGCCGTCATCGGAATCTGGGCAACTCGTCGCACGAAAACCGCCGCCGACTTCTTCGTGGCAGGGCAGAGTCTCGGATTGTTCACGTTGGCCATTGCCGCCATGGCGGCCACGCTCTCGGGTTTCGCCTTTATCGGCGGTCCGGGTCTGGTGTATTCCGTTGGCTTTGGTGCCGTGTTCATTATCCTGCCCGCCGCTTTGACGAATTCCATGGGTGCCTGGGTAATGGCCAAGCGCCTGCGACTGCTGGCCGAGGTGCGCGAGATGATCACCATTCCGGATGCTATCGGCGCGCGTTTTCAATCCCCGTTCGCGCAGGGTCTGGCAGCGCTGGCCATCGTGATTGCCGTTGTCGGATACATGGCCACCAACCTGCTGGCGCTTGGACTGGTTATCGACGCGATATTCGGCGTCGGTCGATCGCCCGCGATTTGGTTGGGGATGCTGATTGTGCTCGCCTACTCGGTTTCAGGCGGCATACTGGCTGGTATCTACAACGATGTTTTCCAGGGCCTGCTGATGGCCGTTGCGTCGACGCTTGTCTTTGCATTTGCGCTCAAGTCGGGCGGTGGATTGGCCGGCATCTCGCATACGATCCTCAGCCATGACCCGACCATTCTTGCGCCGTGGGGCAACCTGTCGCCGCTGGCGGCGCTCTCGTTTTTCTTTGTGTTTGGGCTTGGCTCTTTGGGCCAACCGCATGTCGCGCACAAATTCTTCATGTTGAAAGACGCTCGCCGTCTCAAGTGGTTCCCGCTGGTAATGACCCTCGCGTTGTCGCTCACGCTGTTGTTGTTCGTGGGGGTTGGGCTTGCCATGAAGGCGCTGGTGTTGTCGGGCCAGGCGGCGCCGCTGGCGTCGGCCGATGACGCCACGCCTACGTTTCTGTTGCAGTTCACGCCGTTGCCGTTGGCCGCCTTGGTGTTCTCGGCGGTGGCAGCGGCGATCATGAGTACCGTCAATTCGTTCATGAGCATTGGTTCAGCGGCTCTTACCCACGATATCCCCCTGGCGTTCGGTACGCGTGTAGCCAACGAACTCCGATGGGGCCGCATCTGGACCGTCGTGCTCACGATTGGGGCGGCGATCGTTGCCCAGTTCGCGGGCGTGCTGGTCGCGTTGCTGGGTGTGTTCGGTTGGGGGCTCTTCGCGTCGACACTCGTGCCATCGCTCGCGCTGGGTCTCAACTGGCAGGGCGCAACGCGGGCCGGCGCGATCGCCTCGATTGGCACCGGACTTGTCACAACACTCACCCTTGAGTCGCTCGCCTTTTTCAAGGTCTTTACGTTTCCGTCGGGCGTCACGGCAACGGCCCTTGCGCTGGTGCTATCGCTGTTGGTGTTCGTGAGTGTTTCGTGGTTGACGCGGGACACCGCGGCATCCACGTTGTCCGCCGACGTGCGTGCCGTCATGGAGGCCTGACCATGGAATTCGAGGCAGGAGCGGATCGATTCGCACGGTTCGCCGTTGGCCAGTCCGCCAGCATGACGCGCACGGTGTCGGAAAGCGACGTTGTGCTGTTTGCCACGATCACCGGAGACGCCAATCCCGTGCATCTCGATGTCGCGGCGGCGAAGGCGTCGCGGTTTGGTGGTCGTATTGCGCACGGCATGCTCACGGCGGGATTCGTATCAGCGACGATGGCCATGCAGCTGCCCGGACCCGGTGCCGTGTATCTGTCGCAGTCGCTGCGATTTCTCCGCCCGGTTCGTATCGGCGACGTGATCACGACCCGGGTCGAGATCGTTGAGCTGCTGTTTGACCAGCGACACGTGCGTCTGACCACCGTATGTCGGAATCAGGCCGACAAGGTGGTGTTGGACGGCGAGGCGCTCATCCTTGTTGACTGATTCGTCGTTGGCTGATTTTTCACCGTGTGTTGCTGTGTCCCGTTGTTCCCCTCCAAGAGGATTTCCCATGTCATTCTCAGTTCGACGTGCTGTCCCCGCGACAGTATTCGGTGTCCGACGGATTGCCCGTCACGGTCGCGCCGCTCTCGCGCTGTGCGGTCTGTGTGCGGTGCTGGCCGCGCCGCGCGTTGCCATGGCGCAGACCGGCACCCTTGCCGGTCTCGTTTCCGACAGCGCGAAGGTGGCGCTGCCGGGCGCTCGGGTTACCCTGGTCGGCACCCGTTTCGGGGCCACGTCCGGCATGGACGGGCGGTACCGCGTGATCGGCATTCCGGCGGGGAGTTACTCGGTTCGCGTGCAGCGCATCGGCGCCAAAGCACGGACGTTCGAGAATGTCGCGATCGCGTCCGCAGCCGATGCGACGCTGGATGTCACCCTGCAGGCGACGGCGCTGCAACTTGGCGGCTATGTCGTGACCGCGTCCCGACGCGTTGAAAAAATCACCGAAGCACCGGCAACTGTCACCCGTATCGATGCGGACGCCTTCAAGTATGCAGCCGGCAATTCGTTTACCGCGGCGCTCAAGGATGTGAAGGGCGTGGACTTCTTTCAGACCGGCATCGCGGCCGCCGGCATCAATGCGCGCGGATTCAACAGCGCGTTCAACAATCGCATGCTCCAGATGGAAGACAACCGGGTAGCAGTGCTGCCCGAGAACGGTCTCCCGGTGGGCGTGTTTACGACCATTCCCAAAGTGGACATTGCGGGCGTGGAAGTACTGATTGGCCCGGGTGCGGCACTGTACGGCCCGGATGCCTCGAACGGTGTCGTGACGTTGTTGTCGAAAGATCCCAAGCAGTATCAGGGATTCACCGGAGAAGTCACCCTCGGTTCGAACGGCGGCAATCCTGGCAACTACCTTGACAAGCAGGCGGGGCGCGTGAGTTACAACGACGTGCAGATGCGGTACGCCGGTGTGCGTGGCAAACTGGGCTACAAGGTTACCGGCGAGGCGTTGAGCGCACAGGACTGGCAGAATGTCAACGTGTACGGCGCGGGAACGACACCGGTGCCGGAAAACAGCCCGGACTGGTCCACCAGTTATCGAAGGGCCAGTGGGGCACTGGTGTACTATTTCGACAACGGTGGTCGCCTCGAGTATCAGGGCGGCGCCAGCCGCAGCAACGGGATCGGCGTTACCAGTGCAGGACGCAACCAACTCAAGAACTGGCAATATCGGAACCAGCAAGTTCGCTTTACGTCCAACAACTGGTTTGCCCAGGCGTATACCACGCATTCGTTGTCAGGACAAACCTTCGCGCTCAACGGCTACACCACCAATCGCGTGAATGCGCGCTTCAATGGCATCAGCGACGACTCGGTGCGCAGGGCCTCGTCGTTTCCCGCCGATGGCCGCCTCACGGCTGCCGAAGTACAGAATAACGTCACGATCCCGGGCCTGCTCAATACGCGCATCGTCACCGGCGCGCAGTATCGTCACGATGTGGTCAGTTCGAAGCGGGTCTGGTTGACCGACGCGCTGACCAGGGAAGACATCAAGCTCACGCAGATCGGCGTGTATGCGCAAACCGAAACGCCACTCAACGAAATTACCAAGCTGGTGCTGGGCGCACGGTACGACAATCCCGAGTTCTACGACCCGCAGTTCAGTCCCAAAGCGGCGCTGCTGGTCTCGCCGAACGAAAACGCGACCTTCCGATTGACCTTCAACCGCGCCTTCAAGTCGCCGTCGATCCTGCAGACGAACTTCTTCTATCGCGACTTCAGCCCTGGCATCGGTGTCTTTGGCAACAAAGACGGCATCACGGTCAAGGACGCCGCGGGCGTGGTGCAGCGCACCATCGATCCTGTCGTACCGGAAGTGAACAACACGTTCGAGCTGGGCTACAAGGGGGTGTTCAACGACCGGCTGTATGTGGATGTGGCGGGCTACGTCGCGCGCTACAAGGCGTTTCTGAGCCCGCTCACGGTCGTTGCGAATCCCTTTGCCGGGACGTACGGGTACAACACGAAAACCGACACCAAGTTCACGAACGCCACCGGTGGCGAGCAGATTGCCTTGTCCTATCTCAATCTCGGCGAAGCCACGCTGACCGGAGTCGATGCGGGAATCCGTTACGTGGTGAATCCGAAGTTCAACGTGTCGGGCACCGTCAGCGCGCTCAAGCTCGACTCGATCATCGGCAAGCCCGGCGACGCGCCTGAAGCCACGTCGCTCAACAGTCCGACATTCAAGGCCACGATGGGTGGTGATGTGCACAACATGCCGTTCCAGTCGTACGGCGGATTCACCTTCCGTTTTGTGAAGGACTATCGATTCCTGTCAGGTGTGCATAACGGGATCATCCCCGGTATCGTCACCCTGGACATCAACGTCGGCAAGACGATCGGTCCGCACACGACGCTCAATGTTTCGTTGCAGAACCTGTTCGCCTGCACCAGCGGTACCCTCACGGCACCGCTTTTCCTGAACGCGGCACGGCCCTCGACGTTCCTCAAAGGGTGGGATTGCGGTGTTGGCCGCAAGCATGTCGAGTTGCTTAACATGCCGGCCATTGGCGCGATGGGCTTCATCGGCCTGCGATTCGACCGCTGATGCGCGACCAACGCGCAGTGCGGTTGCGGGTTGATGCGTGAACGCGGCTGGATTACCGCACTCGTGTGCGTGGGGATGCTCGACATCCCTGCGGCACGAGGCGGTCAGGAATCGCGGATGGAGAAGCCAATGAGGGAATTCGCAGAAACCGGGCAGGTGGTACGAGGGCGCTATGATGGGTCTGACGGCACGCGCGCGTGGCGGTTGTACGTGCCGTCGGCCTACAACCGCAACACACCGCCAATGTTGATGGTGCTGCTGCATGGATGTACGCAGAACGCCGACGATTTTGCGCGGGGCTCGCAGATGGACGAGGTGGCCGAGGCGCGCGGATTTCTGGTGCTGTACCCGGAGCAACCCATGGAGGCCAACCCTCGCGCGTGCTGGAACTGGTTCGACGCGCGGCATCAGCGGCGCGATGCCGGTGAGCCATCGATCATCGCCGGGTTGATCGATGACGTGATGACGCGGTTCCCGGCGGATCCCGCGCGGGTGCACATCGCCGGCGTTTCGGCGGGCGCCGCGATGGCGGGTCTTGTCGCGGTCGCCTATCCCGAACGTTTCTCGACGTTGGTGAGTGTGAGCGGGGTGCCGTGGCGGGCTGCGACGAATGTGGCACAGGCGCTGACGGTGATGCAACGTGGGGCCGGTGACGCCCTCCCCACGGCGGACATGATGTTGCAAGCCATGGGTGAACGTCGGCGTGCGCTGCCGGTGTTGATCGTGCACGGCGGCGCCGACGCGGTGGTGGCGTTTCGCAACGCCGACGAGACGTCCGCGCAGTGGGTTGGCGTGCACGATCGCGTGCGTGCCGCCGTCGGTGCTCCGCCGCTCAACACCACGGGCGAGCAGGTCGCCGTGGTGAACACCTACACAACGCGACGCACCGACTGGGCAGATGCCGCTGGCGTTCAATACGTCTCGCGTATTCGCGTCGACGAACTCGGACACGCGTGGTCGGGTGGTTCGCTCACCGGGACGTTCACCGATGCGAAGGGTCCCAGCGCCAGTCGACTGATTGCCGACTTTTGTGAGCCGCACCACCGGCCGTAACGCCCCAGTCCCAGCGCCGCACTCCTCTCACTGAGCCTCCGGTGTTTCCGCCAACTCCCAATCTGTTCGATCC
>JANMRE010000711.1:0-1252 GCA_031370885.1 Gemmatimonadaceae bacterium
CGCCGACCCGGCTCGGCGCATGCCTGAGACCAAGGGCATCAGGGTGGACAGTTGGGCCACGTACTGCGTGGCTCGGGTGACGTCCTTGAATGGAAACCCGGTACCAATGAGCGCGCGCGCGGGGCGAGTGATAGTGGAGACGTGAATACGCGTGTTGTCGCGCCATGCACCGTGACCAGCTACTGCCCAGTACACACCTCCACGAGCCACATCGTGAACAACGGCGACCCGTGGTATGCCATCGACGGCAATACCGATGGAAACGCAGTAGGCGGGGAAACCGTGCAGGAAGTTTGTGGTTCCGTCGAGTGGATCGACAATGGCCACGAACCCTGTGCTGGTGTCACCCGTTGGACCAAGCTCTTCGCCGACGATGCGAATATCGGGGAGACGAGCAGCGAGGATGTCGCGAATGCGTTCTTCGGCACCAATGTCCACGGCGCTCACGAAGTCAATCGCGGATTTCTCTTCCCAGACGATATCGTGTCGCGATGCCGACTGTTCGGCGATGAACGCGGCGGCAACGGCGGCGGCCTCACGGGCGGCTGCAAGCCAGCCTGATTCGGGGGAGTTGTCGAGTGATGTCATGCGAGTACGTTTCGGGAATGGCACGCATCTTCAGCGGCATCCAGCCTTCGGGCGAGTTGCATATCGGAAACTACCTTGGCGCGGTGAAGAACTGGGTGCTGTTGCAGCACACCCATCCCGGCGCGTTGTATTGTGTGGTGGACTACCACGCTATTTCAGGCAATTACGACCCCGCGGTGCTGCGCGCGCGCCGCTGGGAAATGGCCAAGTCTCTGTTGGCGGCGGGCATCGACCCGGCCAAGGCCAGTGTGTTCATGCAGAGCGACGTGGCCGAACACACCGAGCTGTCGTGGATTTTCACCACGCTCACGCCATTGGGTGATCTGGAACGACAGACGCAGTTCAAAGACAAGTCGTCGAAGCTGGAGAGCATTCCCGCCGGTATCCTGATGTACCCCGTGCTGCAATCGGCCGACATCTTGCTGTATCGCGCCGATTCGGTGCCGGTGGGTGAAGATCAGGTCCAGCATCTGGAGCTGGCGCGCGATACGGCCCGCAAATGGAACGTGCGATTTGGCGAAGGCTTTTTCCCGGAGCCGCAGCCCCTGCTCACGCCCACGCGTCGCATCCTTGGTCTCGATGGGCAGGCAAAGATGTCGAAGTCGCTTGGTAACACCATCGGTCTGATGGAAAGCGACGACGAGATCTGGGCGAAGTTGCGTCC
>JANMRE010000719.1:0-2249 GCA_031370885.1 Gemmatimonadaceae bacterium
CGGAATAACCTCACACCACCCCCAGACATGTCACACGATCATTCGAAGGGCGGTTCCGACATGAGCGCCGCCTTCGCGGGACTCATCGGCGGTGCACTGTTCATCGGCGCGATCCTATACGGCATCGTGCTGCTGACCAACAATCAATTCAAGAAGGACGAGGGCGAGAAAAAGACTGGTTCCCTGATTGTCCTTTCGTCGGTAAACGTCTGACCTGAGACGACATGCCAGCGCGCACGTTCGCGCGAGCGGGCCGTGGTATGCTGTTGATGCTCGCGTCCGCTGCTACGGGCGCGGCCGCGCAAAGCACCACATTCTCACTCGGTGATGCGGCGCGTTTGGCCGCCAAGCAGAGCGGCGGCGTGGATGTGGCGCGCGCGCGGGTTGAGGCCGCCCAGGCGCGCGTCACGCAACGACGCGGTGCTCTCCTGCCCGACCTGGCAGCGGGGGTGCAGCAGGCGTCACGCACGACCAACTCGGCCACCTTCGGATTCACTTTTCGCGATCCGCTCGGTCGTCCGCTGTTGAATCCCAATGGCGAGATCATCGGGCCGGTGCCCACGGTTGACCTGCGCTATCGCATTCAACAGCCGTTAGTGGACCTGGGGAGTCTCGCCAGGTGGCGCGCCGCGCAATCGGCAACCGACGCCGCATCAGCTGACGTGAATACCCAGGCCGACGCGGCCGCCTCAGTGGCCGCCCTGACGTACGTGCGCGCCGCACGGGCCGATGCGCAGGTGTCGGCGCGTGTGGCGGATTCCGTGCTGGCCGCCGACTTACTGCGTATCGCCCGCGATCAACTGCAAGCGGGCGTGGGAATCGCGCTCGACGTGACCCGGGCCCGGTCGCAATTGGCAGCCACTCGGGCGCAGATCATCATCGCCCGCAACGAACGCGATCGTGCGCTGCTCGAACTGAAGCGGGCGATGGGAATGTCGCTCGACGCACCCCTCATTTTGCGTGATTCGCTCGGTGCACTGCCGGAGGACCCGGCAATACCCGATGAAGCCATTGCGCTGACAAAGGCTGGTCAGGCACGCTCGGACATTCGCGCACTGTTGTTGCAGGAAGCCGCGCAACAGCGCGCGATTTCGGCGACTCGTTGGGAACGCACGCCGCAACTCGCACTGATGGTGGATCAAGGCGTCATTGGCAAGAACTGGGGGCACTTGCTCCCGACCTACACCTGGGGCGTCCAGCTCTCGGTTGGCTTGTTCGACGGCTTTCGGCGCGAAGGCCGAGTCCAGGAGCAGATTGCCAGCGCCCGGGAGATCGACATCCGATTACGCGACCTGCGCGCCCAAAGTGCACTGGAGGTGCGAGCAGCGCTGCTGGATCTGGGGGCGGCACGCGAACAACTGGACGCGGTGCGTGAACGACTGGCGTTAGCCGAGCAGGAGGTTGCGCAGGCGCAGGAGCGCTTTCGGGCGGGTGTGGCGGGAAACGCGGATGTGATCAGCGCGCTCGTGTCGCTGAATGCCGCGCGGACGCTGCGAAATGATGTTCTGGCAGCGTATCAGACGGCGCGGGTGAGTTTGGCGCGGGCGGTTGGTGGAGTCCGGGAGCTGCCGTGAGCGCAGCCCGTGGCACCCGTTCCTTTCGTCGTCCGTTGGTTGTTGCTTTAAAGGCTCCTCCCCATCCCACCCATTCCCATGCCTCAGCCAACCCGCGCCGCCGCCTTGGCTCTCGTTCACGAGTGGACCCAGTCCGAGTCGCTCCGCAAGCACATGCTGGCGGTCGAATCGGCGATGCGGACGTATGCGATCCGATTTGGAGAGGACGAAGAGCTGTGGGCCGTGACCGGTCTCATCCACGACTTCGACTACGAACGATTTCCTAACAATGCCTTGGCCGCGAACGTCGAACATCCGGCGGAGGGCGTTCGGCACCTGCGCATGCTGGGGTGGCCGGACAGCGTTTGTGATGCCGTGCTCGGTCACGCGCACTACACCGGCGTAGCCCGAACGACCGTACTGGCAAAGACGCTCTTTGCCTGCGACGAACTGACTGGGCTGATCACGGCGGCGGCGCTGGTAAAACCGTCGCGAGCTGTTTCCGAGGTTGATGTCCCCGGGGTGCGAAGAAAGATGAAAGACAAGGCGTTTGCTCGCGGTGTGAATCGGGACGACGTGATTCAAGGCGCCGAGGCACTGGGGATCCCGCTGGAGGAGCATATCGGCGTCGTGCTTGGCGCAATGCAGGGCGCAGCGGTCGTGCTCGGCCTCGCGGGCAGCGGAACGTTGCCAGCC
>JANMRE010000724.1:0-6997 GCA_031370885.1 Gemmatimonadaceae bacterium
TGGATGGACCGGGACCCAACCCGCTCTTGCAGAATCACATCCTGATGGGTGTACATCCGCCGTTGCTGTACCTCGGCTACGTCGGGATGTCGGTGCCGTTTGCGTTTGCCGTTGGCGCGCTGCTATCAGGCGAGATCCACACGGATGACTGGATCAAGCTCACGCGACGCTGGACGCTGAGTGCCTGGTCGTTTCTGTCCATGGCCATCATCGCCGGCATGTGGTGGTCGTACGAAGTGCTGGGGTGGGGCGGATACTGGGCTTGGGATCCTGTCGAAAATGCCTCGTTCATGCCGTGGCTCACGGCCACCGCATTCCTGCATTCGGTGATGGTGCAGGAACGGCGCGGCATGTTGAAGCTGTGGAATGTGAACCTCATCGTGTCGACATTCTTGCTCACCATACTGGGCACGTTTCTTACCCGTTCTGGCATCATCTCGTCGGTGCACGCGTTCACCACCGGCACCATCGGCTACTTTTTCCTGGCGTTCATCGCGCTGTGCCTGGTCACCTCGCTGGTGCTGGTGGCCGGTAACAGCGAGAAACTGCGCAGCGACGGCCATCTGGATTCGGCGGCGTCACGCGAAACTGTGTTTCTGTTCAATAATCTGTTTCTCACCGGATTCACCTTTGTGGTGGTGCTGGGCACGTTGTTCCCACTGGTGGCCGAAGCGTTCAAGGGCATCAAGGTCACGGTGGGCGCGCCCTTCTTCAACAAGATGACCATCCCGATCTGCGTGAGCCTGCTGTTTCTCATGGGGGTCGGACCATCGTTGCCGTGGAAGGCCGCCTCGCGCGAACAACTCCGTCAACTGTTCATTTGGCCGTCGGTTGTGGCGGTAACCATCGTCGTGCTGTCGGTGGTGTTCGGCATGCGCGACGTGTACGGCATTGCTGCATTTGCATTTGCCGGCTTTGCGCTGGTGTGCAACCTGCGAGAGTATCGCATTGGCACCATGGCGCGTGTTCGCGCCCACGGTGAATCACTACCCGTGGCGCTGATGCGACTGGTGGCCAGCAATCGCCGGCGGTACGGCGGGTTTCTGGCGCACATTGGCATCATCACCGTCGCCATCGGTATCACGGCATCATCCAGCTTTCGCTTCGAGCGTGAAGCCACCCTCAAGCCGGGTCAGGTCATGCCCGTCAAGGGTGATTTGTCGGTGCGACTCAAGTCGCTGTGGGGCAGACAGGAACCGCAACGCGAAGTGGTGGGTGCCGACGTGGAGATTCTTCGTGGCGACGCCGTGGTTGGCATGCTCGATCCGCGCATGAACTTCTATCGTTCACAGGATCAGCCCGTGCCAACACCTGCCGTGCGAAGCCGTCCGTCGGGCGATGTGTACGTCAACCTCATGGCGTTCACACCCGATGGACAGTCGGCAACACTGCGTGTGATCCTCGAACCGTTCGTGCCGTGGATCTGGTTTGGCGGACTGGTCGTGGCAATGGGCGCATTCGTGTCCGCGTGGCCGGTGTCGCGTCGCTCGGCGCGCGTCGCGGGTTTCGTGGTGGCCCATCCCGCGCCGGTGAACACGGGCGGCGCGGGATTCGCCGGGGCCACCATGTCGTCTGCGGCAGCGCCCACGTTGCCAAACGCGGCCAGTTGAGGCGCTGACGATCATGAACTGGAAGCGTGCGTTTCTTGTCACGGCAGGCGTTGGACTCCCGGTGATGGCACTGCTGTCGTACGGCATGACGCGCGATCCGCGCAACATTCCCTCGCCGCTGCCCGGACGCGAAGCGCCAGCGTTTACTCGAGTGGTATTCGCCCCGGGTACCGACTCGGTATTGCGCATGACGGTTGGCGATTCGGTGCGGCTCGCCGAGCATCGGGGACGCATCGTGGTCGTGAATTTCTGGGCGTCATGGTGTTTGGCGTGCCGCGACGAGCACGAGGCGCTGTCGCAGGTGGCGAATCGATACGCCACCACTGGCGTGAAATTCTACGGACTGCTGTACAACGACTTCGAGCGCAACGGCATCAAGTGGATCGCCGACATGGGCGGACAGGCGTATCCGGCTCTTGCTGATCCCGGAGCGCGCGCCGCAATCGACTATGGGCTGTACGGCGTCCCTGAAACCTTCGTGGTTGACCAGATGGGACGCGTGGCCCGCAAGTACACCGGACCGGTTACTGCGGTGCAGTTGGTCAGGTTACTCGACTCGCTGCTGGTGGTGAATCGTGACTCCAGCGCAACCCGATCGGCCGATGCGCCCGTGATGCACACGTTGCCACCTGCTGCCGGCACCAAACCGTGACGCTGCTCACGCGCGCCGTGCGTGGCTATCGCGAGGTGTTGCTGGTGGTGGCCGCAACGGCCATGGTGCCGATTGCTCCCGCCATGCGTGCGCAATCGGCTGCCGATAGCGCCACCACACAGCCACGTAGCGCAGTGCCGCTCCCGGGCGTCGACACGCTCCTCGACAAGCGCGTCAAGGCCGTCTCGTCGCGACTGCGTTGTCCCGTGTGCCAGGGCGAATCCATCCAGGACTCGCCGGCCGAACTCTCCGCTCAAATGCGTACGCTCGTGCGCGAACAATTGGCCACCGGCAAGAACGAACGCGAAGTGTTCGACTACTTCACGCAGAAATACGGCCAGTGGATTCTCCTTGAACCGAAAGCGGAAGGCATCAACCTGCTGGTCTACTGGCTTCCGGTGGCCTTCATTGCGATGGGTGGCATCGGCATCGCCATGGCGGTCAGGCGCTGGACGCGACCGGATCGCCAGATCGTTGCCACCGACCTGCTATCCAAATCCGACTTGGCCGACGTGCCATAAGAATTTCCCTTACTGGTCAGTGTCGGTCACACCATTGAATGGGTTTGTTCTCGCACGAGAGTATGAGTCGTCATCACATCGCGCAATGACAGGGTTTCGCGTTCGCGCCTGTAAGAGAATCCCTGATTGCGTGCTCGCAGCGCATGCGCCATTGTCCTCCGTACTTGTACGGAGTGATGGACGCGCCTCGTCAGCAACACGACAAGCTGTTTCCGCAATGCAGCGGCTGTCATCAGGGAATCCCTTCCGGCAATCTGGTTACATCGGTCCCCGATTCGTCGATGTGCGGCGAGTGTCACAACAATCGCGATCGTGCGAAAGTCGCGTGGACGGCACCAACGCGGTCAGCGAGCAATCTCCGATTCACACATGTCGCCCACATGGGACTGACCGACGCGGTGGGCGCCACCTGCACCACATGCCACGCCACACCCGACGCCAGGTGGATGCATGTGGATCGGGCGACGCCGGCCCAGTGCTTGTCCTGTCACTCGCACCGTGCGAATGCGCACCTGGCGAACGACAACCGGTGCGCGACGTGTCATGTGCCCTTGACGCAAGCCACACGGCTCACGGCTACCCGTATCGCCGCGTTTGCCAAACCACCGTCGCACGGGCAACGCGACTTCACGCAACGGCACAACGTCACGACGGAGGTGGCACAGGCGCAGTGCGCCATATGTCACGCGCGCGAAAGTTGCGCCCGGTGCCACGTGAATGCCGCGCAGATCACGACCCGCTTCGGACTGGTGTCTGACGCGCGTGTGGCCCTGATGGCTGGCAAGCCAGCGTCCTACACGGCACCGGCCAGCCATCGAACCGCCGAGTACCTTGAGACACACGGTCCGATCGCGCGCGCGATCGTGCAGAGCTGCGCCAACTGTCACGCGCGATCCAGCTGTCAGGCGTGCCATACCGGCAAGACCGCGGCCGATGTCATTGCGCAGCTTCCCATGGCCGAGAAGTCAGGCGCTCAGGGTGTGCAGATCAGGGCGACGGCTGTGCCGTGGAACGGACTCACCGAGTCGTTGACCCTGGCCGGTCGCATCGCACTCGGCCCGGCGTCTCGGCAACCACGGTCGGTTACTGGCCGTGAATCACGGACTGCTCAAGTGCATGCGCCTGGGTTTTCTCGAACCCATGGCGCGGCGGCGGCAGCATCGCAGCTCAACTGCGAAGGCTGTCACACCAAGAGCTACTGCGCCGACTGCCATGGCGGTGAAGGCAAGCGACGCTTCCATGTGGCCAATTTCGCGTCGCGTCACGCGCCGGAAGCGTGGGGACGTGAGACCGATTGTCAGCAGTGTCACAACGCCGAAGTGTTCTGTCGCGGCTGCCACATGCAGGTGGGGCTGAGTGCCAAGGGTCGCACCAACGTCGGCTTTCACACCGCCGTACCGCTCTGGACGCTGCAGCATGGTCAGGCGGCACGACAGGGTTTGCAAACGTGCACGAGTTGCCACACGCAAAAAGATTGCATGCAGTGTCACGCGCAGAATGGTCGCAGGATCAATCCGCATGGTGCGAATTTCGACGCCCGACGCATGTGGAAAGCCAATCGACTCACCTGTCTGCGCTGTCATTTCAAGGATCCCTTCGAAGCACGCTGAACGGCGTGCCCCTCTCACCTTCCTGCCAATTCCACGCATGCTGACGTTTGCGCGATTCCTCATGGCCGTTGCTTCGGCGTGTGCCTTCGGCACCCTGAGCGCCTGCGACAATTCGGACGCCGCTGGTCGACAGCCACTCGGCACGGTGGCCGAGGCCACAGCCACGTCGGCCACTCCGACGCTTCCCCCCGCTGCACTTGCCGCGTTAGACGCTGGCAACGTTGCCTACCGTGCCAGACAGTTCGACGCTGCGCTCGCGAAATACCGCGAAGCCGCAGCGGCGGCACCAGCGCATGCCGCTCCATGGTTCGGCATCTACATGGTTGCCAATGACATGAAGAACACCGTGCTCGCCGACAGCGCCATGACGCAAGTCAAGAACCTCGCCGCAGATCCCGCAGCACTGGACGCGCACGCGGAAGTGTCGAACGCCAAATCGAACCCAATGCCTTCTGGGCATCCATCCACAACGCGGACGGTGCCCTTAGGACACCCGACCCCAATCCGACCAGCTCGGTAGACCGCGCCGCTCACCGTGCTTGCCAAGTCGCCGATTAGGCGCAAGAATAAGGTATCACAACACCGGGGGAACTGTGCGACGCATGTACGTACTGGCGATCGTCTGGATTTCACTCAGTTGCACAGGCCCCGTTGACGGACCTCCCGCCGTCGCCACGGTCACGGTTTCGCCAACTGTCGGCACCGTCGAAGTTGGCTCGACGCTGCAACTGTCCGCATCGCCCCAAAGTGCCAACGGTTCGGCGCTCACCAACCCCGTGGTGTGGAGTTCGGCCGCGCCGGCCATTGCCACGGTGACGGCGACCGGCACGGTCACGGGCGTGTCGGTGGGAGCTGCGACAATCACTGCCGCGAGCGGAGGACAGCAAGGCACGGTGAGTGTCTCCGTCATTCCGCCGGCCGTCGCCACGATCGCCGTCAGTCTTGCGGCAACGAGTGTCGAGCTCGGGCGAACAACCCAGGCCACCGCCGTCCTCAAAGATCGGGCGAATAATGTGCTCAGTGGGCGCACGATCACGTGGACCTCGGCGACTCCTGCCACGGCGTCGGTATCGGCAGCCGGAGTGATCACGGCGCTGGCCGTAGGAACGACGTCAGTTACCGCAACCAGCGAAGGAACGTCGGGCGCGGCGACACTGACGGTCATTCCTCGACCGGTTAACACGGTCGCGGTCACGTTGACGCCGGCATCGCTCGTGTTGGGAACCAACGGTCAGGCAACATTTGTCGCGCGCGATGTCGAGAACAATGTGCTTACCGGACGCACGGCCACCTGGTCGAGCAGCAACGTGCAAGTCGCCACGGTGAACGCGACATCTGGCGCTGTCACTGCGGTGGCCGTTGGTCAGGCCACCATCATCGCTACTGTTGAGACCAAGAGCGGAAGCGCGCCGTTGACCGTCTCGCCGGTGATTGCCTTCGGCACCGTTACCGGCCTGGTCACTGCCGCCAATGGCGTGACGCCGATCGGCGACGCGCTGGTGGAGATCGAAACCGCTCCCATACCGTCAGCCAGTCGCGCATCGGCTGTCCCATCCACCAGAACGGCGGCCAACGGTACCTACACGCTTGCGAACGTCCCCTCGGGACCACAGGTCATCGTCGTCACGCGCGGCGCGTTTCAGGCCAAGGTCAACGTGAACGTGGCGGCGAACCAGTCTGTCGCCGCGCCAAAGGCCCAGCTTGTCAGTACGGGCAGACTGGCCTTCGTGAAAGGACTCTTCGATTCCATCGAGAGCATTGTGCAGGGTGTGCTGGGGAACCCGATCGAGGAGATTCAGGCCTCGCAACTTGGGTCGAGTGCGGTGACGTCGGCATACCGGATGATCTTCTTGAACTGCGGTCTCGACACGGATCCGCTGTTTAACAACCCCAACGTCGTTACGAATCTCAAAGCCTTCCTGCAAAACGGTGGAACCATTTACGCGTCGGACTGGGCGGCCGATTACGTCAACAAGCTTTTCCCAGGTGTCACGTTCGAACTCACAGGAGACGCACAGAGCACTACCGCCACCATCGTCGACGCCAGTCTGCAGACGTTCGTCGGCAAGAGCGCCGTGTCAATCGTGTACGACCTCGGCTCATGGGCGAATCTTCTCACGACACCCGCGAATGCGACCGTGCTGCTGCGCGCAAACTACACCGCCGATGGAAACCAACTTACCAATCGACCGATCGCCTTCTCGCTCCCGCAAGGTGCGGGACGGCTCGTGTTCACGACGTTTCACAACGAGGTTGGCGCCACCGCCGACCAGATTGCCGTGCTGCGCCACTTCATCTACATCCCCTGACGTACGCGTTGCGTCATCGCGCTATTGGTGAGCGTGACCCGGACTTGGATGGGGATGCCGGAGCGACTGCGGCAGTGATTGCGCACAAGTTCAGATGCCGCGAACGCGATCGGGTGAGTCGGACCTATCGCGTAAGCAGTCCGGCATCGATCACCCACGAGGCACCTGTCACGTAACGTGCCCGCTCGGACGCGAGGTACAGCACCGCGTGTGCGACATCCTCGGCCTCGATCCATGGCACGGGCAACAGATTGCCAGCGGATCGCTCAGCGATCTCCTGAGGTGTCAGTCCCTC
>JANMRE010000735.1:0-3188 GCA_031370885.1 Gemmatimonadaceae bacterium
GGAGCGGTGAGCAACAACAGGGGTGAGCAAGAACAGGGGTGAGCAAGAACAGGGGTGAGCAGAACGGGGTGAGCAGGAACAGGGGTGAGGGTAGAGCGGGGGTAGAGCGGCGAGGGCAGAGGGAAGCTGCCCGGACTCTACCCTCACTGCACACCGCTCCACCCTCACCCCTGCACCTGCTCACACCTGTACCCCTCACCCCTGTTCCTGCTCACCCCTCCGGCTTCTCACATAACGATCGAGAAGCGCGGTAGACGCCACACTAGATTTCAGCATGGCTGATCTGGCAACCCCCGCTCCCCCCGCTGACGGTTCGTACGTGCGCAAAGGCTTCGGTCTCAAGGCCGAAGTGCAGGATACGCTCGCTGCCGACTACACCGGACAGCTGGTGGACCTCTTGCGCGCCCGCGACTACACCCTCGTATCGGGTGAAACAACCGTGCGATTGGCGAAGGAGTTCGGCTTCTGCTACGGCGTGGAACGTGCCGTCGACTACGCCTATCAGACGCGTCGCAAGTTCCCGGAACGTCGCATCTTCCTGGCCGGTGAGATCATTCACAATCCGCACGTGAATGCCAAGCTGAAGGAGATGGGTGTGGTGTTTCTGCCGGCCAGCGGGAAGGGGTTCGACTATTCGGCCGTGCTCGCGGCCGATGTGGTGATCCTGCCGGCGTTTGGCGTCACGATTCAGGATTTTCAGACGTTGCGCGAGCTCGGATGCGTTGTGGTGGATACCACCTGCGGGTCGGTGCTGAATGTGTGGAAGCGTGTTGAGGTGTACGCGCGCGACGGATTCACTTCACTGATCCACGGCAAGTACTACCACGAGGAGACGCGGGCAACGGCGTCACAGGTGGAGAAGTACCACGGTGGGCAGTATCTCATCGTGCGCGACATGACGGAGGCCGAGATGGTGATGGATTTCATCGAGGCGAAGGCCGGAAAGCCGTCACCGCGTCCGGCGCTCAGTCGGGACGCGTTCCTCGGGAAGTTCGCGAAGGCAGCGTCGGATCATTTCGATCCCGATCGGCATCTCGATCGCATCGGCGTGGCAAACCAAACCACGATGCTGGCGCGCGAGTCGCTGGCCATCGGTGCGGCGGTGGGCGAGGCGATGTCGCGCGCTTACGGCGAATCGCATCGAAGTGAGCACTTTCGCACGTTCGACACGATATGCAGTGCCACGCAGGACCGGCAGGATGCCGTGATCGAACTGCTCGCTGAGCCGCTGGACCTGATGGTCGTGGTGGGTGGCTACAACTCCAGTAATACCATTTCGCTGGCTGCATTGTGCGCCGAGCAGGTGCTCACGTACCATATCGCGGATCCCGACGAGATCGATGTCGCGCGGAATCGCGTACGCCATCGTCCCATTGGACCGCACTCTGCGGAGGCTGAGCAGGAGACGTGGCTGCCCACCAGCGGACCGCTGCGCGTCGGGATCACCGCCGGGGCGAGCACGCCGAATAACAAGATCGGTGAAGCGATTGCGCGTCTCTTCACGATTCGCGGCGTCAATCCGGCCAGCCTCATCTAACAGCTTGGACATGCATTCCTCACCGCGGGCCGCAATACACCGCACGCCGGGCGCGCGCCAGCGGAATTCCGTGACGGGATTGGCGTGCTGGACCCGGATCGCGTGGGCAGCGCTGTTGGTGCTCACCGTCGCATGCGGAGAGGGCGGCACGGCTCCCGCGACCGTAGACTCGGCCGACGCCTTGCCGCGCGAACTGACCGCCGTCGAGCGCCAGGGAATCGCCAGCGGGAATCGTTTTGCCCTGGCGCTGCTGCGTCAGGTAAGCGCGACGGGCAGCGGCAACGTGCTGTTGTCACCGCTCAGTGTATGGAGCGCACTGGGAATGGTGATGAACGGTGCCACCGGTCAAACCGACACGGAAATGCGTGCCACGCTTGGCTGGGGTTCCCGCGAACGCGCGGAAATCAATGGCGCGTATCGCGACTTGAGCGTCATGCTTCCTACGCTCGATCCCGGCGTCACCGTAAAGATTGGCAATGGGATCTGGGTGCGCTCCGGTCTGACGGCCGATAGCACATTCGCACGCGATGTGCGCACGTATTTCGGCGCCGAGATTCGTTCGGCCGCCACACCGCAGGCGATGTTCGACGCGGTGAATGCGTGGGGCAGTCAGCAAACGGCCGGTCTGGTACCGCAGGTGTTGGCGCAGCCACCACCGGACAACCTGCTGATGCTGTTGGCCAATGCCGTGTTGTTCGAGGGGCGTTGGCGGCAGGCGTTCGATCCGGCCGAGACGACGTCGGCGCCGTTCGCGCTCGAGAACGGCGCGTCGGTGTCAGTGCCCATGATGTCGCGTCAAGGAAACGTTCGCGGCGTAACGTCGGCGACATACACCGCCGTGGAACTGCCGTACGGGAACAGCGCGTACGCGATGCTGGTGTTGGTACCAACCACCGGCACGGTTGGTGCATTCGTTGCCGGTCTCGATTCCGCCTCGCTGGCAAGGGTCACCGAAGGGCTCTCGGCAACTGGCGAACGCACGCGAGTTTTCGTGCCGCGTTTCACGCTGCGCGGATCGATCGAACTCTCGTCCGCACTGAAACAACTGGGAATGCCACGGGCGTTCAGCGATCTGGCCGAGTTCCCGCGCTTGGTGGGCACGGGGGCGAAGTTGGGATTCGTGCAGCATGGGGTGACGGTTGACGTGAATGAACGGGGCACGCGCGCGGCGGCCGTGACGGTGGTCGGCGTCGTGCCAACGTCATTGCCTCCCACGTTTCGTGTCGACAAGCCATTCGTGTTCTTCATCCGTGAGCGGTTCGCCGGCACTATTTTGTTTGCTGGCGTAGTACGAGACCCACGCCAATGAGCGCGGTCCTGGCGTTGCGCCGGTGGGCCGACATGCGCGTCCGGGGCGCACGCACGGTCGCGTTGGGCGCGTCATGCTTGTTATGCACCATGGCGACCGCTTGCAGCCGCGGCCGCGCCAGCGCGCGTCCCGGGCCAATGCCGGTGGTGACAATGCCAACCGTTCGCATGCTGCTGGTGAACGACGTTTATGTCACCGACACCATGCGGGACGGACGCGGTGGGCTGGCGCGCGTGGCGGCCATCCGCGATTCCATAGAACAGGCCACGGGCGCACCGGTGCTGTTCGTGCTGGCGGGCGACGTGCTGTCGCCGAGTGTGCTGGGCAAGTGGTACGGCGGTG
>JANMRE010000821.1:0-2283 GCA_031370885.1 Gemmatimonadaceae bacterium
CCGGTGAGGTGCTTTCTGCCGGACAGTGCGCCATCACGTTGGGTCAGCCGTCACGCCCATGGGCGCGCATTTATGTGTCGCAATTCGTGATTCCGCGATTGCATGTGGGTGACACGCTGACCGTACAACTGGATGGCGATACCACGAATTATCGCGGACGTATTGCGGCGATCGCCAGCAGGGCTGAGTTCACGCCGCGCGTGGCGCTCACGGAGCAAGAGCGCGCCGATCTGTTGTTTGGTGTGAAGATTGAATTCCGCGAACGCACCGATCGATTGCGGGCCGGACTTCCGATTACCGTGCAGTTGCCGCGCGTTGCGAACAGCAGCCCCGCACCCTGACGCGTGGCGGCTCCGGCGGTAGTACGCACCCGTGCGTTGCGAAAGGTTTTTGGCTCGCTGGTCGCGGTGCATGGACTCGATCTGGAGATCCATCGCGGCGAGGTGTTCGGCTTGCTGGGTCCGAATGGCTCGGGCAAAACCACAACCATTCGCATGTTGTGCGGGCTCGTGGTGCCCACCAGTGGTACAGCGGACGTGGCGGGATTCGATGTCACTCACGAGGCCGAACGGGTGCGCACACGCATTGGCTACATGTCGCAGCGCTACGGCTTGTACGACGACCTCACGGTGTCGGAAAATCTTCGTTTCTACTCGGCAGTGTATGGAGTGCTGGGCGCAGACCGCGACCAGCTGCTGGCGGAGCACGCACAGGATGCGGGCCTGACGGATCGGCTGAAGCAGATGGCGGGCACGCTTAGTGGTGGATGGAAGCAGCGCCTGGCGCTGGCCTGTGCGACGGCGCATCGACCCGATTTGTTGTTCCTTGATGAGCCAACGGCGGGTGTCGATCCGGCGGCGCGTCGCACGTTCTGGGAAACGATTTATCGATTGGCCGAACGTGGCACGACGGTGCTGGTCACGACGCACTACATGGACGAAGCCGAACGGTGCCAACGTCTGGCATTCCTGTCGCGCGGACAGCTGATTGCGTTGGGCACACCCAAAGAGATCACGACGCAGTTCGGGACGACCAATGTGGAAGAAGTGTTTGTGATGCTGCAGGCACGCGATGAGGCGGAGCGCGCCACATGATCACCCGCGTGCGCACGTGGACGGTGTGGCCGATGCTCTGGAAGGAGTTCATCCAGTTGCGGCGTGACCGCTTGACGTTTGCCCTGATGACCGGGCTTCCGGCGATTCAACTGTTGCTGTTTGGGTATGCCATCCAGACCGATGTGCGCAAGCTGCCCACGGTGGTGATGGATGAATCGCGCACGTCGGAGAGTCGGGCGTTGATTCAGGTGCTGGCCAACACGGACAATTTCAAGATTGTGGCGGCGGTGCCCAATCGGGCGACGGCGCAGCGATGGATCGAGCGTGGGGCGGCCCGGGTGGCGTTGGTAATTCCGCCCGACTATCAACGCGCGTTGCGGCGCGGCGAAACGGGCCGCGCGCAGTTGCTGATCGATGCGGCCGATCCGCAGTCGTCGGGGGCAGCGATTTCAGGCGCGCAGTTGGCAGCGCAGGCGCGTGGCGCGCAGTTGTTGGCCAGCCAATACAAGTTGGTCCCGCCCGTGGAGATCCGGGTGCGACCCTGGTACAATCCGGCGCAACGCAGTGCGGTGTTTATCGTGCCCGGGATCGTGGGGATCCTGCTCACCATCACCATGACGCTGATCACGTCCACGGCCGTGGTGCGTGAACGCGAACGCGGCACTCTCGAACAGTTGATTGTCACGCCAATCGGCAAAACGAGTCTCATGTTGGGGAAGCTCGTGCCGTTCGTGATGGTGGGCTATGTGCAGATGAGTGTCGTGCTGTTGCTGGGCACCAACTTCTTTCACATTCCCATTCGCGGCAGTCTGCCGCTGCTGTACACGCTGGCGCTGGTGTTCATCATGGCCAGTCTTGGCGTGGGGTTGATCATCTCGACCATTGCGCGCAACCAGGTGCAGGCGATGCAGTTGAGCTTCTTCTTCATGTTGCCCAACATCCTGCTGTCGGGCTACATCTTCCCTCGGGCGGCGATGCCCGAGCCAGCGCAGTGGATTGGGGCCTTGCTTCCGCTCACGTGGTTTCTGGAGATCTTGCGCGGGATCCTTTTGAAAGGCGTCGGTGTTGAGGACTTGTGGACGCAATTGGCCATATTGACGGTGGCGGCGTTCGCGTTGTTGGCGATTGCGGTCAGGCGATTTTCGAAGACGTTGGACTGATGATGTTGGAACCACACTTTACCCGTCTGCCCCCCATGCTCATCCGTCGCCCTGACGACATCGCGTCC
>JANMRE010000008.1:0-6359 GCA_031370885.1 Gemmatimonadaceae bacterium
CCGCGCCGCCTGCATGAGGTCGGCGGCACCGTCCCGCGTTTCTCCGGTCCCCGCTGCGACATCGCGCATGAGCTGCCGCGCAAGCAGCAATTCCTCCTGCGCCGTCACCAGCATCGGTGAGTAGATCGTCAGCAACGGCGCACCGAGCACGATACGCTGGCCGGTGTAGTCCACATGCAAACGCTCTACCCATCCATCGACTTTGAGCGTGATGGTACGCACTCGCGTCTCATCGACCACGACCTGACCGACGGTGCGCACCTCGCGTCCGAGCGGTTCCTCAGTGACCGCCGCGAACGTCACGCCAATGCGTCGAGCACCCTCCACATCCAGCGTGATGGGACGCGCACTGTCTCCGCTGCTGATGCCCCTCGCCGCATGATCAGCGGCCCCGGCCGAAGTGGTTACCTGCGGCGCCGGACGCGTGGCCCACCATGCGACCACAATGGCCGCCACGGGCAGGGTGATGATCACGGAGGTGCGGATGATCCGACTTGCCCGGGAACGTGCTACGGGCTCACTGGCGCGAAGGTCCGGTTGTTCAGGACGGTCAAGCATCACCGTGTCCCCGCTGGCGCGAGAAGCGCGCGGCTGACCAGCATTTCGAGTTCCGCCCAGGCACGACCCTCGTCGGCCGTGAGTGTTACCAGTTCCTCATGGTATCGATTGACCGTCATCCGATTCTCCAGCACCGTCATGAAGTCGACCGCGCCTGAGCGGTACGACGCGAGGGCGGAAGCGGCAGCGGCTTCGGCAAGCGGCAACACCGTCAGTCGGTACAGCGTCCCAAGTCGTCGTGCCCGCCCGAGGTCCGCGTGCACCTCCGCAACACGCGCTCGGGTATCCGCACGCATGCCGCGTAGGTCTGCTTCCGTCATCGCGCGCATGGCCGCCGTCTCATCTCGCATCCGTAGCTGACGCGAGCGCGCGAACACGGGAATGGTCGTGCCGATCATGAGACTTCCCATCCGATCAGTGGTCCCCATGGGCATGCCTCGTTCGCCGTACTGCAGGCCAACCTGGATGTCAGGCCAGCGCTCACGCCGAGCGAGACGCTCGTCGGCTGTCGCGGCGCGGACCTCTGCAGCGCCGGCGGCCAGCATCGGACGTGCGCGCAGCGCGATGACCTCCAGTTCGTCCCGAGTGGGAAGTGAGTCCGGGAACGTCGGTAGCACCGGACGTCCGTGCACAGCGTCCTCCTGGAGGTCAACGGCAGCTGCGATCCGCGCGCGCGCCGCGTTTGCCATGACCTGCATTCGGATGATCTCCTCGTCCATACGGGCAATTTCCACACGAGCGCGCAGCACGTCCGATTGCCGGCCATCCCCCACGCGGTACATCGCAGTGGCAACGGCGGCTGTGTTCTCAAGCAGGCGGCGTGTTTCGCCGGCGATATCAATCCGGGCTCGGGCGGCCCACAGCTCGTAGAACGCCATCGCCGTCGTCGATCGGATCTCCCATCGTACGTCCGTCGTGCGCGCGTCTGCCGCCTGGGCCCGAGCGCGGGCGGCATCGCCGGCCGCAGCGAGCTTGCCCGGAAGCGGGACCATTTGCATGAGCTGCACCTGGCGCATCCCGAGCGACGCATCCGGCGTGAGCCGTGGAAGCATGTAGTTCATGAACCCGAGTTGGATCGCGGGATCCGGTGGCTTGCTGGCACCGGAGACGCGTGCCGACGCTGCGCGCGCAAGCTCCAACGCCGCCCGTATGCGCGGATTGGAACGATCCACCGCGTCGTAGAGCGCGTGCAGGGTCAGCGTGCTGTCCGTCGGCCGCGTGACCACCAGATTCGATGATAAAGTCTGCCACGCCCGTGCAGGCGACGCGCCGAGCATTGTCGCCAAAACGATGGCGGTGCCGCATTGGTGCGCGGTCGAAAAGTACGGCATAGAAGTTATCCAGAGGCGCGCGCGCAACCACTGACAGCGCCAAATCGTGAATAGTCCGGTGCGCGGTCGCCGGAACGCCAAAGTCATTTAAGCTGCATAAAATCTGGTGCAACACGCTCGATGGCGCTAGTCGGCGCAGATGGCAGTGCGATTACGACGGTAAGTGTGCGCGCGTCTGGTAGCGGCTGCATGTTCGCGGTGCCGTCGTCCACTCACGCGCTGGAGTGCAGAATTGAAACCGGTCACACGCAACCTCGCATTTCGGGTCAATCAATGGCGCGCGCAAAAAGGTCGCGGAGTATCACAAGCTGAACACTCGCCTCTCGGCGGGTCGGGTTCATCGGACTTCGCCGGGACACCGTTGACGCAGTGCGCCAATATACGTATACTCCGCTGTACACACGTATACTCCATGAAAACCAAACTCACTGTCACGATCGATCGCGACTTGCTGCCGCTCGCCAAACGCTATGCACGCGCGCGCGGTGTTTCGCTATCGGAGATCATCGAAGGCAGTCTCCGTCGTCTCAGCGCCGGCGACGAGACGCCATCGTTTGCGACGCGCTGGCGGGGGCAGTTCGTTCCCGCCGAGCGGGTCGACGAACGCTTCGCAGCGCTCGCGAAAAAGTACCTGTGATTGTTCTCGTTGACACCGATATTCTGGTCGATATCGCACTCGAACGACGTCCCCACGTTGATGACGCCGCCGCGCTCCTCGACGTGATGGAGCGCGGCGCCGCGCGCGGATTCGTGGCGTGGCACACGATCTCCAATTTCTTCTATCTCGTGTCGGCTCGACGCGGCGCCACCGCAGCCCGTCGATTTATCGATGAACTGATGCAATTCGTCGACATTGCCCCAACGACCACGGTGCATATGCGCGCCGCCTCCGCGCTGTCGTTCAAGGATTTCGAGGATGCGATGCAAGTTGGCGCGGCACTCGCGTGCGCTGCGGAGTGCATTGCCACGCGCAACGCGCGTGACTTTCGAAATTCACCGATCCCTGCTTTCACTCCGGCGCAACTCCTCGCGCGGCTGTCGTAGTTCGCCCTCGAGGGATCGCGGCATCGCTTGCACCGACGCCATCCCCCTTCACCAAGCTGTTTGGGCGCCACGGAGTCGCGGTGATCGAAATCCTCATCGTGCGCGGCGCGCCCGGCATGATGTTGTGGTTGTTGTACGCGGTGGCGAAGTACCGTCGGCCCAGCAGATTCTCGACGTTCATCTGGGCGCGAACGTGCGACGACAAAGCGACAAACACCGCACCGTCAACGCGCGTGAATCGGGGGAGCCGGACAGCGTTGTCGATGCCGGTGTACATCTCGCCCTGATGCACCACGCCGAGCCCGACGCCGAACGACCGCGCGAGCTGGTAGCGATTCCACAGTGAAACCGTACGGCGAGGTACGAGCGGCACCGTCGCGCCAGCCTTTGCCGCCGCGGTGCTGCTGGTGATCGTGGCGCGCTGCACGGCGACACCGCCCATGACTTGCCATGCGCGGGTCACATGACCAGCAACATCGAACTCGAACCCGGTCGTCCGTTGTGCGCCGGTCTGCACGGTGCGCGCTGGGTTGACAGGATCGGGCGCCGCCGTGTTCGTGCGATCCAGCCGATAGGTCGCCGCGGTCAGCGCGAGGTTTGAACGCATATCCCATTTGGCCCCGACTTCTCGGTTGCGAAACTGCTCAGGCTTAAGCGTCTGCGATGTCACCGTCAACGCCGTGAACTGGTCACCGCTACTCGGCAGGAATGACACGCCATAACTGCCGTAGAACGAAAGCGACGTCACCGGCTTGAGCACGAGCCCCGCACGCGGCGCGTGCAGTTGGTCTGTGCGCGCGAGAGCCTGACCGTTCCGGTTGTTGTAGTACCGGATGTCGAAGCGCTCCGAGCGCACGCCGACAACGGCCTGCAACCACGATGACACGACGATCTGGTCCTGCGCGTATGCGGACACGGTGTTCACCGTCGCCTCGTTGTCCGCGTCCGTTGCACCCAGGCGAAAGCTCACGGCGGTGCCCACCGTCGGTGCGGTAAACGGAACACTCAGCGTTGTCGCACCGCTTGCAGAACCATTCGCGAAGTAGCCCGAGTTGCGGACTTGCGCCGTGCGCTGACGACCAACCTCCACGCCCGCCATCAGGCCGTGCTGGAATGCCCCAGAACGAATCGCGTACGTCACATCAGTCTGGCTGAACACGTTTCGACGCTGAACGGCATCTTTGTACGCACTGAGCGTCGCCTGCGTCCCTGCCGCATTCACTGCACTCGGAAAACTGTTCTGATAAAACTTGTCGTAGTCCGCAAAGCGGGAGACGTTGCGAACGGTCAGGCCGCTCGGCGCTTTGTGCTGCAGCGTGAAGCCAAGCGCGTTGACCACCGCCGACGCGGTGTTGACGGCAGGATTGCCGAAGAACGTGGCGCGATTAACAGCAATGGGTCGCCCCTCAAACGACGGGATGCCGCGATCCACACGGCGGTCGTCGCGGAAAAGCTCATAGCTGAGTCGCATCGTCGTGCGCTCACCGAGTGCGACGGCCAGCGCCGGGTTGACACCGTAGCGTTCGAGTCGGGCGGCGTCGCGAAACCCACCAGATCGCTCTGCCATGGCGTTCACCCGCGCGGCCGTCGCACGTCCCAGACCCTGTCCCGCGTCGAATGTGGCGCGCTTGTGATCGAACGAGCCGCCCTCGAACGTGAGCGAACGCGTCGTCGACCACTCCGCGGCTTTGAACACCCGGTTGATCACGCCTCCGCCTGTGCCACGGCCAAAGATCATCGCGCTCGCGCCCTTTATCGCTTCCACCCGGTCGATGTTGTACACATCGCGCAGGTATTGGGCGTCGTCGCGGCTCCCGTCGATGAGAAAGTTGGCCGTGCTGCTGTTGCCACGAATGGTGGGCTGGTCTCGGTGCCCCTCGCCCAGGCTCATGGTAACACCGGGGATGTAGCGAACAACATCGGCCATGCTTTGCATCGCTTGGTCGGCAATAACCTCACGAGCGACAACAGACACGGCCTGCGGCGTGTCGCGAAGCGTCGTTTCTGTTCGCGTAGGTGAACTCGTGCGCCTCACGAGGTACCCAGGCTGTCGCGAGGCGCTCGCTGTGACCATGAAGCGGTCAAGAGGCTGTGACGCATCGCCCGCGATCCCCAAGGGTGCCACCACGACCGTCTGCGCATTGGTGAACCGGGCCGCAAAGCCCGTCTCGCGCAGCATCTGTTGAAGCGCAGCCCGCGGCGCGAACACGCCCGAAACAGCATGCGACCGTACGCCGCTCAGCGACGCCGCATTCACACGAACGATCAGGTCAGACTGACGTGCAAATTCCGCCAACGCGTCCGCCAGGGGCAGCGAGGGAATGTCGAATGGTCGCACTCGCAGCGTGTCGAGCCTCACGCCGTACGCGACGTTCGGGGGGGACAACAGCGGCGCCGGCGTGGACCGGTCCGCCTGCTGGGCGCGGAGCGCCTGCGGGATTACTACGGCGCAGCTCATCGAAGCGCAGCCGAACAAACAGAAGACGAGAGATCGCATGGAGACCGATGCAAAGAGAGAAGGTGATGCGGTGCTCTCTCAGGATGTCAGGGTCGCCGCCTGCGCGCCCTTCGGCAGTTCTACCGAGACCGCAAGCCCTCCAGATCCTCGCGTGGGCCGCGCCAACGCCGGTTGCGAATCGAATCCCGATAGCTATTATCCCATATGGTTCGTGAAACTCCCATCCTCCTCGTCGCGAAACACGCGCTCATACGCGCAGGCCTGCGAGCGCTACTGAATGGCACGCCCGGCTTTGTCGTCTTGGCAGAAGCGCGCGACCTCGGGGTGGCGGCGACGCTTGTTCGCGAGCACTACCCGCAAGTGGTGCTCGTCGATGGTGCGCCCGACACGGAGGCGGAGCATCTGGCGCTCGCCCGCCTTCGCACACACCTGCCCGATGCGTGCGTGCTGTTTCTTAGCCGAACAGAGGGGATCGACTCGGCGGTCGAGTGCCTGCCGTACGATGCCGGCGTAACGGACTTCTGTAACGCAGTGGATAACCTGCGTGGAGGTGACTGCAGTGCGTGCGCGCTCCGCGCACAGTGCCCCGCGCCGACGCTCTCGGCTGCACTGAGTCGACGAGAACGTCAGGTGGCGGTGTCCGTCGCTTCAGGGATGAGCAGCAAGCAGATCGCAGGCTCGCTTGGTATCGGCCTTCGAACGGTTAACACCTACCGCGAGAGCCTCGCGCGCAAGGTTGGCGCGTCTTCGCCCGCCGTGCTCACTCGCTTTGTCATCGAGTCCGGATTGGAACTGATCGTGGAATAGCGGCTCGTGGCGCATCAAGCCCTGTGGGTTGTCGCGCGTCACCATTACCAAGGGACTGCGGGAACTCGACGACGCGCCGCTGTCGGGCGGTCGAGTCCGACGCGTGGGAGGTGGCCGCGCGATGTTGGAGGTGAGCGATCCGACGCTCCCCGATCGCCTCG
>JANMRE010000076.1:0-2717 GCA_031370885.1 Gemmatimonadaceae bacterium
TCGTGCGCGCGCCGCAGCTGATCTCCGGTGGCGCGCGTCTGCTGTATCATGCGCCGCGCACGCGCGACCCGCGGAGCTCGGTGCTCCGGCTCCTGAATCGCAAGACGGGGAAAATCAGCACGGTGCTGGAGCAGGCGTCCCACGGCACGCTGGTGGGCGACACGCTCCTGCTCTTCATGCGGGGCACGTCGCTCATGGCGGTGCGATTCGACGCAATGGCGGGGACGGCCTCCGGCGAACCGGTCACCGTCGAGCGGGACGTCGCGAATGCCATCTCGACTCAGAATACCGGATCGGACTCGAACATTGGACAGTACGCCGTCTCCGCGCACGGGGATCTCGTGGTGGCGCGCGGTGGGTTCTATCCGCCGCAGCGCTACGCCTTAGTGCAAAGAGCGCCGAGCGGCGCACTGCGTCGGGTGCCCGTCCCAGTCGCGGATTACGGTTACGTACGCAGCTCGCCCACCGGTGATCGGCTGGTGTTCTCGATGAACGATGCGGCGCGAGGGTTCGGGAGTACGACCGCCGTGTTCGACCTGGCGCGCGAACTGCTGACGCCGGTCGCCTCAAAGGCGCTGTTCAATGATCGCCCCATTTGGAGTCGTGATGGCCGCCAGCTCGTCGTGGAGGTCGATGGCGCTGAGGGGCGCGACCTGACGATCGTGAGCCTGGATGGCGTGACCATGCCCCGGCGGCTTGAGATCAAGTCCAGCGGCCAGCGTGCGATTGAATGGTTGCCCGACGGCACGATCGTCTTTAGCGGGTTTTCGTCTGATTGGCGGGGACTGAGGCTCTGGTCCCCGGATGGGACGATAACTCGGTCGCTGGCGACGGACTCCATCGGTGTCGGGTATATCGCGTTCTCTCCGGACTTTCACTGGACGGCTTATGTGAAAGGCCGGCAGGTGTTCGTGCGCCCCTTTCCTGGACCCGGGAGCGCGGTGGCCATTTCTGGACCTGGGGGAACGGAGCCGGCGTGGGCGCCGAACGGCAAACAGATCTACTTCGTGGTGCCGCGTGATTCGACGAGCGGCTCGGCACGCACGCTGATGGTTGCCGATCTCAGTGGCGATGCACCGATCCGGGTCGCGCGCCCGCGCGTGGTCATGCCGGACTTCCCGGCCCTCGCTGGTTCCAACCGACGTTGGGATGTGATGCCCGACGGGTCCCTGATGATGATCGTGACAGCGGATACCACGCCGATGGCCGATTTCACCCGGGCGGCGATTCGCGAGATTCACGTGACGCAGCGCGCGCTGAGCGGACTGCGGTTTACGGATGGGCCAGCTCCGACGCCCAAGCCATGAGTACACCGTGCAAACACCGGTGATATTGCCTTGCAAAACACCGTGTAGCAAGATTGCAAAACACCGTTCTCTCTGCACGCAAAACGCCGTATTCTACATTTGCAAGAAGCGGCATAGCAGGATTGCTTACACGACGTGGCGCCGGGTGACGATCGCTTTCTCATCATCACAGCGCCGCCCGCGCCGCCGGTGCCGCCGGTGATGTTGGCAGAGCACTGGTTTACGGAGTTGCGGGCGAAGCTGAAGCGGTAAGAGCTTCGCCGGTGGTTCGCCTCGGCGCTCGTCTCATTGCGACGGCGAATGGTCAGCTGTCCGCGCCGCGCTGGCGCAACTGCTGTGCGAGGGCCAGCGTGCGTCGTGCCGACGCTTCGATGTCGTCAACGACCGTGGACACACTCGGCTCACTCAACGTGACCGCTGCCGCCAACACATCGTTCATCCGCGTTTGCCACCCTCTCCCGCTGCGGCGATAGGCGGCCAGTACGTGGGCGTCGATGCGGAGACTGAACAGCACCTTGGGCGGTGCGTCCCGTAATAACTGCATCGACGCAAGCTGCGCGGCGGTGAGTGTTGGGTTATCCGGATCGCTCACCGAGCGACGCTCAATCTCCGCATCACTGGGTACGGTGGTGCGGGCTGTATTGCGCGGACGCGCAGTTGCCCTGTCTGCCCGCACCCGCACGATCTTGGACTTACCAATCCCGTGGCGTTTGGGCATAGCGTCGTCGCTCCTGGCGGCTGGCGTAACGTGCAGAGATCAATCGAATGGCCTGCATCCTGATGGTGAAGACGACGGTCACGATGCGGTCGTCGATCGCGCCTATCATCTGGTACCGCACTTCCGATTCGTGGTCGACAGCAAGGACCAGCGCATAAGGATCGCGCCATGTGTGCACAACCTCGCGGAAGTCCACCCCGTGTTTGATCGCGCTCGCAGCGGCCTTGTCTGGGTCCCACTCAAATATGATCGGCAAAGTACTACGGCGTAGATACACTGTCAATATGAGGGCCGAGTGTCGTGTGGCAGCGTGGCGAGGATGTCCCGCTGACGATGCGCTCGCACTCGCCTCTTCGCGGTACCGCGTGATTGCCTGCGAGGCAGTTTCTACGCGTTTTGGTCTGCAACGCACGCAGCAGTGCAGTGCGCCATCGCGAATAGCTCCAGCGAACGGCTCGTGCTCGTGGACACGTCGTCCTGGATTCATTTCCTGCGCGCTGATGGCGACCCGCACACGCGAGATCGCGTCACGGCGACGCTGGAGGCCGGTACCGCACGCCCGGGGTATCGCGCGCGACGCGCGGCAACCACTTTCTTGGCATGACCGCACAACCGACCGCCTGAACACCGCCCTCGACGGCCGCTATCGCATTCTCCGCCACCTGGGCGAAGGCGGCATGGCCACCGTGTAC
>JANMRE010000094.1:0-4628 GCA_031370885.1 Gemmatimonadaceae bacterium
GTGCGCTACCCGCGGTCCAATCATGATCTGAGTCGCACGGGTGAGCCGTGGCTGCTGGTCGATCGACTGGGTCGGATCCGGCAATGGTTTGGGTACTGGTTGCAGGGGACGAAACCGGCGGTGGTGCAGTAGGGGAGACGGGAGACGGGAGACTTGAGACGGGAGAGATTCGGAGGGCGGGATCTCTCCGGCTGGCGTATCAACGGCCTCGCCTTGTCGCGTTGCCTGGGGCGCGGTACATTCGGGAGTTCATGAAATATTCATGGTTCCTCTCCGATTCCTCATGCGTCTGAACCGCCCCTTCCGCACGCTGTTCGCCTGCATTCTGGCCACCGTGGCGACCCCCGTAGCGCTATTCGCGCAGGTCACCAAGCCCGACTCGGCGGCCACACGCGACAGCATTGCCCAACGGCTGGTGCCAGTGAACGTGCGCGCCACGCGCAGCGGTCAGTCGGCGTTCCGATCACCGCTGGCTATCACGCATGTCGATCGTTCGGCGTACGCCGCCAAGTCCGGCTTCGGCCTGAATGACGCCATGATTGGCGTGCCGGGCGCCTTGGTGCAATCGCGATATGGCACGTCAGACGTACGAATTACCATCCGTGGATTCGGCGCGCGCGGTGCCGGTGATCGTTCGAACGCCGGCACGTCGCGCGGGATCCGTGTGCTGCTGGACGGCATTCCGGAAACGGAGCCGGATGGACGCACATCGTTCGACAACATCGACCTGGCGGCGTCGGAAGGCATTGATGTGATCCGCTCCAACGCGAGTTCGCTCTGGGGCAACGCGGCCGGCGGCGTGGTAAGCGTATCGACCGTGCCGAGCGGTGTCGATCGTCCGTTTTCGTCGCTGCAGATAATGAGCGGCAGTTTTGGCATGCAGCGCTATGTGGCGCAAATGGGAGCGCCGGTCGGAACGGGGGGCGTGGCCTATGCCACGCTCACCAACACCACGTTTGACGGGTGGCGAGTGAATTCCGATGCGCGCCGAGTGCTGTTCAATGCCGGCATTGCCGCGCCGGTTGGCGAGAAGACCCTGTTGCGCATTCATCTGCTCGGCGCCAACAACTTGATGCACATTCCCGGCCCGCTCTCCGCTGCGCAGGTCGCTGCTGATCCCAAGCAGGCCAATGCCACGTATAACACACGCGATGAACGACGATACAATCGACTGGGCCGACTTGGTATCGCGGTCGAACATCAGATCGACGCGAAGCAATCTGTGTCGACCACTGCCTACGTGAATCCGAAGTTTCTGCAACGCTCCGAGCGCGGGACCTTTCGGGACTTCACTCGCTACCATCTGGGTGGCAACCTGCAGTACAATCGCGTCGAGGTACTGGGCGGGAAGTCCAATCGGTTCACGAGCGGGCTTGATCAGGCCTACCAGGACGGCGCCATCCTGTTCTACGGCCTGACTGCGGCGGGGAAGCGCGCCACGGATTTGCGCGATAACAAGAAGGAGGGCGCCTACAACTCCGGAGTCTACGTCGAAGACGAACTGTCTGTCTCCGACAGGTTGGCGCTCACGTTTGGTGCGCGAGCGGATGGCATCAGCTATTACTATCAGAGCTTCATCAATGCCAGGACCAACGCCAGCAAGCGCTTTGCGCGGGTGACGCCGAAGCTCGGCGCGACCTGGCGCGTTTCGCCAACCCATACGTTCTACGCAAACGTCGGTGGCGGCGTCGAAGCGCCGGCGGGCAACGAGACCGATCCGGCCAGCACGTTTGGTCAGGACACCGTGACGGCGCTCAACCCGCTGCTCGAGCCTATTCGCTCGACCACCTTTGAACTGGGCTCCAAGCACGCGTTCGCGGTCGGCACTGGCGAGAACTTTCTACAGACCGTCAGCTACGATGTTGCCGGATACCTGACCAACGTCACCAACGAAATTGTGCCCTATCGTGGCGGTCGGTTCTATTTCACGGCCGGTGAAGCACGTCGCATAGGTCTCGAAATCGGACTGACCGCGAGGGCGAAGCACGGTGTCAGTTTGCAGAATGCGCTGACGCTGTCCAAGAATACGTACCAGAAGTATCTGGTGGATTCGGTGCACTACAGTACGGCCAAGGCAGGTGTGTTTGCCGATTATTCCGGAAACAAGATCGTCGGCATCCCCGGATGGTTCTATTCGTCCAATCTGATTTTCGCGCCCAGCACGGCGCCGTTGGGACTCTCGCTGCAGGCCGGCATACAGGGCACGGGCAGCTACTTTGCTGACGATGCCAACACGGTGAACGTTGACGCTTCACACATTATCGGCGTGGGTGTTCGCGCCGATCGGCTCCTGCATGTCGGCGAGACGTATGTGCGCGGCTTCGTGAGCGTGGAGAACCTGACTGACAAGAAGTGGATCGGCAGTGCCTATCTCAATCCCGACGTGGTGAGCAACGTTCCCCTGGCGTACGAGCCGGGCAGTCCGCGCAGTGTGCTGGTCAGCTTCAGCGTGTCGCGCGGGCGGTAAGGAGAACGGTCGGCAGTATCAGCTGAAATACCGTGCGCCCCGAGGGTGCGATACGGTGATCACCAACCGACCACCGTGCAACTCTGCTATACGTCGCGCGACGGCCAATCCCAGTCCGGCACCGATGGTCGCGCTGGCGTCGGTGCGGGAACGCGCCGTGTCCAGACGCACCAGGCGTTCGAACACCCGCTCGCGTTCGGATTCCGGGGTGCCCGGCCCGGCGTCCGCGACACTCACCACGTAGTCCAATGCCTGTTGTGACATCTCGACGTAAACGGTCGCGCCATCGGGTGAAAACTTGATGTCGTTGTCGAGCAAATTGAGCCACGACTCGCGCCCACCGAAGCTACCCGCCGATGGCCGGCGTTGCTGCAACAGAGCTGCGAGGTCGACCCGCTCGCTTGCCCGACGTGCCACGGCCCGATGCGGATCGTGGCGTTCATCACGCAACGGTCCGTGATCGACCAGATCCTCACGCACCATCGCACCCGCAGCGCCGCCGCGACGCAGGTGGACGCGAGAAGCCCCCCATCGACCCGGGCGCCCGCGAACCGGGGGGCGTCACGCGCTCCGCGCGTCCCCGCCGACGCCCCGCCGAGCCTGGCCCCGAGACGCCCCGCGGGGATGGCGTGCGCAGTGGTCCCATCGGGGGACCCAATCGGACCCGCTCCGCCCCGTGCCCCCCCACCTACCAGCTCTTGCCGCCGTCGAGTGATACCGTGGCGCCGCCGTCGTTGCCGTTGATCAGACGATCGGAATTCTTCGGATCGACCCACATGATGTGCGTATCGCCGTGCGGCGCGCGCACGCGCGAGAAGGTGCGTCCAGCGTCGATCGACTTCCACACCTGCAGATTCATGACCCAGAGTACGTTCTCGTTGGTGGGATCGGCGGTGACCGACTAGTAGTACCACGTGCGCACTTGAAACTGTTGTTGTCCATTCGTGCGCGACCAACTGTCGCCACCGTCGTTGGAGCGAAAGATGCCGCCGAGTGTGTCCTTGGCTTCGATGGAGGCGTAGATGCGTCGTGGGTTTGCCGGGGACACGGCGACGCCGATTTTGCCGATTGGTGCTTTCGGCATGCCGGGATTGGCGGTGAGATCTGTCCACGTATCACCGCCGTCAACCGATTTCCAGAGGCCGCTGCGCCCACCGAGACGAGTTGGGCCGGAGGGACGCGCTGCTGCGGAGGTGTGCTCGGGGCGAAGGCTCCCGGAAATATGCGTCGGGAGCGTGGCGAGGGGTGACCGGCGCGGGGGGCGAGGCGGCGTTCGCAGATGGTGCGTCGCAATGATTTGATGCAGGAATTTTCGGCCGACGGTGGTAGGTATGGGCGAGGAAGCGCACCCACTCCACGGAACCGGATATGCCTGCAGAGAGGCCAAAGTTGTTGACCCAGGTGCGAGGCCGCATGCGCGCCCGCCATTTAAGCCCGCGTACTGAGCAGGCCTATCTGGGTTGGATCATCCGTTATATCCGATATCACGGCACGCGCCATCCGTCGGAGGTAGATGAGTCGGACATTGTGGCCTATCTCACGTACTTGGCCGATGAACGGGGCGTGGCGCGCTCGACGCAGATGCAGGCGCTGAGCGCGCTGATGCTGCTGTATCGAGAGGTGCTGGCGACGCCGATCAGTGATTTGCGTCGCGTCTTGCGATCCCATGCTCCTACGCGGTTGCCCGCCGTGCGTAATCGTGGTGAGGTGGCGGCGCTGTTTCGGCAGCTCCATGGCGGCATGCGACTCATTTCCTTGTTGCTCTACGGCGGTGGCCTCCGGCTGATGGAGTGTCTCACGCTGCGCGTGAAGGATCTGGATTTTGAGCGTCTCGAGATCTGCGTTCGTCGAGGAAAGGGCGGCAAGGATCGGGTGACGGTGTTGCCCGAGTCGGCGCGTGTGGGGCTCGTCGCGCACCTTGAGCGGGTGCGTGCGCTGCACGTCCGCGATCGCGAGACGGGTGCAGGGCATGTGGCCTTGCCCACTGCGCTGGAGCGGAAGGCCCCCACGTGGAGCACCGATTTTGCGTGGCAGTGGGTATTCCCGGCGTCGCGAAAGCGGAGTGTGACGGTGGCGGGACAGGTCGGTCGACACCATGTGCACGAGACCGCGGTGCAGCGTGCGATGCCGCGTGCTGTGCGGGCGGCGGGTATCGACAAAC
>JANMRE010000101.1:0-3712 GCA_031370885.1 Gemmatimonadaceae bacterium
GTCGGGAGGGTGGTCGCCATTGCCAGCCGTGCCGTTCGCCAACGCGCGCAACTCGTCGACCGCAAGTGACGTGTACTGTTTGAGTCGATCGGCATCCTCGACGAGCCGCGTGCGCACCACGAGTTCTTCGCATCCCTCGGATCCGCGTCGAATGACAGTGGATGGCAAGGTATCGAACAGGTAGTTGCCGAAGATGGCGCGCATGCCGGGAAGCGCGATGGACTGGCCGTCGAGCGGCTCGCACTGCAGGGCCTGCATCGCGTCGCATACGCCAAGCACCACGTGGTCGGCGTGCGTCGCGAACAGGCCGAGTTCAGTCCACTGCTGCACGGTGCGCCGCGATCCATCGGTGACAAAGTAGGTGAGGCGATCGTAGTAGTCCTTCCCCGCCTCGCGGCAGCG
The DNA here is from genome assembly GCA_031370885.1 of Gemmatimonadaceae bacterium. GTDB lineage: Bacteria > Gemmatimonadota > Gemmatimonadetes > Gemmatimonadales > Gemmatimonadaceae > Gemmatimonas. The sequence continues at coordinate 403 of JANMRE010000101.1, forward strand.
CGCCTGGAACGCATCGAGCAAGTAGCGCGCAAAGAGTCCGGTTCCCGCTCCGCACTCCAAGATAGCCAGCCGGTCCGTGGGTTCGAACTCGGCACAGTTGCGAAAGAGCGTCTCGCTCACCTGATCGGACAGCTGGCTGTTGTTGTTTATCGCATACGGAACATCGTTCTCGGTGAACAGCTGCAGCCCTGCGCTCTGCCAGCATTCGTTCGACAGCTGGGACTCGAGACACGCATCGAGCGGCGTAAAATCCTGCAGCACGTTTCGGTTCGTGACCACGCGGTTGAGCACGTCCGACAGCGGCGGGAGCGCATCGCTGAGTTTCATGCGCGCCAGCGCCACGTCGAGGGGAAGCGGCAGGCCCGTGGCACCTGTCGTCAGTGTCGTGCTCATACGATGCGCACCATGGTGTCTGTCAGTCGCTGGATGTCAACGGTGAACCGGTGCGCCGTCGAGAAGGGAACTTCAAGCTGCAGCAGCGAGCGTTTCTAGGCGAACAACCCCGGCAGCACAGTGCAGAACTGCTTCATCTCGTCGGGCGTCCCGACGCTCACGCGGCACCAGTCATTAAACGGTGGAAACGCTCGGCCGACCGCGAACCCCTTGGCGAGGAAATACTGCTGCACCGGCTGAATCTCCTTGCCCGTATGGAAAAAGACGAAATTGGTTTGCGACGGCGCAACCTTTCGGCCAAGGGTTGCCAGCGAACTGAGCAGCAGGGTCCGTCCTTCGCGATTCTTCTGCTTGATGAACGTCTGATACTCCACGTCTTGCAGCGACGCGTTCGCCGCCAGCTGTCCAAACACGTTCGGATCGCCGCTCACATACTGCTGCAGCCGCTTGATGGTGTCGGGGCGCGCGACGGCAAAGCCACAGCGCAATCCGGCAAGTCCGTGGATCTTGCTGGCCGTTCGTGAGACAACCACCGACTCGCCCTTGAGCACGAGATCGATCATCGACCGGTGGCCGGGCCGGTCCACGAAGTCGATGTACGCTTCATCGACAACCACTGTCGTGCGCTTGGCGGCGCTGGACACGAAGTCACGCAGCGAGGTGTCTTCGGTGAGATTGGAGGTGGGATTGTTGGGATTGCAGATGAACACGAGCTTGGTGCCGCTGCCGACTTTCGCGTCCATCGCGTACAGATCGTGATCGAGGTCCTGGGTGAGCGGCACCCGATGGACCTTGGCTTTAAGCGTGTCGCCCCAGCGCGGAAGATCCTCGAATGTGGGCCACGGTGCGACGATCTCCCCGCCTTCCATGTTGTACGCCAACGCCAGCACGCCGAGCACTTCGCTCGACCCTTGCGTCACCAGGACGTGATCGGCGGGTACGCCCACGTGCTTCGCAAACGTGTGTTGCAGTTCCTCATGGATGGGAGGCACATACCACGCATGATGCATCCAGCTCCCCATGAGGGCGTCTTTCGCCTTCGGTGACATGCCGAAAGGGTTTTCGTTGTACATCAGGCGAATGGGCCCGGCTGCCCGACGCATGGTGGTGACGTCGCGCTCCATTTGGGCGAGCAGGTCGGCGTACGACACACTGCCGCCGAGCACACGCGCCATCTCCGAGGCCGGCAGGAGTCCGGGGAGCGCCACGCTCGCGCCGAGTCCGAGTCCGGTGTTGCGCAGCCAGTCACGACGAGACAGAACACTCACGGGGGGCCTCATGGGCGGGGGGTGGATCGCGATCGACGATGCCAAAATGTACAGCGGACGCCGGGTTTTGGTGCGGGCGGTGTGGTCCCTCCCATCACTTCGGCTCGATGATCAGGTACACCACGGTCGAATCACCGATATTGACCACCTCGTGGGAATCAAGCGACTCCGTCACTGGCAAAACTGCTCCCTGTCATCAGAACAACATCGCGTGTACCACTGGTATCGGTAATCCGCATACGGCCCCGGAGATCGCGTACCCGAAATGCCGGTCATGATAGTGGCGCTCGTCACCACCCAGCCACTGCTGGAAAGCCCCCTCCGCACCGGGTAGGCAAACCGCAGTTCCCATGCATCGGATCCAGGCGGTGGACGATATGGATTGGTGGTGTAGGCCGTGAATAACCACTGCGACGTCTGCATCATGGCGATGGGACCCAAGAGGCCATCGGCGAGGCGTACCTACTGTGAGCGGCACGGCGAGCGTGCCAATCGTCTCGGTCAGTGGTTCTGGACCGATGGCGTCAGCACATGCCACGCAAAGCGCGAGCGCAACAATACTCGCCGCACGCGCACGTCCCCGCGACTCTCTCGGACGGCCTCCCCGTTGGGGATGTGAATGGGATCACTGCGCTGCGCCTTGGGTTGGCCTGCTTTGCCAGCGGTGTGGGGATCGTGATGCTGGTGTTCGCGATCGGTCGCCCTGAACGCGGACTGCAGGACCAACTGGCCGGAACGTCCACTCTCCATCAACGCGCTGCGCGAAGACTTGCAGGTCGCGCACAAAACGGTCGAGCGCTGGTTGGACATTCTCGAGCGGCTGATGTTCATCTTTCGCCTGTTGCCCTTTGGTCCTCCGCGCATCAAGGCCGTAAAGAAGAGCCGAAAGCACTACCTGTTCGATTGGACGTCGATCGCCGAAGCGGGGCCGCGTTTCGAGAACCTCGTGGCCTTTCACTTGCTCAAGGAGTGTCACTACCTCGAGGATTGCGAGGGAATCGACACGGACCTGCGATTCTTTCGCGATGTGGAGGGGCGAGAAGTGGACTTCGTGCAGTTGCGCGAGGGGCACCCAATCCGTTTCGTCGAATGCAAGCTGTCCGGTGCGAGTCCAAGTCCGTCGCTGCTCTATCTCAGTCGCAAGTTTCCGGACGTCCCGGCGCTCCAAGTTGTCTCAACGCCGAAAGTCGATCGCCGCACGGCGGAGAATATTCGTGTGGTGAGTGCCGAGCGGTTCCTGTCAGAACTCGTGATATGACATGTCCGGGTTTCCCGGAAGTGGTTCGCCGACCCCGCGACGCTCCAGCGCCTTGGCCATCCCGCGCGTACGTTCTCTCGGGCTTCCGTCCCACCATATGTCCTGAATTCGAGGAGCGACACGCATGGCTCGCAGATTCTTCCTGGCGATCGCCGCCGCCCTACCGGCAGCGTTCTCCACGGCCGTGGCGCAAACAGCCGACCCCGGTCGCGCGGCCGCGGCCCCACGCGTGGACTACGCGCTCACCAACGTACGGATTGTCACCGCACCGGGCAGGGTCATCGAACGTGGCACCGTGGTCACGCGCGACGGACGCATTGCCGCCGTGGGGGCGAACATCACGATCCCCGCCGGTGTCGTGCAGATCGATCTGGCCGGACACTCCGTGTAT
>JANMRE010000126.1:0-9278 GCA_031370885.1 Gemmatimonadaceae bacterium
GGTTGGGACGATCATGTTGGTCACGGGAGTGATCGGCTTCTGTCCAGTTTGGACCTTGCTGGGAATCAATACCTGTCCGACGGAGCGTATGCGTCGCACAAAGTAACAGGTGACAAGAGGAAGATCTGTGTCTGTGGGCCGTCCCAGATGGACATCAGATTCAACTGACGGCAGGCAGTCCTCTCGCACTGCCCTCCACCGCCTGTTTGATGTGCAAGGCGAGGAACTCTCCGAGCGTCTCTATGGCACCGTCGACCTGCGCGCGCTCGAGCGCTCAAAAGTAGGGCTGCTTCTCGTCTGATCGGATCGCCATCCACGGGTAGCCCGGGCTGAGGAGCGCGTAGTTCATCAGCAGGCGCCCCAGGCGGCCGTTCCCGTCGAGGAACGGGTGGATGGTGACGAACTCCAGATGTGTGAGCACCGCGCGCGTCAGTGGACGGAGCTCGGTCGTCGCCGCGAACTCAACTAACCCGGCGATCAGGCTTGGGATCTTTCCGTGCGCGGGCGGCGAGTGGCGCCAGCCGCCGGCGAGACCGACATTGATGGTTCTCCAGCCGCGGAGGTCACCCTCGGTCACGATTCCCGCGTCCACCGACGGCCGAAAGAGCTCGACGTACAGGTCGAGGATGAGTGTTTCGTCGATTGACGGCGCGGTCGGCGTCCGCACCCGATACGAGTGAGCTGCTCCCCCAGCACCAGGCGAAGTGCGATGCGGTGACGGCGCAACTGTGGTTCGACCCCGCGTTGATGCTCTCGAACACCATCCCACCCGCAACGAGCACCGGACTGCTCGAGAACTCGTTCTTCGCTCCCGTCATGCGACGAAGACGAGCAAGATCGGCGCGCCCGACGGAGGGAACTTCAGGCTTCCGGTTACGCTTGCTGGTAGGTTTTGCGCTCACGGCGTGTGCTCACTCTGGCAGAAATGATGCGCTGCGTCCATCGTGGGCCCCGTGAAGATTGCTGACGCGAAGTCGAACCCGCGTGCGACGAAGTTCTTCGCGCTTTTGCGCGGGTCCCAGATGAAGCGTACCATTGAATATGCTGATGTATATACAGAACGGCAAACCCCAACCGAGCCCGCTCAGACTCCCGGCGCAAGAATCTGTATTACGCGAAGTACGCCAGCGGTGGGTGTTGGCCTCACTTGGGCGGCGAATCGTCCCGAGCGGCTCACCACACCGGAACTCGGCCACCAATACGAAACCAGCGAGGGATGCTCGGCGGCCAAGTGAGGCCAACACCCGCCGACGCAGCGTGGCAATCCGGTCCTCACTCGGCTCACCCGTTACGGCGCAGTCATGTCTTGGCCGAGCACGCGGAGCGCGAGCGCTTGGGCACGCCCCTCCGCTTCCCTGCTCGCTGGCGACTTTTGCGACTAACAAATGTTGCGTGACAGTTACAACCATAATGGTTTATTAGACGTATGTTGACATTCTATCTTGTACAGTCTAACTTTCGTAGTCTTAGTTGCCACAGACGGCATTATTTTTAGACGAGCTACCGTGCTGTACTTCGCTGACACAACTTCGCACTCGCGAATGCTCGCCAAACGCGTCGAGCGCGGAACGCTCATTCGCCTCGCTCAAGGCATCTACTCTGACGATCGGGTCACGAGCCCTGGGGAGCAGATACGAGCGGCGGCCGTTCCCATCGCCGCCCACTTCTACAAAGACGCATACCTCTCACACCGTTCGGCCGCAGTCCGCGGACCCGTCGGCGACATCCTGTTCCTGTCGCAGACTGGCGGCAAGAAAAACGCGCGTCAATTCCCCGGACTCCGTGTCGTGCGCGCACAAGCTTTGCGCCATCCGGAAACGGAACGAATCGAGCTGCCGCTTGAAGTCGTCACAACCAAGGACGACGTACCGGCAACAATCACGGCGAACGTATCCAGCGCGCTGCAAACAGTCTTCGAATGCTTGATGACGTCGCGGCACTATCCCCAAAGACAGCTGTCTCAAGCCGCCCTCCTTCAACTGATTACCGCGCTCAGCAAGAAGGACCTGGCGCGAGCGAAGGCCTTCGCTGAGCGCAACCAGCTGGCATCCGAGTATGCACAATTCGAAAAGTTGTCATCCGAAGCGAGTCAGCGGAGCACCATTCACACCGAGGGACTTCGACGGTTCGAGTTGTACTTCTACCACTGGCACGTGGGTTCACTCACTGCGCTGAGCAATGCCGAATTCCGATTCCAGTACCACGAAGGCTGGACACTGGAATTGTCGAAAGAGCTGCCGCTATCCCGTGAGTCTGGTGTTTCGTACGAAGGGCCGCGCATGCCCGCCTTCTTTGAGAACTTCCTGCCCGAGGGCTGGACCGAAAACCGAATTGTCAAGACCTATCAGATTGACCCGAATGATACGGTCTCACTGCTCGCGAGCACGCGAAAGTATCTGTCAAACATGACACTCCGTCCGCTTAATACTCCGGAAGCGGAGTTTCGGCTGGACACACATGGCACTCGCCTTCAGGACATTGAGCCTGATCCCGATAAAGCGATTCTCGCCACGGAGCACATTGAAGCCGACCCCGAGACCAACGTATTCTGGAGAGAACTCAAGAAGCGCGGCGCCGTCGGCTTATCAGGGATACAGCCCAAATTACCGGTGTCGCTCAGCATGGAGTCGTCCACGCCCACCGTGAGAATTGGTGATCTCCGAACGTCGTGCACGCATATCCTCAAGTTCCAATCGCTCCACTACACGTCGCTGGTCGAAAATGAGTGGGCGACGATGGAACTTGCCCGGCGAACAGGTTTGCGCGTCGCGCCTGTCCGAATGATCACGTTTGACACCGACAGCCCGTTCCGCGGAAACTCGCTGCTGGTAGAGCGATACGACATTCCGATGCGTGCAGCGCTGGAAAACGAGCCCTCGCGAACTGACCTGGTGCTGCAGGAAGACGCATGTTCGCTACTCCTTCTCAAACGCAGCGACAAGTACAAGACCTCCGTCGAGCGAATCGCCGATGCGCTCCGCGCAGCGGGCTTGTCCGTCGAACTGGCATCACACGGGATGTGGCGCCTGCTTGAACATGTCGCATTCTCGTGGATGGTTGGAAATGGCGACCTGCACGCGAAGAACATTTCCGCGATCCGCTTGATTCGATCAGGCGAACTGGGTGCACCTCCACGAGTCAGAGCCATCGAGTACGCACCGTTGTACGACTTGCTCAACACAACGGTGTCCATTCCCGACGATGACTTCGCGATACCAGTCAACGGCAAGCGAAACAACATTCGCCCCCGCGACATCGCCAGCATCGCCGAACGCTGGAAGGGCAACAAGCGCGTGGGAGAGGAGCTCGTTGAACAACTGGCCAGCAAAGTGCGATCGAATCTTCACGACGTCCTGTCGAGCGCCTGCATGCCGGCACCGCTGTCTGAGCGCTATTTCCGTGTTGTCGATGCGCGATTGAAATCCTTCGGGGCGTAGTCGCGGGGGAGGGGCGCTTGTTTGATGTGCAAGGCGAGGAACTCCCCGAGCGTTTCTATGTCACCATCGACCTGCGCGCCACCAAGCCAACGCTCGTTCGCTCCTTCGGCGCGAATCAACGTTCCAGCGCGGCGGCGACCGCGTCGCAAGCCGCGATAAGATCGATCACCATTCGGTCGTCGACGAGCAATTCGCCTTCATACTCGCTCTGATTGCGCAGCTTGTGGCATCGGTCGAGAACGCGCCATACCTCGGGGCCGAGACCGAGGGTATGCGGAAGCACCTGAAACACGATATACCGTTTGGTGGCGCGATATCCCGCGCGACGCAATGCGGCAAGGCAGAGCGCGTGCGCGGCGTTGTAAGCGAGATCGAATCGACTTTCGAGCGAGTTGGCGTCGCGTTTCGCATCGGCGAGACGCACACGGCCAGATCGAATGAGCCCAGTCCACTCCGCAACATCGGGCGCTTCGGCGTGTAATGAACCACCCGCACCGGCGAGGTTCTCAAGGGGTGAGGTCAGCGTCGCCTCCGAGGATCCAGATCTTTGGTTGCGCCAGCACCCGCACGACAAACGCATTCCGCGCGGCGCGGCGTTTCGCCAACTCGGCTCGCGTATAGACTGTTGGATTGATGGACCGTCCGAGCGTGACAGACGCGTGTTCGAGCGCTGAGAATATGTCGCCGTACGCGAGCGTATCGCTGATCACCATCAGGTCGATGTCGCTCGTGCTCGTATCCGTCCGCTTGGCGACCGATCCGTAAACGAAGGCGGCCTGCACCTCGAGCGCAACGCTTGCGAGTCCAGCACGAAGCGCATCGCTGAGTCCCGATGTCTTGAGGACGAGTTCGCGCAAAGGCTCGAAAACCGCGCCGCGGGCATTGGCCTGAAAGTGTTTCTGATTCCCGACGCGGGTGACCGTCACAAGCCCCGCGGCCTCGAGGGACGCGAGCTCGCGCTGCACGGCACCCGTGCCGCTCTCCGCCAAGCGTATGATCTCATTCGCGTAGAAACTGCGCTCCGCGTTGCCGAAGAGCACAGCCAGCACGCGCTGGCGCGTCTTGGCGAAAAGCGCGTCGGCGACGGTATGAGACGGTGGTGAGATAATACCCATACCGGGTATGATAAATCCCATTTCGGGTACTGTCAACCAATGTCGATTCACCGCCACGAATAGGGTCAGTTATCCATCGGGCTGGGCGTTCGACCAGCTCTTCGAATTTGCTCGGTCGTAGTGGGTGTCTCCCGCGGATTGCGTGGAAGGTGCCGACTACTCGGTGCTCCTGCACTTCACACGACAAGTGCGCCGCGAGGCCACGGCGGTGTTCTGGAGTTTCCCGTTCCTCGGGATGCTCGCGTTGGGACTGTTTGTCCACATCCATGACGCGAGTTCCGTCGGCGATCTCTTCGGAACGTCGGTCTATCCGCGCACGTACCTGATGCTCGAGTCGCTGCAGGGCATGTACTCGATCGTGCTGTTGCTCGTGGTCGTGCTCTACAGTGGTGACCCTCAGAAGACCAAACTCGTTATGGGATCGATTTCGCGGTATCGACCAACACGCCAAGTACGGAGCGATCGCGCGTTGGGCCGATACACGTGGTCTCCATTGCGCGCAGCTCGGCCTCGATGAGGCGCTCGCCGACACCGAGCCGCCGCAAGAGCGCTCCGACCAGACCCGGCAGGCGATCGGGAATCGAGCGCACGTCGCGCGCGGGAATCAGCAAAGGCAGCAACGCCTTGGCACTCAGCACCAAAAGCAACGGGCGGCGATCGACGACAATCCGATTGATGTACCAGTCGCCAAGCGCGGTCTCCGACTCTCCGGAACTCTCTTAGATTAGGTGAGTGGTAGCAACCTTGGTTCCCAAGCTCAACGCTTTGTCGGGCACTACGCCGGCACGAGCTCATAACGACTGACCTTGATCTCATCTTCGCGCAAACGCGCTTTCGCGAGATCATGCGCAAGTTGCATGCGCAACCACATCTCAGGCGTGCTGCCAAATGCTTTCGAAAGACGGATCGCCATGTCAGGGCTGATCCCGCTTTTTTCATTCACGATGTTGTTGAGCGTGAGACGCGTAACACCGAGTATCTTGGCGGCGTCCGTCACACTCAGCTTGAGCGGCTCCAAGCAGCTGCTTCTCACAATGCGACCGGGATGAGCTGGGTTCTTCATCGGCATAATGTTCTCTCTCTCCTTCAGTGATAGTCGATCAGTTGCACGTCATACACATGGCCGTCTTCCAACCGGAAAATGATGCGCCAGTTGGCGTTCACCGTCATCGACCAGAACCCTTTCAGAGTCCCCTTTAAAGGGTGTAGGCGATAGCCAGGCAAATCCAGATCTTCCCTGATGACAGCTTCATCGAGCATCGAAAGGATTTCTTCGACGACGGTGCGGATGTTCGCCCCGATCAAACTGGGGTCACAAGAAGTCACCCTCTATCACGCAGGAGGTCTACAAGTTGGGAGCGTCCCCTCGAACGCCGAACGTCGCACGCTCGGATTGGCTCAAGTTGGCGGACACGTGCAGACTACCGAAGAAGTACGTCCTGGAGCGTTTGGACGCACTGCTACCCAACATCCCTGAGGCGGTCAACCGAGTACTGAATGTATCGCACGACTGACAGAAGAAGTTGCGCCGACTCTGACGAAGAACTGATTGGCCTGTCGCCCGCCACGTGGCCTTGGAGGTGCCTCGACGAACTCACACGCGGCCTTCGGCGTCTACAACGACGTAGCGCCAGGAATCCACTGCGCGAGATGCTCGTTCCCGCAATGAATCCAGCCGGTTTGGAGTTTGCGACTACAGAGGCCATTCGTTCGCTCGGCGAGCGAGGCGATGCGATGCGGACTCATAGGGCACGTTAGACGCTTAGAAACGCAGCCCACCATTCGTGCCCTCGACGGCGCTCCGTTCGCGTCGACGACGTTCCCTCGAGCACGACTTTCAGCGGGAATCTCAGGGCCCGGTCCAATTCGGCCGTCGTCGAGTCGTCCTGCGGTGTCGCCTGATGTCGTGCTACAAAGTGCGCGGCGACGTTCGTGTCGAAATCATCGCGACGGGACGAAAATCCTTCGCGCGCGCCTGCCGAAGAATCGCTGACCACGACCAGTGCAGCAAATGACGCGCTCGCCGCATCCCGCTCGAATCGCCGGACACCTTTCGGGCGCTCTGTTGCACGTCGTCAGGCAAGAGCGGTGGCTCTCCGCCGTGGCGGGACGAATCGCGCAGTAGTAGAAACCCGAACACGGTCGCGAGCGACGTCCAGAGAACAATCCAACTCACCAGGTTCTGAGTGACATCACCGTATGTGATCGACCAAAGGGCGGCGTACGCACCCCACGATCAAACGGCCGCTCTGCGGCAGGAATGAGTCGGCGAAGCGGCCAAGCGTCGCCATCTGCCGGTTGAACCAACTCCGAATCGGGCGTCCCGGAACTGGTAGTCCAATCACGTGATCCAACGCGGCCTCGAGCGCACGAGGATCAATGTCGAGTTCTGTGGCAATCTGTCGAAGATCTGCGACGGTAATTCCGTTTCGCTCGGGCACTACGCGGGTAGCGCGCTCGATTACATCTCGGACCTGCGCGTCGCTGAGGACGATTTCATCGGGAAGTTGGCGCTGCTTCATTGTCGCGCTCCTTCGATCAAGTGAGAGTATCAGGCGCCACGCTCGCAGAATATCCTACTGCGAACGCCCCGCAGTCGCCACACGTATCTGTGGTACTCCCCGCTCTCCCGCTGCTCCTCGTTGTCGTCCTGCTCTTTTCCCGGCGAGCAGCACGGCGAAAGGCGGCAGCGTCCAAATAGACAGCCCTATCGCGCCGACTTCACCGCGCGCCGCAATCCCCGCCCGGCCAGCGTTCCCGTAACCTTCCCGTCACTCACCGCCGCCTTGCCGTTCACGAATACCCACCGCATGCCCGACGCCAGCCTGGTCGGCTCCGCATACGTCGCTTCGTCTCGAATGGTCGTCGGATCGAACACGATCACATCGGCGAAAGCACCTGCCCGCAACACGCCGCGATCGGTCAGTCCGTACGTCTCGGCCACCTGACCCGCACTGGCCCGCACCATCCGCTGCATCGTAATGACCGGCTTGTCCAACACGTACCGACGGATCTTGCGCGGATACGTGCCGTACAGACGCGGATGTCCGTCCGACCCATCAGAGCTGGTCATCACGTGCGGATCACGCATGAACGTTTCAATATCCGCCTCGGTCATGTTGAACGAGGCGACACCCATGTCGAGACCGTCGCGAATCATTTCCAGCGCGGTCTGCACCGACGTCTTTCCCCGTTCGGCCGCCACCTGCTTGAGCGTTTTTCCCACGTACAATTTCGCCGCCGCGTTTCCGTTGATCAGCAGAATCGTGCTGTCACCACCGCGCCGACGGAGATTGTCGCGCATCTCGAGCAACATGGTTTCGCGCTGGTTCACATCAGCAATGCGGGCCAACATCGAATCGCGACCACCAGCCTGTACCCAGCGCGGCAACAGTGCGGCGCTCAATCCCGTCCCACTCGCCGTCCACGGATACTGATCGGCCGTGACCGTGCACCCGCGCTTCCGTGCCTCGGCCATGATACCAAGCACACTATCTGCCTTGCCCCACACATCCACACCCAATGCCTTGATGTGGCCAACGTTGGCCGTCAACCCCGATTCACAGCCAATGCGAATGGTCTCGCGCACCGAGGCCAGCAGCCCGATGGAATACGAACTCTCGTCGCGCTGATGCGTGTCGTACACACCGCCAAACGGCTTCGCGGCTGACACCACCGCAAGCACTTCTTCGGTGTTGGCGTAACTCTGTGGCGCATAAAACAAGCCCGACCCTACACCATACGCACCCTCGCGCATGGCCTGTGTAATGAGTGCGCGCATGGAATCGATCTGCACCCTGCTGGCTGGCGCTGACGACGCACCCATCACGCGACTGCGCACCGTGCCGAAACCGGTGAGCGCATACGTGTTGGTACCCAGCCTCGCACGCTCCGATTCGCCCATGATGCGCGCCACCTCGATCGGGCCGCGGCCGTCGGCGCCCAGCACCACGGTGGTGATGCCCTGCATCAGTGACGACGCATTTTGTCGACGCTCCGCATTCAGACGAGGCAATCCTTCGTACGTATGCGTGTGCGGGTCGATGAATCCGGGCGAAACGATCAGGCCCTTGGCGTCAATACGCGTTGCCGCAGTCGAGCCGGCTGGCGCGCGTCCGACAAACACAATGCGATCGCCGCGGATACCGACGTCGGCCACGCGTCCGGGACTTCCGGTGCCGTCATACACTATCGCACCGGCAATCAGGACATCGACAGTCTGTTGGGCGATGGGAATCGCGTTGGCGGCAAGCGCGACTGCTCCAACGGCGAGGGCAATAGCGAGACGCACGGGCATGGTCGGGCGAAAGAAGTCGAAGAACTCAGTCCGAAGGTAGCGCTCCCGACAGCGTCCCGCAGCCTGCTCGCCTGTTGACTTGGCGCCCGTTAGCCAGGTGGCACTGGCCAATGCGAGGAGTCAGCTTTAGGTCCCGGCCCAAACGCGAGTCGGCACGTCGACCACCGTCTTCACCGTCTTCACCGTCTTCACTGCCATGTCCACCGATCGGCGATTCAACATGTGGCTTTCGCCGGTTCCGCCCACACTGGGCGATATCATCCCGCTCGACGGACGGGAGCAGTTGGTAATCGGCAACGCCAACACGGCCGACATTTTCATTGACGAGGCCGGCGTACATCCCCGGCATTGTGTGCTGGAGTTTCGCAGCGACCGGTGGCTGATCGCCGAAGGGGAACCGACGGTCGCGGTGAACGGCCACGCGCTCGC
>JANMRE010000128.1:0-10057 GCA_031370885.1 Gemmatimonadaceae bacterium
GATCGGGCGCACGCCCTTGCGCACCGGTGAGATACTCCGACCACGGTTCGATGGACGACGCATACAGCGCGTCGGCCGCAGGGCGCACCTGAAAGATGACGGCATTCAGCTTGAGGGACGCCGCCCGGTCGAGTAGTTCGAGCAGTTCCTTCTGCTGGTCTGCGGTGGTCAGGTGACGTGTGGAGGGCCAGTCGATGTTCGCCACGGTTGCGACCCACACACCGCGAAACTCGCGCGCCAACTCGGGGGCGGTTTCACTCACGACAGGGCGCACCGGTACTCGGGGCGCGGCCGGCGCGCGCGTGGGCGGCAATACGTCCGGCGTCCGCACGACTGGCGAGGGGAGGTCGGAAACCGCAGGCGCGGCTGGCGGTGGCGGCGGATCGACGAGGACAACCGGGCGACAACTCACGATGCCCGCCAGACACATCACGCCAACTCTCGTCCGCCGACGGAAGGTCCTGCAGTCCATACTCAGCGTCCCGCCGACGCGAGAGGGGCTGACTCATTGCGTTCGGCCACCATCGCGCGCAGCACATCACCGGCACGCCGCGCCGCTTCCGCAATACGTTCGGCAGGCTGAATGAACGAAATGCGAAAGAAGCCTTCCCCGCCATCGCCGAAGCCCGAGCCGGGCAACACGATAACCCCAGCCTCCTCCCGCAAGCGATCGGAGAAGTCCTTGCTGGCCATGCCGTCTGGCAGCGGCATCCAGAGATACATGGTTGCGCGCGGCGTGTCGGCCAAAAACCCGTTCGCGCGAAACGCCGTCACGGCGGCGTTTCGCCGCTCCAGAAACGTCGCCAGATTTTTCGGCACAAAGGCGGCCCAACTCTCGATGGCCGCAACACCGGCGCACTGGATGCCCATATACTGGCCCGTGTCGGTGAATGACTTCACCTTGGCAAGCGCCGACGCAATTTCCGGCTTTGCCACGGCCCATCCACATCGCCAGCCCGTCATGTTGTACGTTTTTGACAACGAGTGGAATTCGATGGCCACGTCGCGCGCACCATCGATCTCGAAGATGCTGGGCGGCACGTATCCCTCAAACCCCATCTCGGAATACGCATTGTCGTACACCAGCAGGATGTCGCGATCGCGGCAGGTCTTCACCACGCGCTGGAGATAGTCGGCCGACGCAATGGCCGCGGTCGGGTTATTCGGATAGTTGAGATAAAGCACCCGCGTGCGCGCGAGAATGTCGGGCGGCACCTCGTCGAGCTCCACCAGAAAATCGGTACGCGGGCGCAACGCATAGACGTACGGTTGCGCATCACTCAACAGCGTGCCGCCCAGATAGGCCTGATACGCGGGCTCCGGAATAATGCCCACATCTCCCGGACCCAGGTAGGCAAACGCCACATGGGCCAATCCTTCCTTGCTCCCCAGCAGCGGCACGATTTCCGTCATCGGATTGAAGCGTTGGCCAAAACGCCGCTCCATCCACGCGGTGATCGCTTCACGAAATGGCACGTACCCCAACCCGAAACCATACCGCTGCAGCGCGGGCACTTCGGCGGCGCGTTGCAGCGCCGCCACGGCGGCGGCTGGGGGTGCAAGATCCGCATCACCAGCGCCAAGGTCGATGACGTCAACGCCCGCCTCGATCAGCGCCTTCTTGCGAGCAGGAATGTGCGCCAGCGGATAGGCCGGGAGCGCACCGAAGCGCGCGGAGTGTTGTGGCATGACGACCAGCAGTCAGGACGTTGGAGGATTGAACTGCCCGTGGTGCGCATCGAGCCAACTACGATGATACGCCGGGTCTTCGATGAGTGTGGCAGCCTTCGCGATGTTGAGCGGCTTGAAACTGTCCATCATGACGGCCAGTTCGTTTGTGTACTTCGCGCCGATTGACGCCTCTGCACGACCCGGATGCGGGCCGTGCGGCAGGCCATCCGGATGATGCGTGATCGAGCCATACTCTATGCCCTTGCGGCTCATGAATTCGCTGGAGGCGTAGAACAGCACCTCGTCGGAATCGACGTTGCTGTGGTTATACGGCGCTGGTACCGCCTCGGGATCGAAATCGTAGGGGCGTGGGCAGAACGAGCAGATGACGAACCCATCACCTTGAAACGTCTGATGCACGGGCGGCGGCTGATGAATGCGTCCGACGATCGGTTCGAAGTCGTGGATGTTGAAGATCCACGGATAGAAATAGCCATCCCAACCCACTACATCGAATGGATGGTGGTCGAGAACCAATTCATTGATCGCGTGGTATTGCTTGACGAAAATCGGGAATTCGCCGCGCTCGTCACGCGGATCGAGGTGCAGCGGCCGACGAATATCCCGCTCGGAATACGGCGCCCCTTCCAACAACTGGCCGAAGTCGTTGCGATAGCGCGACGGAAAGCGGACGTGGCCTCGACTCTCCATCACGAGGAATCTGGTGGGGCCCGCCGCCGCGCCGAGACGCCACCGATGCGTGATGTTTCGATGGATCACCACGTAATCGCCCGCCTTGTACGGCAACTCGCCGAAGACCGACTCGAGCACGCCGTGTCCCTCAACGACATACACAACTTCATCGGCCTGACTGTTGCGGTAGAAGTGCGCATCGGTCACATCGGGCTCGACATACAACAGGCCGATATCGCTGTTGAACAGGAGCGGCACGCGATCGAGCGTTGGCGATCCGCCCGGTGTTACGCGCGAGGTCAGAAAATGGCGATGACGCAGCGACGTGTCCGTGTCGGCCTCCCACACCACGTCGCGCACCTTGCGGGCCGATATGACCGTGGTGGGCGGATGCACGTGATACAGCAGCGACGACGTGCCCACGAAGCCTTCATGACCCATGAGTTCTTCCGCATACAGGCCGCCGTCGGGACGCCGAAACACCGTGTGCCGTTTGCGCGGATACGAACCGAGCGCGTGGTAGATGGGCATGAAAGACTCAGAGGTTTCCGCGCAGTGCCTGCTCGCGCTCGATGGATTCGAACAGTGCCCTGAAGTTGCCCTTGCCGAAGCTCTTCGCGCCCTTGCGCTGAATAATTTCGAAAAAGAGCGTGGGCCGGTCTTCAACCGGTTTGGTGAAGATCTGCAGCAGATAGCCATCGGGGTCGCGATCAACCAGAATCCCGAGCGCCGCCAACTCGTCGATCGGTTCGTCGATGGTACCCACGCGTCCCTGCAGTTCCGCATAGTACGACGTGGGCACCGACAGGAACTCTACACCGCGTTCACGCAGCGCCGTCACCGTTTCGAGAATATTGTCAGTGGCGAGTGCCAGATGCTGTGCGCCCGGACCGCGGTAGAAGTCGAGATATTCCTCAATCTGAGATTTCTTCTTGCCCGACGCCGGCTCGTTGATGGGAAACTTGATCTTGTCGTTGCCGTTGGCCATCACCTTCGACATCAGGGAGGAGTACTCGGTGCTGATATCGGCGTCGTCGAACGTGATGAGATTGCGAAATCCCATGACGTCGGCGTAATAGTCCACCCAGCGGTTCATCCGACCCAGTTCCACATTCCCCACACAATGGTCGACATACCGCAATCCAACATCGACCGGCTGATAGTGCGGCGTCACGTCGCGAAACCCGGGAAGAAACGTGCCGCCGTAATTGCCTCGTTCCACCAACGAGTGGATCGTCTCGCCATAGGTTGCGATGGCCGCGATCACGATCTCGCCATGCTCATCGCGCAACACCTCGGGCGCACGCACCGCGATGGCTCCACGTTCGATCGCCGTTGCGTAGGCCAGTCGCGCATCGTTTACCCACAGCGCGTAGTCTTTCACGCCATCACCGTGCCGATGGACATGCTCGGCAATCGGCGACTCGGGGCCCATCGCGGTGGTCAGGACCAGCCGAATCTTGCCCTGCTGCAAGAGATAGCTGGCGCGGTCACGGACGCCGGTCTCGGGTCCGCAGTAGGCGACCAGTTGGTAGCCGAACGCCGAACGATAGAAGTGACTGGCCTGTTTGGCATTGCCGACATAGAACTCGACGTAGTCGGTGCCATTGATCGGGAAGGCATCCTGCTCGATGCCAACCTCTGGTGCGGTAAGCGTCGCCATGACATCCTCGTGAATCGGGAGTGATTGGATTGGAAGGGGTGAACGACTCGCCATCCCAACCCATTCAGATGTGAGAGCGCGGCAGCGCGCCGATCCAGGCACGCGACCGTTGATCTCCTTTGTCTCCCGCGAAGGTGTTCACCATGGCACGAAAGATAATACGCGTTTCTTCGGCAGCGACACCGAATCCAGGAGCGCATGTCGGACAACTATTTGAACCGCAGGGGACGCAGAGAGCGCGGGGGAATGTTTCTTGGCTCTTCGGGACTTCGTGTGGGTGAATTGTACGTCCGACGGCTTTGAAGGCCGCGGAACAGGCGCCGATCACGCGGTACGATGGCAGCAAGTGGATCGGGTGCGCCGTTGACGTGTTCGTACCGTGGCCCGAGCGCGCCTGAACACCTGGACGCTCTGGTCGATCTGAACCGCCATCCACGGAAACGCGCGGAAACAGGGGACACAACAAGGAAACCAATACCATGCGCTTCCGTGGATGGCAGTTGATGATCTGTCGGAACGTGTGTTCTCCGCGGTACTCTGTGTGCTCCGTGATACAGGTGGTTCACTTCGCCGCTCAAAACTGACAGGAACACCCTTCAAAATGCGCGGTTTCTACCCACACGAAATCCCGAAGAGCCTCATGAAGATAATACGCGTTTCTTCAGCGGCGACCGCGAACGAGCGAACAACACGTTGAACCGCAGGGGACGCAGAGAGCGCGGGGAACGATTTTGGTTGGTTCATTCCAACAGCTATTCCTCAGCGCCCCCTGCGTCCCCTGCGGTTCAATCTGTTGTTGCAGGACTCCAGTGAGCGGAGCCGCCGCTAGTACCCGGCCAGTTCAGGAAGATTCCGGAAAAGCTCCAATACGTCCGGATTGGCCAGCGCGTCCGTATTGCGAACCGGGCGTCCGTGCACGACATCGCGAACGGCCAACTCCGTGATCTTTCCGCTGATTGTTCGCGGAATATCGTGGACGGCTACGATCACCCGCGGCACATGATGCGGACTGGCGTGTTCACGGATGCGCCGACAAATCGCATCGCGAAGCCCGGCGTCGAGCACGACGCCCGGGCGGAGGCGCACGAACAGCACCACGCGCGACTCGTCGACCAACGCCGTCGAACGCTGCTCGATCACCAGCGACTCGAGCACGTCGGCAATCTGTTCCACCTGTCGGTAGATCTCGGCGGTGCCGATGCGCACGCCACCCGGATTGAGCGTGGCGTCGCTGCGCCCGTGAATCACCAGGCCGTCATGTTCTGTGATCTCGGCCCAGTCCCCGTGCCGCCACGTATCGGCGAAGTGTTCGAAATACGCCGCGCGATAGAGTCGCTGGTCGGGGTCGTTCCAGAACGCCACCGGCATCGACGGGAACGGCGCGGTGCAGACCAATTCGCCCGCTTGTCCACGCACCGGTCGGCCTTCGTCATCCACCACATCGACCGCCATACCCAGTCCGCGCATCTGCAATTCTCCGCGATACACCGGTCCGGTGGGATCGCCCAGGGCAAAGCAGCTCACGATATCGGTGCCGCCACTGATACTGCTCAGACGGACATCCGGCTTGATATCGCGATACACGAAATCATAGCTATGCGCGGCCAGTGGACTGCCGGTGGACAGAATGGCACCGAGCGACGTTAGGTCGAATCGTTCGCGCGGGCGCACGGATTCCTTTTCGAGCGTGGCCAGGTACCTGGCGCTCGTACCAAACACCGTCACTCGCTCCGATTCGGCCATGCGCCACAGGACTTCCCGATCCGGTGCCAGCGGTGCCCCGTCGTACAACACGAGGGTGACGCCCAGCGACAGTGCGGATACGAGCCAGTTCCACATCATCCAGCCGCAGGTTGTGAAGTAGAACAGCGCGTCGCCGTCCCGCAGGTCGGTGTGCAGTGCATGCTCCTTCCAGTGCTGCAGCAGCGTGCCCCCGGCGCCGTGCACCATGCACTTCGGCAACCCCGTCGTACCCGAGGAATACAGGATGTACAGCGGATGCCCGAATGGCAGTCTGGTGAAGATTGGCGTGTCGTCTTGCTGGTGCCGCGCCATCACGTGGTCGAAGCGCTCGACACGCGGCACCATTTTCACATCAGGATCAGGGTCCAGCCATGGCACGATCCACACGCCGCGTATCGAAGGGATCGCGTCAACCACATCGCGAATGCGCGCGCGACAATCGATGCGCTTGCCCGCATAGCAATACCCGTCGCTCGCCACCAGCAGCACGGGCTCGATCTGACCGAACCGATCTATCACGCCCTTGGTGCCGAAGTCGGGCGAACAGGACGACCAGATCGCACCGAGAGACGCCGCCGCCAGCATCGCGATCACGGCCTCGGCGATGTTGGGGAGATATCCCGCTACCCGGTCTCCGGATACGACGCCAATCGCTCGCATGCCGGCCGCCATACGCGACACGGCCTGCGCGAGCTCCAGAAACGTCAGACGCTGCTGGCATCCCTCTTCATTCCACGACACGATCGCCACACCCTCGTCCCGTCGACGCAGCAGATGCTCGGCAAAATTCAGTCGGGTATCGGTGAACCAGTGCGGACCGTGTACCGGATCCGGCGGTGCCATGCGACTGCCGCCGTGCACGACGGCAGACCACGGCGCGTCTGGCGCACCCGGCCCATCGGCCATGATGCCCGCTTCGCGCCAGATGGCACTCCAGAAGGCTTCGGGATGCTGGACCGACCACGCATACAACCGATGCGTGTCGATCACGTTTGGTGACGCGATACCGCGTGCGATCAGCGATTCGCGAAACGTGGTCATCCTCGCGAGCGCAATGCGGTCGCGTGACGGGGTCCAGAGTGGTTCGCTGCGGCTGTCCGTCACGAGGGGAATGCGTCGCGTGCCAGCTTCACCGCACCACAGGCGGCGCCATGCTGCTCGCAATACCAGCCGTGTCGGTCGTGGAACACCATGTGTGCCGCGTCATTCGGACGCGGCCGAACGCGCACCAGGTGTTCGACGCCAGTGCGCACGCCAACGATCGCCAGCGGATCGAGAATGTCGATGACGGGAGCGACCGGAAACAGATCCAACTGAGGTGACACGTACGATGACGTGTCGTTGGACTTCAACCGCGGGGGACGTGCCACTCGAGTTGCCACTCACAGAAAGCGTCGCCTTCGATAGAACATCGCACATGTCGAACGCGCACCGATTCGCCTCCGGCCAACTCGACTGCGCGACGCAGGCCGCCCGTTTGGCGGTGGCA
The DNA here is from genome assembly GCA_031370885.1 of Gemmatimonadaceae bacterium. GTDB lineage: Bacteria > Gemmatimonadota > Gemmatimonadetes > Gemmatimonadales > Gemmatimonadaceae > Gemmatimonas. Next base: position 7,260 of record JANMRE010000128.1, read on the forward strand.
GAACAGTCGCGTGACCGGATCGAAACCGATGAGACGAAGGACGGCGCGACCCGCAGCCTCCTCGACTGCGGAAATATCACCCGGATGATAATACAGCCGGAACAGGGAGATGCTCTGAGTGAGAAAAACGCTGGGCGACGCCTTTCGCAGAATCCCCCCGTACAGCTGGACGCCAACGGAATCGATGGCGAACGCGCCGGCGTCCTCGGCCCATTGTGGATTGGCCGCACCAAGAACCCGATCGATGGCTTCCCATAACGCGACCAGTGTGTCATACGGGATTTCGTCGGTCGGCTCCACGCGCTCCAGCAACCCACGCGTGTCGGGATCAAGACGGGCCTGCACACGGTCCATGCCCTCAACGCCGAGTCGATCGGTGAGAAAAGCGTAGGTCCCTCGGACCGTCGACCCTTTGGCGGTGGGTTTCCCCGAGGTTGTCACAGGCATGTGCGAACGCTCCTCATGGTTGCAACAGAGCGGTCGCGGCCCGTCGATCGATCTTACCTGAACCGAGACGCGGAATGGCCTCAACGAATTGCACGCGCTTGGGCACCTTGTAGCCGGCCAATCGCTCACGCGCCTGTGACAGCAGTGCGCGCTCGTCGAGGTGCGGGTCGGCTCGGACCACCAGCGCGCAGCCCACCTCGCCCCACCTCGCATCAGCGATGCCGATCACCGTCACTTCGCGCACGCCGCGACAGTCGAGCAACACCGCTTCCACTTCGCCGGGGAAGACGTTCTCACCACCAGAAATGAACATCTCCTTGCTGCGCCCGCGAATCGTATAGACTCCCTCCGCGTCACGACTGGCCAAGTCGCCGGTGCGAAGCCATCCGTCGGCCGTCATCACTTCGGCCGTGGCCACCGGTTCGCGAAAATAGCCGCCGAAAAGCTGCGGCCCACGCAATTCGAGCTCCCCTGTCGTGCCAGGCTCAACCTCGCGCGCATCGCGGTCGCGCAACCGCATGTCGAGAAACGGCACCGGCCACCCCACCGTACCATCCTTCTCGATGGCCGTGCCATCGGTGGTTGCAAAGCAATTCGGACCGCATTCGGTCAGTCCGTACCCTTCGCGAAATCGATACCCGGCCAATCGCACGTCGTTTTTGATGCGTTGCGCGCACGGGGCCCCGCCAGACAGGAACGTGCGAAGCGCCGGAAGCGGGCGACCCCAACTGGCAGTCTCCCGCACCATCGCGAGCTGCGTCGGCACGCCAAAGGCCAGGGTCACCTCGAAGCGTTCGAGCACGTCGAAATAGCTCTCGGGATCAAATCCATCAACCAACACCACGGTGCCACCGCGGAAGAGCATCGGCGTGGTGAAAACATTCCAACCGCCAGTGTGAAAAAACGGTGTCGCGATCGGGCCGATATCATTGGCTCCGATTCGCCACGCCGTGGTGGTCGCAATGGCATTCCACAGTAATTGCCGATGCGGCACAATCACGCCCTTCGGAGCGCCGGAACTCCCCGAGGTGTACAACAACATCGTCGCGTCCTCGACCGAGCGTGACCACACAACCGGTGGCGCATACTGCGGTTCGCCGGTGAGGTCGCGATCGAGATCGCGCCACTCGGGTACGTGTTCAAGACTTGCCGTCGCCAGCGCACGCTCTCCCAGATGCCGGAAGCGGTCCTCGGCAAGCATCACGGTGGGCGCTGCGTTCTCCAGCACACGCGCCAACTCCGGCGCGGATAGCCTCCAATTCAGTGGAACGAGAATGGCACCGCGACGAATGCATCCGAACAGGATCGAAATAAACTCCTGCCGATTCTGTGCGAGGATGGCCACTCGATCACCGTGGCCAATACGCCACTGGGCCAACCGCGCGCTCCACTGATCCGCGTCCCGATCCAATTCGGCATAACTGTGCCGTTGGCCGGAGCTCGCCTCAATGAGCGCGATGCGCGCGCCATCGACGCGACCCCACCACGCGACTGGATCGAACAGATTGGGAGTTGGCGGAAACACCGGAGGCTCAGTGAGAGGAGTGCGGCGCTGGGACTGGGGCGTTACGGCCGGTGGTGCGGCTCACAAAAGTCGGCAATCAGTCGACTGGCGTTGGGACCCTTCGCATCAGTGAATGTCCCGGTGAGCGAACCACCCGACCACGCGTGTCCGAGTTCGTCGACGCGAATACGCGCGACGTATTGCACGCCTGCGGCATCGCGCCAGTCGGTGCGTCGCGTCGTGTACGTATTCACCACGGCGACCTGCTCGCCCGTGCTGTAGAGTGGTGGTGCGTTGACGGCGGCACGCAGCCGATCGTGCACGCCAACCCACTGCGCGGACGTTTCGTCGGCATTGCGAAACGACACCACCGCGTCGGCGCCGCCGTGCACGATCAATACCGGCAGTGCCCGCCGACGTTCACCCATGGCCTGCAACATCATATCCGCCGTGGGGAGGGCATCACCGGCCCCACGTTGCATCACCGTCAGCGCCTGGCCCACGTTCGTGGCCGCTCGCCACGGCACCCCGCTTACACTCACGAACGTCGCGAAACGTTCGGGATAGGCGACTGCGACAAGGCCCGCCATCGCGGCGCCCGCCGAAACGCCGGCGATGTGCACACGCGCAGGATCCGTCGGGAACCGCGTCATCACGTCAGCGATCAATCCGGCGATGATCGATGGCTCACCGGCATCGCGCCGCTGATGCCCCGCGTCAAACCAGTTCCAGCACGCGCGCGGGTTTGCCTCCATGGGTTGCTCAGGGTACAGCACCAGAAATCCGCGCTCCTCGGCCACCCCGTCCATCTGCGAGCCACGCGCGAAATCGTCGGCGTTCTGCGTGC
>JANMRE010000133.1:0-3430 GCA_031370885.1 Gemmatimonadaceae bacterium
CGTTGTACGGGGTGATCAACAAGGAGTGGGCGCCCACATCACGTACGCCGCAACCCGCCTATCAGCTGCAGCAGCGGGCCAGTTACCTCGACCTGATGCAGGCACTGCTCAACGCCAAGGCAAATCCCAACGTGCGTCTCAAGCGGTCGCTGTGGTACACGACCTACAATCGCGACAACCTGCGAGTGGAGTTCGCGGGTGCCACACCGTTTTTCCGTGCCGCGTATGCCACGGACATTCCGGCCATGAAGATGCTGCTCGCGGCCGGTGCGGATCCCGCCATCGGCACGATCAAGCCGGTCGCGCGCGCACGCCGCGGTGCTGGCAGCACCGCTGAAACGCGACCCGACGCGTCCGGCCTGCCACCGGTTCCCGACGGCGGACCTGGGGTGCTGCCGATTCATGCGGCCAGCGGTGTTGGATACGGTCAGGGATTCGCGGGCAACGATCACCGCCATGTGTTTGACGGTTGGATACCGACCGTGAAATTCCTCCTGGAAGAATTGCATGCCGACGTGAACGCGCGCGACTATGGCGGCTACACGCCGCTGCATCATGCGGCGGGTCGCGGCGACAACGAGATGATCAAATATCTGGTATCCAGGGGCGCCGATGTGAAGGCCGTGGCGCGCAACGGACAGACCACGGCCGACATGGCCAACGGACCGGTGCAGCGCATCTCGCCATTCCTCGAGACGGTCAAGCTGCTCGAAGAGTTGGGCTCGAAGAACAACCACAAGTGCATCTCCTGCTGACAGCGCTTACTACGGCACGCCCTTGAGCATTCGGTACTGCTCGAGGGCAAAGTTGACCTTCTGATCAACCGCAATCTTGCCAATCGCTGCCGTGGCCTTGGTGGGATCGCCACTCACACCCGAGTCGGGTCCGCCACCACCGGGCAGCAACCGGTCAAGTCGAATCCCGTCGCCGAATACGTACAACAGCTGCGACGTGTCGCTGGTGCCGGCATGCGAACCCACCGTCGCCGCATCCCAGCCAAATGTTTTTTGCAGGTAGTCGCGAATCGCGATCCGACCCTTCTGGTAGTAATCCACCAGCGCATACACGCGAACACCGGTGCCCGCCCACTCGGCGTTGAGCGTGTTCGCAACGCTCGTTAAGCCCGCTTGATTGCCTCCGCTGTCGCCAATAAGCAGGATGTCGGTGAATCCATGTACCCGAAGCGATCGCACCGCGGCATCGAGAAGCCTGTCGTAGCTGGGTGATGGCAGCGAGATCACACCGGGTTTGTCACCAAAACCTGCGCGAGTGTAGTCACCCTCCGGCACGTACTGCACGGTGGGAGCAACCAGTGCATTGCCCAGTTTATTGGCCAACTGACCTGCCGCAAACGTCACGATGTAGTTGTGCTTTCCCAACACCATGTGCGGACCGTTCTGTTCGGTGCCGCCGGTGGGAATGATCACGGCCTTCTTCCCGCCGGCAATGGCATCGCGAATCTCGGTCCACGTCATGGCCTCGAGATACGGCGGACCCAGCAGATTCGGACGATCCTGCGCGGGCAGGGTCGCACCAAACGGTGCGGCAACGGCAAGCACCACGACGGTTGTTGTGAACAGTGCACGCATCAGTTGCGTCCTCCCGCAGCACGGCCGGCACGAATCTGCGCCACCGCGTTATCGATCTTGATTTGTACCAGTGCCTTCCCCAGTTCGGCCGTTGCCTTGGTGGGATCTCCATTCACACCACTGTCGGCCGATCCACCACTGGGTGCGAGACGATCACGGCGCACCAGCGAGGGATTCACAAACAGCAGCTCGGAGGTATCCACCATTCCCGCGTGACTGCCGATCGATTCCATCGCATACCCAAGCCCGCCCAGGTATGCACGAATGTCGGTCGTGGATTTTGTGTAGTAGTCACCAATGAACAGCGCGCGTCCTCCGGCGTCCTTGAACGCCACATTCAACTGGTCAGCCGCGGCTTTCATCCCTGATTGATTGCCGCCCGAATCGCCAATCAGAATCACGGTCTTGAACCCCCCGGCCCGCAGGCTCTTGCCGGCGTGCACCAACAGTTCAATGAATCGATCTTCCGGAAGCGTAATGGAACCGGCCTTGGCCATGTGGCCACGCAGCGGCGCTTCCCAACTACCTTCGGGCACATAGGTGATAATGGGCGCCACGAGCGCATCACCAAGGATTCTGGCAATGCGCTCCGTGGTGTGTTGCAGCACATACTTGTGCTCACCGGTCACCATGTGTGGACCCTTCTGTTCCTGACCGGCCGTTCCAATAATGATGGTGGAGGTGCCGGCACGCTGCAAATCACGCACCTCGGTCCATGTCAATTCATCGAGAAACACCGGCCTGGCAGCAGACTGCGCCGTCGCTCGCGCGGCGAGCGACAGCGTCAGCAGCGCGACGGCGGTAACTCTCATGGTCTTGCCAACCGTCAGGGCTTGTAGTTGGTATTGGTTTGCTTTTCCGACAGAGGCGTGGCAAAGCACAGATCGCGTCCGGGAATCTCTTCTTTCGGATCAAGCGCGCCGGGTCGGCTGAGCGATGCCCACCGCCGCAGATCACCCAGTCGACGCCCTTCGAGCCACAGTTCGATGCCGCGTTCGCGCTTGAGGGCCGCCCACGCCTCCGTGGCGTTCGCGGCGGTTACCGGAGCGAGAGCAAGCGCCGTGCGCCGACCATTGATCGATGCGAGCGCGCCGGTCACGTCGTTGGCGATAAGCTTGGCTTCGGCCTCGATCAGTCGCATCTCCCAACCGGAGGCCAGGTTGATGCCCGACGTCAACGTCGGATACTTGGTTTGGAAGTACCACCGCACCCGGCCCAGCGTCCCAACCGCCGCATCGCCAACCAGAATGGTGAGGCTGCTGTCGAACGGCACGCGCGGATCACGTGTGGTCTTGCGATAGTTCTCCGTGACCGTATTCCACACGGTGTGGGCGCGATACGGCTGGTTGGCACTGGCCCAGAACAACCGGTTGTACTGATCCAGTTCATTCTGGTAGTACGGCATCCGATATACCATGGTGTTGGCGATTCCCGCCGCATCAGCCAACGCACCGGTTGGATTGTTCCGCAGCAACCGCACCGAGGCGCGACCCGCGGTAGCCGCTTGTACGAGCGTGGTGTTATTCGATGTTGTTGCGACCGTGATGGCCTCGGTGAAGTTGGCCTCCGCCCGCTCGAAATACACCACGTGCGTACCGTTGGCCCCCCCGTTGATCACCCCTTCGCAGAAGTTCTCCCCCAGCTGTCGGTTGGCATACCCCGCCCACACGAGCGCTTGCGCCAACGAATTATTGGTGGCCGTGGTGGCCGTAATGGCAACGACGGCCTTGGAGCGCGCCACCGCGTCTTCGGACGTCCATCGCGCACGCTGCGAGAAATCCCAGTACACGTTGCCATCATCGTCGGTGAGCTTGCCGTTCTGCTGCTGCACGGAAATACCG
>JANMRE010000173.1:0-5893 GCA_031370885.1 Gemmatimonadaceae bacterium
GCTCATCGCGCACGGCAGTTCCTGCGCCGAGCTGTTCGGATTCATTACCGGCGTACTCAACGTCTGTCTGGTCACGCGCGAAAACATCTGGAGCTGGCCACTCGGCGTGCTCAACGCCGGCTTTTACATCGTGGTGTTTGCGCAGACGGGTCTCTACTCAGATACCGGCCTGCAGGTTGTCTACTTCACGCTTTCGTTCTATGGCTGGTGGCACTGGGCGCGCGGTGACGCATCACGCGCACCGGTGGTGGTCACTCGCGCCTCCGTTCGACTTCTGTGGTTCCTGACCGCACTGTGCATCGGTATCTGGTTCGTGCTGTACACCATCACGTCGCGCATTCCCGGTGTCGCGCTGCCGCGGCTTGACGCTGCCCTCGTGGCGGTGAGTCTCATTGCGCAATGGATGATGACGCGAAAGCTGCTCGAAAACTGGCTGCTCTGGATCGCCGTCGACGTCGTATATGTTCCCTTGTTCATTCTTCGTGGATTGCGGCTGACCGCCGCGCTGTACACGGCGTTCCTTATCCTCGCCATCATTGGTCTGGTGCAATGGCATCGATCCGCCAATCGAACGAATCGACTCCCGTTACGCGCATCGTCCTGACGGGCTCCGAGTCCGTTGGCAAAACCACGCTCGCCGGTCAACTCGGCGCTCACTTTGGCGCACCGGTCGTGCCGGAGTTTGTGCGTGACTACGCAATCGCCAAGGGCGCGCCGTTGGACTTCCGCGATCACGGCCCTATTGCCAAGGGGCAGATGGCACTCGAAGACGAATATCTGGCCCGCGCCCGGGAACAGGGAGACACCCTGTTAATTCACGATACCGACCTCGTAAGCACGGTTGTGTACTGCCATCATTACTTCGGACGCTGCCCCCAGTTTATCGAAGATGCAGCCGTTGCCCGTCGCCCAACGCACTATTTGCTGCTCGACATCGATACGCCGTGGGTCCCCGACGGCATTCGCGATCGCGGCGACCGACGCGCCGAACTGCAAGCGCTGTTCGAACTCACACTATCGCGTCTGAACGCGCCATTCACTCGCATTCCCGGCAACTGGGCCGCTCGCCTCTCCCAAGCTATGGAAGTGATCAACAATCTCCTCGTTTGATTCATCCCTCACGTACTCCCTACTCCATTCAGTACCCAGTACTCTGTTCAGTACCAAGTACTCAGTGAATCGTACTTCCTACTTCCTACTTCCTACTCGCTACTATGTCCACAGCGATCCCCCCGTTCGACGTCCGTAGCATGGACTCGAACTTGAGGCGCGTCGGCGCAGCCAGTCGGCGATCGGGGATAAGCATGCCAAGGCGCCAATCCCGGCCGCCGCCGCGCACAATGTCACCCAATCGCGCGTAGAGCGATCGCAAGTCGGATCCTTCACTCACCCGCAGGCCATACGGAGGATTGGTCAGCACCAGACCGCGGCCGCCGAGCGCAGCAAGATCCACCGCCGAGAGCGGACGGTGCTCGATCTCGATATCAGCCGACACACCTGCCCGTTCGGCGTTGGCGCGCGCCGCGTCGCAAGCACCAGCATCTCGATCGCTCATGAGGATCGGCACACCCGCCGACGGTCGCCCGAGGGACCGCGCGGTGTCACGGTGCGTGGTCACCCACGCCGGGTCGACGCCCGGCCAACGCTCGAGAGCGAATCGACGAGCGAGTCCTGGTGCCATGGCACGCGCCCGCAAGGCACCCTCAATGCCAATAGTGCCCGACCCGCAGAACGGATCAACCAGCGGCATGTCACCCTGCCACCGACACGCGGTGAGCATGGCCGCCGCCAGCGTTTCCCGTAACGGCGCCTTCGCAACCGCTTGCCGCCAGCCGCGCCGATGCAGCAGGTCGCCCGATGTGTCCAGACTGATCGTGCACGTGTCGTGCTCGAGTCGCACAACGATCAATTGTGTTGGCTCCGAATCATCCAGCGTGATATGCGGCTGATCTTCCGCCTGCCCGTCCGGTTGCTCCTCGTCACGCGCCCGGGCCAGTACGGTGACGCTCTTTACCGTCCTCATGACGCTGCGGCCAACGCGTTCGGCCACGGCATCCGAGTGGTACAGACGTGACTTCCGGCAGGTGACGCGGAATCGTATACGCGCGCCGGGTGCGATGCATGTCGACCAGGGTATGCGCGCCGACTGCTTCTCGAGCGTTGCGAAATCACGCGCCGTGAACACGGCCAGACGCACCAGCACGCGCGTGGCGAGACGCGACCACAGATTCACGTGCAGCAGATTGTCCAGCGACGCCCGAAACGCGACACCGGCCGGACTCACCTCGCCGATTGCGACCGCGAGTCCGCTCAGCTCCTCGGCCAGCAGCGGTGCTACGCCTGGGGCGGCAATGGCGAAGGCATCAAACGACGCAACGGCGGTGTGCCGAACGTTAGGCGGCGGCACCCAACTTCCGATGCCATCGCAGGGGCGGACACGACCGCGCGCCACGAGCCAGCAAGAGGCGATAGAACGCCGCCGCATCGAGCGGCGGAGCGAACAGATAGCCCTGCCCCAACTCGCAGCCGAGCTGTCGAAGCGCGGCGCGCTGCGCCTCCGTTTCGATCCCCTCCGCCACGGTACTCATCCGCAGCGAGTCTGCGAGCGCCACAATTGCACTGGCCAGCACCGGACCGTCGCCTCTTTGGTCGATGACTTCCACGAACGACCTGTCGATCTTCAGAATGTCAATCGGATATCGTTGCAGGTAGCTCAGGGAAGAATAACCGGTCCCGAAATCATCGATAGCCAGCGACACGCCAAGCTGCTTCAACGCGGTCAGACGCGCGACGGACAAATCGGTGTCGTGCATCAACATGCTTTCTGTGAGCTCGAGCACCAGATACTGCGGGTCGAGCCCCGAGTCCCTCAGCGCATCGCGCACGTCGTCCACGATTCCGGGTTCCCGCAGCTGGCGACTCGAAAGGTTGACTGAGATCCGCATGGGCTTTCCCCGCTCCTCTTCCCACTCCCGTGCCGTCTGGCAGGCACGTCGCAGGACCCAGCGACCGATCAACACGATCAGTCCGGTTTCCTCGGCAATCGGAATGAACAGACTGGGAGGCACGATCCCTCGATTGCGACACGCCCAGCGGACCAGCGCTTCCGCGCCGACGATCTCGCCCGAATCGAGCTGCACGATCGGTTGAAAGTGCAACAGGAATTCCTCGCGTTCGATGGCTGTCCGCAGGTCGGCTTCGACCACCAGGCGCTCGAGGGCCGCCGCATGCATCGCCGGCTCGAAGAATACGCGCTCGCCCTTCCCTCGCGTCTTTGCCACGTACATCGCGACATCCGCATTGCGGACCAGCTCGTCGGCGCTTTCTCCCCCGGTCGTCCCCGCAATGCCTATACTGGCACTCACGAATACGTCCTTCCCGTTCAACGTGAACGGTTTCGCGAGCGCCAACGCGATCCGATCGGCCACGACGTTCGCATCGTCCACCCGGGTGGAGTCTTCCATGAGGATCGCGAACTCGTCACCGCCCAATCGAGCGACGAGATCACTGTCGCGCACGCATCGCGCCAGTCGACGCGACGCTTCGATAATCAATTGATCGCCAACGGCGTGCCCCAGCGAGTCGTTGACCGTCTTGAAGTTGTCGAGATCGAGCACGATCACGCTCACCGGCTGTTGGAGCCGAACGGCCCGGGTCAAGGCGTGCCCTACCTGATACAGGAACAGAGACCGGTTGGCGAGATCGGTGAGCGGATCGCTGAATGACTGGTGCCGGTACTGCTGCTTGAGCGCGTTCTCTTCGGTGACATCGCGCGTATTCAACACCAGTCCCCGAACCATCGGATCAAGCAGTCGGTTGGTGCCGACAGTGACCACCGGTATCCAATCGCCATTGGCATGGGCGATTCGCCACTCGCTCTGATGCACGGGGCGGGAACTCGTCGCAGGCGGTTCGGGTGACTGCGAGATTTCGGCTAAGAACAGCTCGGCGGTCTCGACGTCATCCGCATGGAGGAGGCTTGTGAGCCGCGTTCCCACCAGCCGCGACGGTTCGTATCCCAGCACGGTCGCGACAGCGGGACTCACGAACGTCACGATTCCGCGCTCGTCGAGGATCGTAATGACATCGCTGGAGTGCTGCGCCAGCGCCAGAAACCGCGCCTCGAGGTTTTTTGCCGTCGCCTCGCTCTCCTCGCGAACCGAACCGCGAGCCGCCGCGAGCAGACGCGCAAAGGCCAGGATCGCGAGTGTCAAAGTGCCCACCACCAGCGCGCCCACCGTGAGCGGCGCCTGCGCCGGCCACGCGTCAAGGAGCACCGCGAAGCCTGTCAGCGCCGCCACATACGGCAGAACATCGCTACCGGTGCGCGCGCGCGGTGGCTGTTCTTCCGATCCACGCAAGGACACGTCGGCGGGAGCGGACATCAGTGGGTTTATGGGACGCGAGCGGACGCTGCCGACACCTGCGCGAGGGGCACGACATACGTTCGGCGCCAATTATTTGGCACCAGAGGACGGTCAACCGACCCTACAGTGACGCGTCGGAGGCCGGTGCCGTCACGTCGCTGGCTCGACTTCGGCTCGCGAGCGGGCCGGTGCCCGACGGCGGACGAATCGGAGGGCAAACAAGCCGACGAAGACCGTCGCATACAGGATGGGCTCTGTCTTGTCCTTCTTTACGGCCCACAGGAAATGAATACATCCCGCCGTTGCCGCAACATAGACGAGCCGATGCAGACGGTTCCACCGCTTTCCGCCCAGTCGCCGGATCCATCCCTTGGTGGAGGTGATCGCCAATGGCACCAACAGCAGAAAGGCCGTCATCCCGACGGTGACGTACAAGTGCTTGAGCACGTCTTTCACGATGTCGTTGACATCAAAAAAGTTGTCGAGCCCGATGTACACATTCAGGTGCAATACGGCGTAGGCAAACGCGGCAAGTCCCAGAAAGCGCCGCTCCCGGATCAGCCACCCCCACCGCGTGAGCGACACCAGCGGCGATACTGCCAGCGATCCGGCCAGCAGTCGCAGGGTCCATCGACCCGTTTCATCTTCCAGCCGTTCGATGGGATTGGCCCCCAAATCCCCCATCACGCCACGCGCCACCATCCACGCGATGGGTGCCACCACCAGCACCCAAAGCGCCGGTCGAATCCAGCGACGGACCATCAATAGTTCTTGCGCAGGTCCAGGCCAGTGTAAAGCGACGCAACCTGGTCGGCATAGCCGTTGAACGGCAGAGTCGGAATCTTGAGGAACTGGCCGATACGGCGTTCTTTCGCCTGACTCCATCGCGGGTGATCCACGGTGGGGTTCACATTCGCGTAGAAGCCGTACTCACCTGGATTGACATCGTTCCAGGTGGTATTCGGCATCTTGTCCGTGAACCGAATCTTCACGATGGCTTTGACACCTTTGAATCCATACTTCCACGGCACCACGAGTTTCACCGGCGCCCCATTCTGATTGGGAAGCGGCTTTCCGTACATGCCGGTAGCCAGTATCGCCAGCGGGTGCATCGCCTCGTCCATGCGAAGCGCGTCCTTGTACGGCCACGGCAGCGCCGGAAATGCCTGACCGGGCATGCGGCGCGGATCGTACAGCGCGGTGAACTCCACGAATTTCGCGCTCGGCAACGGTTCGCAGCGCGCAATCACGTCCCGCAGTGGTCTGCCCTGCCACGGGATCACCATGGACCACGCCTCGACGCATCGATGCCGATAGATGCGATCCTGCACCGGCAGCCCCCGGAAGAGATCGTCGAACCCGAACGACTTCGACTTCGCCACCAACCCCGTCACTTCGATGGTCCACGGCTTCGGTTTGAAGCCCTTGGCCATCTCCTGCGGATCGTCCTTGCTGGTCCCGAACTCGTAGTAGTTGTTGTAGCTGGTGGCATCGGCTTCGCTGGTAAGCTTCTCTTCCTGCCAACC
>JANMRE010000185.1:0-3129 GCA_031370885.1 Gemmatimonadaceae bacterium
CGTCGTTGCCACCGGCACGCCCGCTGGAACCAAACGCATGGCGCCGGGCGATGTGGTGACGGTCGAACTCTTAGGCCCGTCGGGGTTGCTCAGTCGCGTGTCGAATCCCGTTATTGCAGGCACGTGAGCGCTTCAACGGGGTATAATCCGCCGCCATGACTCAGCCGTCCGCCGCCTCAGATTCGCCGCCGCGCGAACCGAGCGATGCACCCAAGGGTGCGTCGAGACGGAGTGCAATCAGCCAGCGGGCGCGACAGGGCGGATCGGAGCGCCGCAAGCGGTCGCCCAGAGCGCTGGCGGTGTCGGTGCTGGTCCACGTGGCCGTAGCCGTATTACTGGCCCAATGGCTCACACTCGGTCACGGACTGCCGTCCTTTCTTAAGTTTGGAAAAGCCGCGGAAAAACAAGAACGGGTGGCCTTCATCGTTACCCCGCCCCCGCCGGTCAAACCCACACCCTCACCGCCAACGGTGAAGGTCACTCGGCCACGCACCGAACTGGTCGCGCCCACCAGCCCCGTTGTCGGCGTGCCGGCCAGTGCTCCAAGCGCGCCAGCGGTCGCAGCGCGTGCGGACACCGGCAGTGGGCGTGTCTCTGACGGAACCGGTAACGGTGTTGGCGAGATCGATCCCAACCTCAAGGGCATCAAGCCCGCATACGGCGACAAACGTGTGTGGCAGGGTCCCGTTGGGAATGGCGTGGCGCCCGGTCGCAATGGCGTTGAACGGCTGGACAGCATCATTGGCTTCGCGATTACCTCAGCGCGCGATTCAGTGGATTCGTTGGCCCGCGCCCAAGGCAAGTACGACCGGGCACCGGGCGATTGGACCACGAAGGACAAGAACGGCAACAAATGGGGTTGGGACAACGCCGGTATTCGACTTGGCAAGGTTGTCATCCCGAATGCGCTGTTGTCGCTGTTGCCGCTCAACGCTCAGGCCGGGATGTCGGGCAACTACACCAGTATTGAGCGCGAGAAGCGACTGTCACAGTCGCGCGCCGACATTCTGCGAATTTCCGATCGCACACTGGGCGATTTGGATTTCCGAAAGCTCGCCACGGAATTGCGCGATCGTCGCGAGCGGGAACGACGCGATCGACTCAAGGCGCCCAGCGCGTCGATCGCGCCAACGGCCCCGGTAACGCAGCCGCCGAAGGACAACAGGTAAATCGACGCCGCCTGACGTGTCCCGCGCCGCGCAGTCCTACGCCGAGATATCCGTTTTGAGGTAGTGCACCGCCGAGTCGAGACGCGCCAGCGATCGGTCGCGTCCGATGTATCGCAGCACATCGAAAATTCCCGGGCTCACGGTAAGACCCACCAGGGCCACACGCAGTGGCTGGAAAATCTTTCCGCCCGAAATACCCAGTTCCTCGGCGAGCGTGCGCAACGCCTCTTCCATGGCACCGGGCTCCCACACCGGTAATTCCGCCAGTCGCTCGCGCGCCGCAGACAGGATTTCCGCTGCGGACTTGGCATCGCGCCACTGCTTGGTCACCGCCTCCGGATCGTATTCCACGGCATCCTGGAAATACGGCGCAGCCTGGCGAACGATGTCGTCGATAATGCGGGAACGTACACGGAGGAGATCCAGCAGGCCGTGATACCACACGCGTCGTGCATCGAGCGCCTCGCGGGTTGTGTAGCCGGCCTTTACCAGTGCCGGCGCAACAAGGGGTGCCAGGTCATCAAGCGCAATGAGCGCCAGATGCTGACCATTCATCCACTCCAGCTTCCTGGTGTCGAAAATCGCTGCTTTCTTCTGCAGCCCGCGCGTGTCGAACTTTTCGATCAATTGCGCGAGCGTCATCACTTCGATGTCATCACCGGTTGACCAGCCCAGCAACGACAGGAAGTTGAGCATCGCGCCGGGCAGCAGGCCCTGATGCCGATAGTCACCAACGGCGGTCGCACCGTGACGTTTGGACAACTTCTTCCCGTCGGCACCAAGAATCATCGGCACGTGCGCGAACTGCGGTACATCGGCACCCAACGCGCGATAGAGCAGAATCTGTTTCGGCGTGTTCGAAATGTGATCGTCGCCGCGCATCACCAGCGTGATGCGCATGTCGAGGTCGTCGGACACGACGGCCAGATTGTACACCGGCGTGCCGTCGGAACGGAGGATGATGAAATCTTCGATGTCCTTATTGGGGAAGGCGATGCGCCCGTGCACCAAATCGTCCCACTCGGTCACCCCTTCTGGCACCTTGAATCGGATGGCGTAGGGCTCGCCGCGCGCCAGTCTGCTTTCCGTCTCCGCATCGCTCAACACGGCGGTGCTTCGGTCAAATTTGAAGGCGTCACCGCGCGCCTCCGCCTCCACGCGGAGTCGATCGATCTCGGCGGGGGGTGTGAAGTCGCGATACGCGGCGCCGGTCTCAAGCATGCGATGCGCGTCGGCGTAGTGTCGCGCGACATTGGCGCCCTGGTAGACGACCGCTTCATCCCAAGTGAGACCCAGCCACTCCAGCCCCTCGAAAATGGCCCGGGTGCTGTCGTCAGTGCTGCGCGCGCGGTCGGTGTCCTCCACGCGAAGCAGGAACACGCCGTTGTATTTACGGGCGTACAGCCAGTTGAACAGCGCGGTCCGCGCGCCACCTACATGCAGAAACCCCGTGGGCGACGGTGCGAATCGCACGCGCGGGCGAACAACGTCTGACGACATATCGAAACCGGACCCAGAGGTCGGCAAGCCGAACGGAAGAAAAAACTGCGACCAACAAGAACGCGGGCCCGCTGCGGAGCAGCGAACCCGCGGAGCGGAGAGGGCGGGATTCGAACCCGCGATAGAGGTTGCCCCCTATGCCGGTTTAGCAAACCGGTGCCTTCAGCCTCTCGGCCACCCCTCCAAGCCGCAACGTCTGTGACGTTGGGGCAAGACAGCAATTTTACCCGCGCGCTGTCCGGGGTCAACCGGTGCCGGAAACACACGCCGCAACACGTCACCCTTGCTCCCGACCCTTTGGCATTGCCTTATGGTACTTCCACTCCGTTGGACATCGCGTCATCCATCCGGTATCCGGCATCGCGTAGTTATTAACTGGTAGCGCAGTTCATCGGGTCGCCGGTGTCGCGGTTTGCCGTGGAACGCGCCGATAACTGATATCGGACGAAGGTACGATATC
>JANMRE010000148.1:0-17292 GCA_031370885.1 Gemmatimonadaceae bacterium
CGCCAGACAACAGCCGGTAACTCCACGCCCCAATCTGGTCTCCGCTGCGATACGCGAACGTGTCGATGAAATTCTTCGCCTTGTACTTGTCCTCTGGCGGGATCACCGAGAACAACACTTCGCGCCCGGGATTGGCAAACGCATAGTTGCCCGCGCGACGCAGCACCGTGAACGCCACAAACAGGGAGAGCGATGCGGACACGCTGAGCGCGCCAAAGCCGATCACGCTGATGATTGGCAGGATCGCCAATGTCATGCCGACTCCAAGCCACTTGATCACGCGTCCCGAGATGAACAACTGCGCCAATATTGTGATCAGCTGAACGTAAAAATCGATGCGCGCCAGAAACGCGGTGCGCGATTCCCGATCGGCGTACCGTGCGCCAACGATCTCGGCCTGCTGGAAATACAGCACCGTCGTGCCGATGGTGAACAACAACATGAAGAGACAGATCCCCAACAGATACGGCGATCGGAGCACATGCGTGATGCCGGCCAGCGACGTGCCGCCAAGCGATCGGCTGGCCGTTTCGCGCTCGCGCGTTTCGGCACGGAAACTCGGGGGAAACCGCCGAACCAGTTGGACCGCGCACTCGAGCAGCACGACCGACATCAGCATCAGCACGGGGGTGCCAACCCGTTTGGCGAGCAGTGACGTTATGGAAGAACCGAACAGGCCGCCCAGCGAGCCTCCCACACCAATGAATCCGTACAGTCGCTTGCCCTGGTCACTGAAGAATGTGTCCGCCATGAAACCCCAGAACACCGAGGGGACGAACAGGCTGAACACACTGATGAATATCCAGAATGCCGGACCGAGAAATCGTTCCTGGGCAGGTCTGGCGAAATAGACCGCAGCGGCGAACGCGATGAGCAGCGTGGCGAACACGCGATACACAATCGGAATGAAGCGCCGCACAGGAAGTCGCGACACGAGTGACGCGAACGCCGGGTTCACGAGCAGCGTCGCAATCAACGTCCCGCTAAACAACCAGGGCAGATTCGCAGTGCCGGCCGCCACGCCCACCGCGTCGCGGATACTGCGCAGAATGAAATACGACGAGAGCAGGAAGAAAAAGAAGGTGAAGGCGAGCAGCGTGGCCCGCCACTCGCCTTCTTCCACCGTGACCAACCGTGCTACGGTCCGTCGGATCACCGGCTCCCACTCTGTTGGGCGTGCCACAACGCCAGCACCTCGCGCTCACGCTCCGGTGACAGGCCGGCGCGCAGCTTTTCCTGCTCGGCGGCCGGACGGGCGTGATACCATACCATGGCGGCACGCACAGTATTCTCGAGTGTGCGAAACGTCAGTCCTGCGGCTCTGGCCTTCTCGATCACACTCGTGCAGAACGCGACGGTGCTGGCGCCGGGGTACGACCACACCGGCATGTCGCCCCATGAGCGCACCTTTTGTTGAGTGAGAAACTCCTGCGGCACCCACGTGAAGTGCGCGTTGTTGCTGTAGCAGGCCTTGATGCCATACAACAGCTCACCAATGCCGCACACCGTGCGCGGACCCACCGCGTTGAACGTGCCACCTGTGCCGTTCTCACTCAGGCGCACCATCCACTCGGTAAGATCGCGCACATCAATCCACTGTGCCGGATCGCCCAGCGTGCCCGGTGCGAGAATCTCGCCGCCCCGCTCAATGCGCACGGGCCAGTATGTGAAGCGATCGGTAAGGTCGCCGGGTCCGACAATCAATCCCGGTCGCACAATGGTAGCCGTTGTGTACGCTTCGCGCACCAGCATCTCACAGCGCACCTTGCGTGGCCCGTACGCCGCGCTCGCCGCGTTGGGTCCTTCAATAGGCGCCGGGTCCTGCGTGGGAAATTCCTCAGTGGGATACGATGCAGTGAAGTCCCGGTACGCCGCCGTGCTGGAGACAAACACGTACTGACCCACGTTGCCTTTCAGCACTGCAGCGGCGTCAACGATCCACTGTGGTTTTCCGGTGGGCAGGTCGTATACCACGTCCCACGTTCTGCCCTTCAGTGCTGCATGCCCCGCCGGCTGATCGCGATCGCCGATCAGCTTCTCCACCTTTGGAAACAACCCCGGCTTGGTTTGTCCGCGATTGAACAACGTGAGCGTATGGCCACGCGACAGGGCATGCTCCACAAGGTGTGGACCGATGTAACCCGTGCCGCCCAACACGAGGATGCGCAACGTCCTGGGCTGCGACGTGGTCGCCGCCTTGGTGTCGCTCACTTCGTGCCCGACTTCACGTGCCACTCGGCCAGCACTGTCTTCTCTTTATCTGCCGCGAGCCCGGCGCGCGCCTTCTCTTGTTCAGCGGCGGGGCGCCCATGGTACCAGGTGAGTGTGTCTTTCGCAGTATCTGCGAGGGGACGGAACGTGAGCCCGGCATCGTACGCCTTCTGACAGATCACGCGTGCAAAACCCGCGGTTCGCCCGGCTGGTGGCACCCACACTGGCATGTCGCTCCACGCCCGCACCTGCTTCTCTTGCAGAAAGTCGGCTGGAACCCATGTAAACCGGGCGTCGCTGGTGGTCACCGCCTTGATCCCGTACAGCATCTCGGCGATGGTGGTGGGCGTTTTGGGACCTGTGGCGTTGAAGGTGCCCAGCGTGTGTGACTCCGCCAGCCGCACAATCCACTGGCACAGATCCAGCGCGTCGACATACTGAACCGGATCGTTCGGTGTGCCTGGAGCGAGAATTTCGCCGCCTTTGTCGATGCGCACCGGCCAGTACGAAAAACGATCACTCAGGTCGCCCGGTCCAACGATGAGCCCCGGGCGCACGATGGTGACATTATCGCCGAATTGGGTTTTCGCCTCCATTTCGCTGCGCACCTTGTTGCTGCCGTACGTCTGTGCGTTGAACGCGGCGTCGATGTCGCTGGGTACGTTGAGCGGTCCGTTCTCATCGACCGGTTTGGAGTTGTCCGAGAACACCGAGATGGTGGACACGAAGATGTACTGGCCGGCTCGCCCCTTGAGCGCTTCACCGGCGCCCCGCACCCATTTGGGATTGGCTGTCGGGTTGTCGATCACGACGTCCCACGTGCCTTTCTTCAGGGCATCGTGCCCGTCGGGCAGATTGCGATCACCAATCAATCGCGGGACTTTGGGAAACAGCGTCGCATTGGTTTTGCCGCGATTGAACAGCGTGACCTTGTGCTTGCGATCAATCGCGTACTGCACCTGGTACGGGCCGATGAATCCGGTGCCGCCCAGAATCAGGATGCGCATGGGCTTGGGTTGCGCGTCGCCGGTTTCCGGGCGGTAGACGCGCAGACCATCTGACGAGAAGCCGTGCGCCAATGTTGGCAGGCCGAGGCCGAGTGCGCCGCCCATAACGGCAGCGGACTTCAGGAAATCGCGACGAGCGAGAGTCATGTTGGTTCTCGGTGGAGTGCACGGACATCACGTGCGCAGAACGATAGAAAATTCTTACCGCAGAGTGCGAAGGGGACGCAGGGGGAGTTCGACGCAGTCCCCTGCGTTCCCTGCGCACTCTGCGGTAGATGGCGTGTGCAGTTACGGTCGCAAGGTACGATCCAACTGTTGAATAGTTTTCGTACTCGCTGGCCGTTGCTTGCGGAGTCGTGCCGAGACAACCTCGGCGCGCGACAAGGCGCGCAGGATATTCTCGCCCGCTACCCCACGCAGCTCGGCGTCGGTCCAGCCGCGTTTCACCAACTCGGCCAGCAGGTCGGGATATTTGGACACGTCTTCCAGGCCCACTACTGTTTCCGTGATGCCGTCGTAGTCACCGCCGATACCGATGTGTGGTGCACCAGCCAATTGCTTGATGTGATCCATGTGATCCGCCACGTTGGCGATCGTCGATTTCGGCGACGGATGCGATTCACGCCACGCGGCCACGGCCTTGAACTGCGCGTCGTTGTTGCCCGGGTTGGCCCTGGCGATGGAATCGCGCATCGTCGTTACACGCTTCTCGTAGTCGGCCACTGCCTGCGATGTGAAGCCCGGTACGAAGGTCATCATCACCACACCGCCGTTTTTTGACAAGCGCGTGAGAATGGAGTCTGGCACGTTGCGGGGAACGTCGGTGAGTCCGCGCGCTGCCGAATGTGAGAAGATCACCGGCGACTCGGTCACGTCGAGCGCATTGCTCATCACGGCCGGCGACACGTGTGACAGATCAACCAGCATGCCAAGGCGATTCATTTCGCGCACGACTTCCTTGCCGAAGTTCGTAAGCCCGTTGTGTTTGGGCACGTCGTTGGCGGCGTCGGCCCAATCGAGGGTGACGTTGTGCGTGAGTGTCATGTAGCGCGCGCCCAGATCGTAGTACGCGCGCAACGCACCCAGCGAGTTCTCGATCGCGTGACCACCCTCCATCCCCAATAACGAGCCAATCTTTCCCGCCTTCTGCGCCGCCCGCACATCAGCTGCGGTAAGAGACCACTGCAGGTCTTTGGGATAGCGCGCAATGACCCGACGCGCGATATCGATTTGCTCGAGTTGCACGCGCGCGTATCCCGAGTCACGGATGTCGCCGGGGATGTACACGGACCAGAATTGACCGCCCACCATACCCTGTCGCAGACGTTTGATATCGGTCATGCCTTTCGTGGTTTTGTTCAGATCGTACGCCTCCACGTCCAGCGGCGCGTTGGCGAATTCGCGCATAGCCCACGGCAGGTCGTTGTGCGAATCGACCAGCGGCGTGGTTTTGAGCAGCTGCTTCACATGCGCGAGGCGTGTGGCAAAATCCGCGTTGCGGAGCGGCTGTCCGGCCGAAGACTTCGGCGACTGCGCGTTGATGATTGTGGTTGACAGCACCATGACCATCGCGAGGCAGGCCGCGAACACTGTCGGCAGGCGTGTCGTGCGTCGCATCAGACTCCCACTCGTTCGAGATAGTGCGGCAGCATCTTGCGCCACCACGGCCAATCATGATTTACGTCGTAACCCCACAGATCGAAAATGTGGGGAATGCCTTTCTGGTCGAGCACGTCGTGAAATGTGCGGGTCGCATCGGGCGCCTCGTACGCTCCCTGACCCGCCACCAGCACGATACGACTGTGGTGGCGCAGCGCATCAAGCACGCCGCCCTCCGTATTCGCGACATACCACTGGGGGTTGTTGAAGTAGCAGTTGTCGTCGGAATAGCCCTTGAGATAACTGGGCGACAGGTCGTAAAAGCCGCTCATGCCGATCACGCCGCCAAACAGATCGGGACGCCGGAAAAACGCGTTGGCCGCATGGAAGCAACCGAAGCTCGCACCGGTGGTCAGCGCACGCGCGCCGCCATCCCCAACGATATGCCGAATGAACGGCACCACTTCCTCTTCCACGTAGCGCGAATACAACGTCTGGCGTCGTCCCTGCTCGCGCACGGGCATGGCACGATCCATCCAGGCCAGCCGGTTGATGCTGTCAATACTGAACAGCCGCAGGCGACCGGCGGCGATCAGTGGTTCAACCGCTTTCACCAGGAAAAATCGTTCGTTCTCCAGGAAATCGGCGGCGGCGGTGGGAAACAACAGCAGAGGCTGCCCGGCGTGCCCGTACGTGACAACGGGCATTTCGAGACCCAGCGCAGGGCTGCGCCAGCGGTCGATCCGCTTGGGCAATCGGGGGTCGATGAATTGCATCGCTCTAAGGTGGCTGACACTCGTCGTCGTGGCCAGTGCAATCGGTCCCGGTGGCTGGTCAGCCGACAGGGCCCGGTAAGGTGTCCGCCAACCGTGTCCCTATGCCGCGAGTGCCCTTGCGAAGCAGAACTTGCGACCGATCGACAATTCCGACCGCGAGATTTTTGTGTAGCGGGCGATCTTTTCGGGATACACCACAATGCTCGACTCGCGGAATCCGGCGCTCAGAAACAGTTGGTCGGCCAGTGACACGGCAAAGACCTCAGGGTACCCGCGCTGGCGGGCGAGCTCTTCGGCGGCAAGGATCAATCGTCGCCCAATGCCACGTCCCTGGGCCGACGGCGCGACGGCCAGCGAGACCAGTTCGACAAGAGACGGCGAATATTCATCGAGGGCCACGCACCCGAGCACCGCACCGTCGCTATCGCGCACCACCTGATAGTCCTGCAGGTGGGCGGTGACGAAGTCGAGGCTGCGCATGAGGGTCAGACCATCGGGCGCGAACAGGTTGTTCAGCGCGACAATGGAGGTGATGTCTCGCTCGTCGGCATGCTTGACCGACAGCGTCATGTCAGCGGTGGCGCTCACCGAGGGTGGCTCATCGTGAGGCGTAGACGCGCGTTTTCCCAGCGGCGTCAAACAGGAGCACTTCGTATGGTTGCTTTGGCGAACCATCCATGCCGGGCGCACTGAATGGCATGCCGGGCACCGTCAGTCCGCGACCCACCGGCTTTTCGGCCAGCAGTCGCGTGATGAGGTCGGCGGGAACATGACCTTCGATCGTATACTGACCTATCAGCGCGGTGTGGCACGACGCAAGCGCCGCCGGCACACCAAAACTGCGCTTCACGGCGTCCATTTCGGTAGTATCATGAACTGTGGCGGTGAACCCCGCCTGACGAATGTGCTTCACCCACTCTTTGCAGCAGCCACAATTGGCATCTTTATAGACCGTAATCTCCCGAACTGCCGCAGTCGGTCGAGGCTGGCCGGCGGATTGGGAGAAAAGCCGCGACGCAACTGTGCCACCTGCCGTTGCGGCGAGGAGGGCCAGAAAAGCCCGGCGCGTGGAATTGGATTGATCTGAGGGAGCAGGCATGGCGATCGAGTGGAGAGAGGAAGGAAAGATAGTACGCCGCAGTCAGGTGACTGTTCATGGCTAACGCCAATCAAGATTCAGCCTTCGGGGATTCCCTGACAAAAGTGGGTCGGCTGCCTGACGGGCTGTGCCGTCTTGTCCACCCATACTTCACCGGATATTCCCCAAACACCCGACCCGATAGAGGCTCCTGATGAACCTCGCCGCCGACGCGGCCGCCCCGCGTCCCTCGAGCCCCGCACTGCTGGATCGATTCTCCTACGATGACGACATCGTTCGAAAGTTTCTCTTCGCGACGCTCCTGTGGGGTGTGGTGGGGATGCTGGTCGGACTGCTCATCGCGCTCCAGCTGGCGAATCCGATCTTCAATTTCAATACGCCTTGGCTGTCGTTTGGGCGTCTTCGGCCACTGCACACGAATGCGGTGATCTTTGCCTTCGCCGGCAATGCGTTCTTCACCGGCTGCTACTACTCGACCCAGCGACTGCTCAAGACCCGGATGTTTTCCGACGCGATGGGCAAATTCCATTTCTGGGGATGGCAGGCGATCATCGTGAGCGCCGCGCTCACACTGCCCATGGGTTTCACGCAGGCCAAGGAGTACGCCGAGCTGGAGTGGCCGATCGATATTGCGATCGCCGTGGTGTGGGTGGTGTTTGCCGTCAACTTCTTTGGCACGCTCATCAAGCGTCGCGAGCGACACATCTATGTCGCGCTCTGGTTTTACATCGCCAGCATCGTGACGGTCGCCATTTTGCACATCTTCAACAACCTGTCGGTTCCGGCGGGGCTGTTCAAGAGCTACAGCATCTACGCGGGCGTGCAGGACGCCTTCATGCAGTGGTGGTACGGACACAACGCAGTGGCGTTCTTCCTCACCACGCCGTTTCTCGGGCTGATGTACTACTTCATGCCCAAGGCCGCTGAGGGGCCGGTCTTCTCGTACAAACTGTCGATCCTGCATTTCTGGTCGTTGGTATTCATGTACATCTGGGCGGGGCCGCATCATCTGCACTACACGGCCCTGCCGGAGTGGGCGTCCACCATGGGCATGCTGTTCTCGGTGATGCTGTGGGCGCCCTCGTGGGGCGGCATGATCAATGGCCTGCTTACGTTGCGTGGCGCGTGGCACAAGGTGTCGCAGGACCCGATCCTCAAATTCTTCGTAGTCGCCATCACCGCGTATGGCATGTCGACGTTTGAGGGCCCGATGCTGTCGATCAAGAGTGTCAATGCACTGGCTCACTATACCGACTGGATCATTGCCCACGTGCACACGGGCGCGCTGGGCTGGAACGGCTTCATGGCGTTCGGCATGATTTATTGGCTGCTTCCACGACTCTTCCAGACGGAGATATACAGCAAACGCGCGATGGAGGTGCACTTCTGGATCGCGTCAGTGGGCATCGTATTGTACGTGGTTGCGATTTACAGCGCCGGCGTCACGCAGGGGCTGATGTGGCGCGCATTCGACGAGACGGGACGTCTGGCATATCCCGACTTCATCGAAACGGTGCTCAAGTTGATGCCGATGTACTGGATGCGTGTGGTGGGTGGCACGCTGTACTTCACCGGCACGCTGATCTTCGGCTGGAACGTGATTATGACGTGGCGCCGTCGTCCGGCAACGTACGCCGTACCGGTGGTTGAGGCCGCGCCACTCAGCAAAACCTACGTGCCAACGCCGTCCGCCGCGCCCCGCGGGGCGTACACCGCATTTGTGGGCGCTCAGTGGCACCGCAAGTGGGAACGCGCCCCGATGCTCTTCACGGCGCTGACGGTACTGGCCGTCGTGGTCGCCTCATTGTTCGAGATCATTCCGACGTTCCTGATCAAATCGAACGTCCCGACGATCGCGTCGGTCAAACCCTACACACCGCTGGAACTCGCCGGTCGCGATATCTATATCGCCGAAGGCTGCTTCAATTGCCATTCGCAGATGGTACGACCTTTTCGCTACGAAACGGAGCGGTTTGGCGAGTACTCCAAGCCGGGCGAGTCGGTGTACGATCATCCCTTCCTGTGGGGCTCGCGCCGAATCGGCCCGGATCTCGCGCGCGAGGGTGGCAAGTACCCGCATCTCTGGCATGTGCGCCACTTCGAGGATCCGCGCACCGTTGTTGCCAGGTCGATCATGCCGTCGTACACGCACTTCCTCACGACGTCTATCGACTTCGAACAGATCCAGTCGCGTGTGGACGCCATGGTGATGCTGGGTGTTCCGTACGGTGAAGCCGTGAATTCCGCGCCGGCGATGGCGCGTTCGCAGGCCACGTCCATCGGCGCGGCCATTGTCGAACAAGGAGGCCCACCGGGACTTGAGGACAAACAGATCGTGGCCATCGTCGCCTATCTGCAGCGACTGGGGAGAGACATACGTGCGGTGACGGCTACTGCAGTTGGGGGTACTGCCACTGCAGTTGGGGGTACTGCTACTGCTGTTGGGGGTACTGCCACTGCAGTTGCTCGTAATACCGCAGTGGCAGTACCAGCAACTGCAGTGGCGGTACCACCAACCGCAGTGGCAGTACCCCCAACCGCAGTTCGTAGTAAAACCGCAGTTAAATGAAACTCTCCGACATCATGGGTAACGCGGGGCTTTCGATGTACGCCCAGGTGGCACTGCTGATTTTCTTCGCGGTGTTCATCGCCATTATCATCCGCACCTGGGCGCCGTCGCGGCGACGCGAGTTGCAGGATGCGGCGATGCTTCCGCTCAACGACGAACTTCCCGTGGCGCGGTCTTCTGCCGCTCCAGACGCCCAGAGGGACTGACCATGGCCTCGAGTAACAAGCCGCGCCACGAACCGCAGGTGACAGAGCACGAGTACGATGGCATTCAGGAATACGACAATCCGATGCCACGTTGGTGGCTGCTCACATTCGCTGCGACGATCATCTATTCCGTCATCTACTTGTTCAACGTCGGGCCGGTGGGCAACGGGAAGGGTCGCATTGCCGACTACGAAGCCGATATGGCGGCATTCGCCGCCGCGCATCCGGCACCCACCGGAGGGCCGTCATCCGATCGGCTGTTGGCGTTGGTCAAAGATCCCAAGGCCGTCGCGGTGGGGAAAGAACTGTTCACGAAGAACTGCGTGTCCTGTCATCGCGCCGATGGCGGTGGTCTGATCGGCCCCAATCTCGCCGACAACTACTGGATCCACGGCGCCATCCTGGACAGCGTATACAGCGTGGTGTCCAATGGCGTGCAAGCGAAAGGCATGCCTCCGTGGGGCAAGATGCTGACGCCGGATGATGTGGAACGTGTGGTGGCGTATGTCATCACCTTGCGCGGGTCGAACCCCGTCAATCCGAAGGCGCCGCAAGGAGTGCTGGTGCAACCGTAATGCGCGTATTGCCAACGTTGAACGAAGACGGCTCGCGCCGCTGGATCCGCCCCATGCCCTCGCACGGCAAGTGGTGGCACCGACGGCGCGTCGTTGCCTATGCCCTGATGGTGCTCTTCTTCACCGCGCCCCATCTGCGATTCCTTGGCAAACCAATCTTTCTGATGGACCTTCCGCATCGGCAGTTCACGCTGATGGGGTACACGTTCCTGCCAACCGATACACTGCTGTTCATGCTGGTGATGGGAAGCGGCGTGATTGGGATTTTCCTGCTAACTGCGTTCTTCGGTCGCGCGTGGTGTGGGTGGGCGTGCCCGCAGACGGTGTACCTCGAATACCTGTTTCGACCGATCGGACGCTGGTTTGATGGCGGCTACTCCGGCTCACGCCATCTCGACAAGCGAAATGCGTGGTTCACGCCGCGTCGTATTGCGAAGTACATCACGTTCTTCCTGCTGGCGCTGTTCGTCTCGCACACCCTGCTCGCGTTCTTCGTGGGCACCGAAAGTCTCTATCGGTGGGTCACCCACCCGCCGTCGGAACATCCCACGGCATTTCTGTTCGTAGTGGTGTTCACCGGACTCGTCTGGTTCAACTTCACCTACTTCCGCGAGCAAACCTGTCTCATCGTGTGCCCGTACGGCCGCTGGCAGGCAGCGCTGATCGATCGGCAATCGGTGATCGTGGCGTATGATGTCAATCGCGGTGAACCGCGGGCGCTCGGCATGCAGCACCGCGACCCGCAGGCCGGTGACTGCATCGAGTGCGGGGCGTGTGTGCAGACCTGTCCCACCGGTATCGACATCCGAAATGGCCTGCAGATGGAGTGCGTGCACTGCACGCAGTGCATCGATGCGTGCGACGATGTCATGACCAGGGTTGGCAAGCCCACGGGCCTCATCCGGTATTCATCACAGGATGCGATTGCCGGCAAGCCGCGCAAACTCCTGCGGCTGCGCACGGTGCTCTATCCGGTGCTCCTGGCGCTCATGCTGGGCGGGCTCGCCACGGCGCTCATCATGAAGGCACCCGCCGACGTGACGGTGTTGCGCCCGGTCGATGCCCCGTTCACGGTAGAAGCAGACGGGCGTGTTTCCAATCAGATTCGCGTCAAGATTACCAATCGCCGGGGCAGCGAGGAGCAGTACACGCTGGTGTTCGAGGGACTCGATGGCACCGGTGTCAACACGTCCGACGTCACCGTCGTGGCGCCGGAGAATCCCCTCGTCGTTGCGGCTGGCGCCACACGGACGACCAGCGTGTTCGTGTTGCTGCCGCGCAAGGCGTTCGCGAACGGTGAACGACGTATCCGGATGATATTCACCGACGGCAAAGGCTACACCGAGACGGTGAACTATCGGCTGCTTGGCCCATCGGTTTCGGACGCACGATGAAGCCTGGCATGGGGTGGCCGATTGGCATCGTGGCGATTCTCAGTGCCACCGTGATCGCCAATCTCGTGGTCATGCGCATCGCCAACGGCGATCCCTCATTTGCCATCGAACCGGACTACTACCAGAAGGCGGTCGCCTTCGACTCGACCATCGCAGGGCAACGTCGCAGCAATGCGCTGGGCTGGACCGCCACCGCCACTATTGTCGTGGCTGATGCCGCCGGCCCTCCCCTGCTCACCGTCACGCTGCTCGATTCGCAGCAACGTCCGGTGCAAGGCGCCGCAGTTACCGTTGTGGCACTCGCCAACATTCGCGCGAACGACCTCGTGTCATCGACGCTGTCCGAGATCGCGCCGGGGCGTTACCAGTCCACCCTCGCCGCCCGCATGGCGGGACAGTGGGAGGTGCGCGTCGACGCCCTACGCGGCAGCGAGCATTTTGTCGCCAGCACACGCACCGACCTGGTCGGCGCCGTTCCCATACCGATCAACAACGACACGACGCATCACCGCGTCCGCGATCCGTGATTGGTGCAGCCGTCGGCATCCTGACTGCCAGCCTGCTTGGCAGCGTACACTGCGCTGCCATGTGCGGCGGCTTCGTGTGCATGTATTCCAGTGCACAGGGCAGTGACGCGGCCATGGTACGCGCGCACACGCTCTACAACGTTGGACGACTCGTGTCGTACGTGCTGCTTGGCGCAATCGCCGGCGCGCTCGGCGCTGGTGTGACGCACCTCGGCGCGCTGGCCGGCGTGACGCGTACGTCAACGATGGTCGCCGGTGCCCTGATGATTGGCTGGGGCATCAGCACAATTGCGGCACAACGCGGCGTGCGCCTTGGATTTGGTTCGGCCGCGCTCGCGCAGCGCTGGCAGCGCGTCTTGGGTAAACTGTTGCACGGCGTTCGCGGGCAGCCGGTTGCCGTGCGCGCGGCGCTGACGGGACTGGCCACGACGCTGCTGCCTTGCGGCTGGCTGTATGTGTTTGTCGCGACAGCCGGCGGCACGGGAAACGTGCGCGACGGCATGCTGGTGATGGCCCTCTTCTGGCTTGGCACGGTCCCGGCGTTGATCGCCGTTGGCCTGGGCGCGCAACGCGTGTTCGGGCCGTTGCGGCGCAAGTTGCCCGCGCTGAGTGCGCTGACCGTGATGCTGATGGGATTGCTCGCACTCAGCGGACGATTGACAATGGCGCCGACCGAATCGATATCAGCGAGCATGGTGACGCATGGTCACTGACACGCTGCCGTACGGGGCGTCTTTGACCGACGCGGTGGCAGCCGACAGGGCGTGTACGCATTGTGGGCTGCCCGTGCCGTCCGCACTGATAACGGTCAACACGTCGAACCAGTTTTGCTGCGCGGGCTGCAGCGCGGTCCATTCCATCCTGCATGCGCATGGCCTCGGCCGATACTACGAAATTGCCGAGCGACGCGTGGCACCGGTGCGCACCAGCGAACGCAGCTATGAGGAGTTCGATCATCCCGCCTTCGCCGAGCGCTACGTCCGCGTGAGCGCCGATGGATTGTCGCGGACGGAACTGTATCTCGAAGGCGTCCACTGTGCATCCTGCGTATGGCTGATAGAGCGGATACCTCTGGTGGTGCGGGGTGTCGTGCGGGCTGAACTGAACGTACGTCGCTCATTGGCGGTGGTGGAGTGGGACCGGTCGGCCGTGCCCCTTTCACGCGTCGCGCGCTCGCTCGCCGATCTTGGCTATCCGCCGCATCCGTTTCGCGGTGTGGCCCGCGACACCATGCGTCGACGCGAGGACCGCGCGATGCTGGTGCGCATCGGCATTGCCGGCGCCATCGCGATCAACATCATGCTCGCGGCGCTGGCGCTCTACAGCGGTGAGTTGAACGGCATGGACGCGCCGCTCACCCGCTTCTTCCGATGGATCAGCTTCGGACTGATCGTGCCCGCATTTGTCTGGCCGGGTCGGGTGTTCTTCACCGGCGCGTGGGCATCGTGGCGAATGCGATCGCTGCACATGGACTTGCCCATCGCCATCGCTCTGGCCGTGGGTTTGGTGCGCGGCGCGATCAATACCGTGACCGACACCGGACCCGTGTACTTCGATGGGCTGGCGATCCTGATCTTCGCCCTGCTGGTGGGTCGGCTTCTGCAACAGCGCGGACAACGCATGGCCGCCGATGCGACGGAGTTGTTGCATGCGATTGCTCCGATGTCGGCGCGCATCGTGGATGACGCGGGCGCGCACGATGTTCCGTCAGACGCGCTGCTGCCGGGCATGGTTTTGGAGGTGCGCGCCGGAGAGAGCTTCGCGGCAGACGGCTCGGTGATTGAAGGGCGGTCGACAATTAACGCGGCGCTGCTCACCGGCGAATCGCGTCCGGTAGCGGTATCTCATGGCTCGCGCGTGTTCGCCGGTACGCACAATGTTGAGTCACCGTTGCGCGTACGTGTGGAAGAGGCAGGCGAGACCAGCCGCATTGCGCAGTTGATGCAGCAAGTGGAGGAGAGTTCGCGTCGGCGAGCGCCAGTGGTGCAACTGGCCAATCGCATGGCGGGCGCCTTTGTCGCGATTGTTCTCTCCGCAGCGGCGCTCACGTGGTTCATCAAGTGGCAGATCAACGCTGGATCAGCGTTGGACGACGCCATCGCGTTGCTCATTGTCACGTGTCCTTGCGCATTGGCGCTGGCCACACCGCTGGCGATCACGGTGGCTGTGGGGCGCGCCGCAAAACGCGGCATGCTCATCAAGGGCGGTGACGCATTGGAGCTGCTGGCGAAACCGGCTACACTGGTACTCGACAAGACCGGGACCATCACCGAAGGCGTGACGGCGCTGGTGGCGTGGGTTGGGCCGGAGTGGGTCAAGCCACTGGTGCTGGCGCTGGAACACGGCTCGTCGCACCCCCTGGCCGATGGCTTTCGTCGAGCCTGGACGCACGTGCCGCAACGCATCGCGCACGAATCGCGGCATGTCGCCGGTGGCGGACTTGAGGGCGTGGTGGACGGGCGTCAGCTGCGCATCGGATCGCCGCGCTTCGTGCGTGAGGCAACAACCACGATCGATGCCGGCGTGCGCGATGCAATCGGATTGATGGATCACACCTTGACGCCGGTGCACATCGCGGTTGACGGAGTGATTGTCGCTGCGGCCGGACTGGGCGATCGCGTGCGCGACGATGCTCACGCTTCGCTGAGCACATTGCGCGCCGCCGGATGGCACACGATCATGCTCAGTGGTGATGCGCCAGATGTGGTGAGGGCGGTTGGCGCGTCGCTGGGCTTTGCACCGGCCGACATCATCGGTGCCGCGTCGCCGGAAGACAAACTCGCTTGTGTTGTGCGGCTCAAAGCCGCTGGCCGCGTGGTGATGGTCGGCGATGGCGTGAACGACGCGGCCGCCATTGCCGCAGCGCATGTTGGCATCGGTGTGCACGGCGGCGCGGAAGCGTGCCTGAGCACTGCCGATATCTATCTCACCCGCCCCGGGCTGTCAGCGCTGGTGGAGCTCACCGAAGGCGCGCGTCATACCATGCGCGTCATTCGTCGGAACATCGGCTTCTCCATTTGCTACAACATTATTGGAGCCGGTCTGGCTGTTGCGGGCCTGCTCAATCCACTTATCGCGGCAATCCTCATGCCAACCAGTTCGCTCACGGTGGTGTTGGGATCGTGGTACGGAACGTCCTTCTCCCGGAACGCCACATGAGCGTCCTCTACATTGTCCTTCCACTCGCCCTGGTGATCGTGGGCGGGGCCGTGGTCGCGTTTGTCTGGTCGGCCAGAAGCGGCCAGTTTGACGACATGGATACGCCGGCCGTTCGCATGCTGCACGACGATACCGAGTAACGCCGCGCACGCGGCGAATTCGTGCGCGCGCTCAGTGCGTCAGCGCGTAGACAAAATAGTTGACCCACAGTTTGTACGCCTCGTTCGCGGGCACCATGTTGTAGCCTTCATCCGAGAATTCGATGAGCTCTCCAACGTCGGCATAGTTGTCGATGATCGCCAGCATGCGCTTGGTGGGGTCATTGTCTTCGAAGATGCCCAGATACTCCGGTGCGTACCGACCGGTCTTGCTTGGGATCTTCGACAGATCAATCTTGAAAAAGCTGTTGAAGATCGGATGCGCGTTGGTGAGGGGCAGCGGTCGCGCCGAGGGAAACGCACGACGCCATTGCTCGATGAGATTGCGATAGTCGGGATTGGGGTCGCCTTCGATGTCATCAAAAATGATGAACCCGCCCTGTCCGATGTATTTGCGAAGGCCTTGCAGTTCCGCGTCGCTCAAGATCCATCCGCCTGGCTCGGACAGATACGCGACAGGATATCGAAAGATGACCGGCTCATCGAGTCGGACAAGCGCGCTCCCGATAATCGGCCCGCTCTCGACGAATGTCCGCGCGGTGGACAGTTCGCGCAGGATGCGCATGAAGTGCGATTCCGTGCGCGGATAGTCATGCGACCACCCAGGTCCCTCACCGCCGCACTCGTACGAACCCCGGTACTTGATACGCGCAAAGGTCACCCGGCCATCGTACGCGGGATTGCCGGCGAAAAATGGCGAGACGAAGTAGTTCTCGGCGTCCCAGTTATAGGCGCACGCTGAGTTGCGTCCACCGCGTCGCTGCGCGGCCGCAACCGAAGCGGTGACGCCAGCACAGGTCAAAAAGGTCACGGCCAGGAGTATCGAACGCAGGCGCATGCGGAATCATACACACTGGATACGGTCGAGGTCGCCAGGCGATCGTTGCGCGATGCGACCTTGTCCTTGGCTACGCTGCAGTAGGACATTTCGACCATGACAACTACGCCTTCCCTGAATTCCCGTCCGAACGGGATTGAGCGCCGCACCAATCCGCGGCTCCGCGAACTGGTGGACGAAATGCTCGCCTCCATCCGCGCCGCACATCATGTCGACCTGTGGACCAACGAGGAGCGCGCCCGCTGCCAGGCAGACATGTCGCGCATCATGGAGTCGGTGCGGGAGCACGCGATCGATCACGAACGGGGACACGCGGCCGAAATGCCGTAGGGTCGTGGCACGATTGCCCCCGCTAT
Source organism: Gemmatimonadaceae bacterium (assembly GCA_031370885.1). GTDB lineage: Bacteria > Gemmatimonadota > Gemmatimonadetes > Gemmatimonadales > Gemmatimonadaceae > Gemmatimonas. Next base: position 16,475 of record JANMRE010000148.1, read on the forward strand.
GACAGCCCAAACTCCTCGCGCGCCTGCCGATTGGCCTTCGATTGCACCACCGGCGCGCCCGCACTGTCGGCACTGTCGGCACTGTGATCTCCGGTATGCCCCATGGCCAACGCATCTTCCCGGCGCTTCACCAACTCCCAGAAATCGCCGGCGTGCGGGTCGTTTCCTTCGTCGGCCGGCCGAAGTGCATACAAGGCCTTGTACATCATGGAAAACGCCCAGAACAGCGCCAGCATGTCAGGCAGCGCCAGCACCACACGCGTAATCGCGTTGACATTGGCCACCTGATCGTTGAATGTCGGCGTGCCGAACGGCGCCAGCACCATCTTGTAATTGATGAGGTAGTTCACACCTCCGGCCAACAAGTTCGTGGCGCCGATGATCAGCGCCGACCGCTTGAGCGAACGGAGCACCGTTGGCTCGCGCAACAGTCGGTCCATGGCCACCTTGCGTTCCGGCGTATCGGGGTCGAGACCCTGCAACGCGATCGCGCGTGTGACCGGGTGCGCAAGAAACGCCGATCCGCCAAAGATCAACACGGCCAGCAGATAGCTGGCGCTGTCCTTGAACGCGAAGAGCGCGCCGTCCACGTACCAGAACGCGAGAATTCCGCGCATGACCGCGCCGAATCCCCCGTACGCTGAAATGAAATTGAATCGGCGGGTGAGCACCAACAGATCGAGCAGCACCCAGCCCACCGGCACCAGAGCGGCGGCCAGGTACGCGGGCAGCGTCCCCTTCGGCTTGGTCCCGTACTTGAGAATCAGTACCGGGGCGACCGCACCAATGAGGATGTCCAGAACGAGTTTGAGCGACTT
>JANMRE010000308.1:0-10560 GCA_031370885.1 Gemmatimonadaceae bacterium
GTTCGCAGTGAAGAAGGCGCGTCGATGGCCGAGTATGCGCTGCTGTTGGGGGTGATTACGGTGGCCCTTATTGCGGTCATCACAGCCTTCCGCAACCAGATCGCGACCATCTTCAACACCACCACGAACACCTTGGCAAACGCTGGCAGCTGAGTACGTTCCGATTTGGAGAACGCGGCGCGCCCCCCGAAACTGTGGGACGCGCCGCGCTCGCTTTACACCCTCATGGCACCTTTTCCGGAGCCGAGAGTCTTTAGAGGAGTAGCTGTAACAGGCGTTGCGCGTGGTCATCGCATGTAGCGCTGAGTCGACAGATATGTATCTTTGATACGACACCCTTGCCTGATGAGTAGGACCTCAACCCGGATTGCCGACACCCACAGATGATTCGACGGACTCGCCGATTGGATTTCCAGGGATGAACCGACCGTTTCTGGATTTCGTGCCGATGGTCGTTCTCTGGTCACTGTTTTTTGTCCTGTTGGTGGTCGCCGTGGTGTCCGACCTTCGGGAACGGCGGGTATCAAACAAGGTCAGCGGGTCGCTGTTGCTGTTGGGTCTGCTAGCGTCGATCTTGCAGGGTGGTATCGCCGTGGGGCTACCTCAGTCGCTTGGCGGTGTAGCCATTGGGATGGCGATCTGGTTCCCGATGTACCTGTTGCGGTTGGTTGGAGCAGGTGACGTAAAGCTGTTCGCGGCCGGATCGGCGTGGATAGGCTGGCAGGGCGCTCTTGTGGGTTCGCTGGCCACTGGATTGTTGGGCGGTGTGCTGGGACTCCTCTGGCTGTTGCACCGTCAAGGCCTGCAGGCCGGAATTCTGGCTATTGCGCAGTCGCTTCGCGCACCGAAATTGCTACAGTTAACACCGTTGGATCGACGGGAACGCGTGCCATATGCACTGGCCATCGCGGGCGGTTTGTCCTGCGGCTGGTGGTGGGCCGTGCTCCCCTGGCTACACAGATATATCACCCGGGGGTGACCAATGGACGATTGCCCAACACCTCAGCGACCGGCGCGTACCCATTCTATGGGAATGCGCGTGTTGTATCGACGGTTTGCGCGAGAGACGCAGGCGGGACCGATCGTGGAATTCGCGATCATCGTTCCCGTGCTGCTGCTATTGCTGCTTGGGGTGGTTGACTTTGGCCGCGCCTTTTTTCAGCAAAACAGCTTGGTCTCGGCGGCCCGCGAGGGCGCGCGGTTTGGCGCAGTGCAGGGGAACCTGTGTGATGCCGGCACGGTGACAAACGTGAGGGGACGTGTGGTCCTTTACTTCTCCTCCGTAGGAGGTGCGGCGCCCGCGAACAACGCGACGGCCATTCCGGTCACCGTTGAGCCAGTCAGTGCCTGCCCGAGCACCCCGAACGCGGTAACCAGTGTCAAGGTACGTATCGCGAACTACGCTTTCACACCAATAACGCCCTTCTTTCGGCTGCTCAATCAGTCGGGCACCCTGAATCTTTCAGCAACGGCGGTGTATCGGTGGGAGCGATCGCCATGATCTCTTCGGGCCGGTGCGGTCCTTCATTCCAATCCGCGTGCCATGTTCGGTGACCGATACAGATTCATCCTGATCGCTGCGCTTGTTGTCGCGGCCGGCGCCACGTACGGCGTGTATCGCGTTATCACCGACATGCGTGAAAGCAGTCGTGTAGTAACGCAACCCGTGGTGGTGGCAGGAGTCGACATCGCCGAAGGCGCGGCGCTCAAGTCAACCATGCTGGCCGTGATGCAGATGCCCGTGTCGGCGATACCGGCCGGTGGGTATTCGTCGCTCGATTCCGTGGTGTCTCGCGTTGCCCGTGTAACGATTTTCAAGGGCGAAGCGATTGTGCCCGGCCGATTGGCACCCGAAGGCACTTCGGCGGGCATCGAAGTAAAGATCACGCCCGGCAAGCGGGCGATGGCGGTGCGCATCGATGACGTGGCCGGACTGAACAACCTGATTCAGCCCAATAGCCGTGTCGACGTTATGGTCACCATTCAGGACCAGGGCGACAACGCCACCGGTGGTGGTCGCGTTTCGAAAATGTTTATGGAAAACATGCGCGTGCTCTCCGTTGGCCAGCAGTTCGATCGTGGTGCCGACGGCCGATCGGTCGGTGCAGGAACGGCCACACTCGAAGTCACACCGGAGGAGGCAGAACGACTGGCCGTGGCGGGCCGTGAAGGATCCATTCAACTCGTGTTGCGCGGTTATGGCGATCCCGATTCCATCAAAACCGACGGCGCGCGCCCCAACGATGTGCTCAAGCAGTTGCGCAGCGGGTTGCCCCCGCGTCGCGAACCGCCGCCAAAGGTTACGCCGGCGCGTCGGACAACCTCAGAGTCAGCGCCCAAACCGGTGCCTGCCCCAACTGTCCCTACGACAGTGGTGATTCCACCAAATGCCGACAGCGTCACAGTGCGTATCTATCGCGGCACCAATCAGTCGCAGCAAAAGTTCATGGATCGCAAGGATAGCCTGCGCCTCGACAGTCTGCGGAAAGACCGCTTGCGCCGCGATTCCATCCGCCCGCCACAATAATGTCGCCTTTCCCTTCTGGTTCAGGAGTCTTTGTGAGTTTGTTTCGACCGGCTTCGCGCTGCCTGCACCTGTTACTGCCCCTGACAATGCTGGCCGCCCGCACAGCCGTTGCCCAGGCGCCTGTGCCAACACCGGTTGAACGGATTGCGCTGGCGATCGGTCGATCGCTGCCAATTGACTTGCCGGCCGCGGCAACGCAGATCACGATCACCAATCCGGATATCGCCGATGCCGTTGTCTTGAACGAACGCCTCATCGTGCTGAACGCCAAGGCGCTCGGCGAAACAGACATTTTGTTGTCTGGCGCGGCGCTGGGCCGCCGTCACCTGCGAGTGGCGGTTTACACGGCTACCGATCGCCGCCAGATCGCCTTGAGTGTGAAATTCGCCGAAGTGCGTCGCGATGCGTTGTTGGAACTGGGAGTGAATGCCCGGTACGACGCAAAGAGTGGCAACGGCACTGGCGGTACCGGCGTGCTGTCACCCAGCGTCGGTGGCAGTGCGCCCGTGTCGGCGGTGGGTCTTGGGCGATTCGTATCGGGTATTGCCACGTTTGGTACCAAAGACCTGCTGGCCTACATCGATGCGCAGCAGCAGGCCGGCAAGGCCCGTTCACTTGCTGAGCCAACACTTATGGCGGGCAATCGCGAAGATGCCAGTTTTTTGGCGGGTGGTGAACTGCCCATTCCTATCGCCCAGCCCGGACAGGGTGGCCAGACGGTCATCACCATTGTGTACCGACCCTTTGGCGTGCAGCTCAAGTTCAACGCTGAGGTGCTCTCCGATTCGTTGATCAAGCTCAAGGTCCTTCCCGAAGTGTCGAGTCTGGATTTTGGCAACGGGATTTTGATCTCAGGTTTTCGCGTCCCCGCGTTACGCACGCGAAAAATTGAGACCACGCTCGATGTGCGACCAGGGCAAAGTCTCATCATTTCTGGGCTGTTCAATGAAGACCGCGAGAACGTGCGCACGGGAATTCCCGGGCTGATGAACCTGCCCGTGCTGGGTGCACTGTTCAGCAGCAACCGCTGGCAAAATTCGGAGTCGGAGCTGCTGGTGATCGTGACGCCCGAACTGATTGATCCGAATAATCCACCGGCGGCGAATCGCATACGTCTGCTTCCTGACACCACAAAACCAGCGGCCGACGCTATCAAGAAGCGTCTTCCACCCGCCTGACCGTGCGCCGTGTGTTCATAGTTGCGGATGCCCTTGGGCCTACCGAACCGCTGATGCCCGTGTTCACGCGTGCCGGGTTTGCCCCTCCCACGTTGAAGAACTCGTTGGAGGATGTGACTGAGGCCGTGCGCAACGGTCAAGCCGACCTGCTGGCCGTGCCGCTGTCGGTGATTCAGGGTCGCGGACGCTTCGATCTCGAAACATTGCTGCGTGACGCGCCCGCCATGGGCTCCATCGGTACGGCCCCGTCGGCCGATGCCGAACTCATTTTGTCCGGCATGCGTTCCGGCATTGGCGAGTTTCTGGTCACGCCGCCGTCTCCCACCGATCTCGCGTCGGCGCTCGGACGTTTACAACGCAAATGGGGAACGGCGGCCGTACGCGGAACCGTTACCGCCGTGTATTCACCAAAGGGCGGCTTGGGCGCCACCACAGTGGCGGTCAATCTCGCGCACTCGCTGGCCAGGCGTGGTGCCGAGGCTCGCGTCGCGATCATCGATCTCAACATGGGATTGGGTGATGTGACCACGCACCTCAATTTGCAGTGCGAGTATGACGTGGGCGATCTCGTGCGGAAGCTCGACCAGGCCGACCCCGAGTTGCTGCACGCCATCGTTACGCCGTTTGGCGACGGGCTGTTCGCATTGCCGGCCTGCGACGATGTCGAGATGGCTGATTCCATTCAAGCGGTGGCCGTCTCGCGGATGTTGAGCATTTGTCGCGGCGGCTTCACTCACACCGTGGTGGACTGCGAGCATTCCTTCGGACATCGCACGGTGGCGGCGCTCGATGCAGCCGATCACATCGTGCTGGTGTTGCAGAGCAATGTCGCCGCCATCCGTGCCGTGAAACGCACCCTCACGCTGTTTCAACAACTCGACTACAGCACCGACCGGGTTGTGGTGGTGGTGAATCGGGTTGGTTCGGGTGACGTGCTTTCGTTATCCGACATCGCGAAAGCACTCGGCCGCCCAATCGACATTCGCCTGCCGAATGCTTTTCAACTCACGTCCGACGCGCAAACGCGCGGAATCCCAGTGGCACAACTCGCGCCAACCGCTCCGCTTGCCACCACGTTCGACCAACTGGCCATCAAGGTGGGTGGAGAAATCGCCGACGCACAGGAAACGAATGGTCGGCCGTCCGGCACAACCTTTGGTCGGCTCTTCGGCCGCAAGCGGAACTGACCCAATGAGTCCCTCACTGCGTGAACGATTACTGGGTATTTCGCCCACACCGATCAGGAGTGTGGAACCGGTGGACGGCACGTTACCGACCGGGCAGAATGGCAGCGATCCCGCTTCGCCCACGCCGCGTGAAGATCCGCTGCGGGGACTCACCATTGCGACCGCAGCCAAGGCCTATGTCGAGCCCGAGAAAGAACGCGAAATCGATCGGCTCAAGCGCGAGCTGCACACCAAGCTGGTGGAACGGCTCGACCTTTCGGCGCTCGAGAAAATCCGCGACGAAGGCATGCTGGTCCAGCAGATCCGCGCGGCGGTGCTCGAGTTCCTGCGTAGCGAGCAGGCGCCGCTTTCGTCGGCCGAACGGGACGAAGTGGTTGAAGAGATTGTATGGGAAGTCACGGGGCTCGGTCCCATCGAACCGCTCACCCGCGACGATTCCATCAGCGACATTCTCGTGAATGGCCCGAAATCCGTGTTCATCGAGCGACGGGGCCGGCTGGAGAAAACGCACATCGTGTTTCGGGACGATGCGCATCTGCTCACTATCATCGATCGCATCGTCAGTCGTGTTGGCCGACGGGTTGACGAATCATCGCCAATGGTGGATGCCCGCTTGCCGGATGGGTCGCGCGTGAACGCGATCATTCCGCCACTGGCCATCGACGGCCCGGTGTTGTCCATCCGTCGATTTGGCGCGACGATTTCGCCCATAGAACTGGTGCAGTATGGCGCGTTGACGGCGGAGATGATGCGTTTTTGCGCGGCCTGTGTGCTTTCGCGACTGAATATCGTGATCTCAGGCGGAACGGGGGCCGGCAAAACCACACTGCTCAATGCGTTTTCGGCCTTCATCCCGAACACCGAACGCATTGTCACTATCGAAGACGCCGCCGAACTGCGATTGCAGCAGGCGCACGTGGTTCGTCTCGAAACGCGCCCGCCAAATACAGAAGGGCGCGGCGAAGTGCAGGCACGCGACCTCGTCAAGAACGCGCTGCGTATGCGTCCTGACCGCATCATCATTGGCGAAGTACGATCGGGCGAAGCGCTGGACATGTTGCAAGCCATGAACACCGGTCACGAGGGTTCGCTTACCACTGTTCACGCCAACAGCCCGCGCGATGCGCTGGCCCGTCTCGAGACCATGGTGTTGTTCGCCGGCACGGCGCTGCCCACACGCGCCATTCGCGAGCAGATGGCATCGGCGTTGCATTTGATTGTCCAGGTGTCGCGCACGTCCGATGGCACGCGTCGCGTTACCAGCATCACCGAAGTCACGGCCATGGAAGGCGAGATTGTCACCATCCAGGAAATCTTCCGGTTCCGCCGTCGGGGGGTGTTGGAGGATGGCACGGTGCAAGGCGTGTTCGAAGCCACTGGTGTGCGACCGCAATTTGCCGACGCCATCGCCACCCGCGGCATCGAGCTTCCGGCCGACCTGTTCGCCCAGCGCTAGTCCGATTCGATCATGACGACCATCGTTTTGACCGGGGTCTTTCTGGGGGTGATGTTTCTCGTCGTCGGCGGATTCGTGTTCTTGAATCGCCGACGCCTGGGCACCACCGACGCCGCCAGAATTCGGGTTGGGGAAGTGGGCGGGCTTATCCGCAGCCGGACGCCCACGTCCATCCTGCGCGATGTGCGGGTGTCGGATATTCGCATACTCGACGAGTTGCTGTCGGGGCGAGGCTTCATTGTCCAACTCGAAAAGGAGTTGGCGCACGCCGGTTCGCGACAGCGGCCCGGTGAATTCATTCTGCTCAGTGTACTCTGTGGCCTGATCGGCCTTACCGTCGCGAGCTTCATGGTGGGTGGCGCATTGTCTGCTATTGGCTTGATGGGCGCGCTCATTCCGTGGCTTCTGTTGCTCCGTCGGCAGGGAAAGCGCGTGCTCCAGTTCGAAATGCAACTGCCCGACGCGCTCGAGTTGCTCACCAACTCGCTGCGTGCCGGGTACTCGCTGCAGGCCGGCATGGAGTTTGTCGGCAAGGAAACCTCATCCCCACTGGGGCCTGAGATCACGCGGTTCCACGATGAGCAGCGTCTTGGCATCGACGTGCGTACGGCGCTCATCGCGATGCAGGAGCGTATCGGAACCGACGACGCCCGGATGTTTGTCACCGCATTGCTGCTGCAGCGCGAAACGGGTGGCAACCTTGCCGAGCTGCTGATCAGCATTTCCAGCATCATCCGACAGCGTCTCACGTTTCGCGGACAAGTGGCCACGCTCACCGCCGAACCGAAGGCATCGGCGCGTGTGCTCGCCGCCATGCCGTTTGTGATGTTTGGCATATTGTACGTCATGAACCCTGAATACATGCAGCCGCTGCTGACCACACAGCCCGGGCATCTCGCCATCGGCTATGCGGTCATTTCCGTGGTGATAGGCTACTTCATCATGAGCCGCATCGCGCGAGTGGATATGTAATGCCGTCCTTCGGCAGCGTTCCGCTCTCGCTGGTATTCCTGATCGCCACGATTATCGTGGCGCTTGGCACGGCCGTGTACATCGCATTCGCCCAGGCAGAGCGCAAAGCTACGCTCGATCGCGTCAACCCGTTGGAGCCCGAAAGACTTGTCGAGCGATTGCTGATTTCAACCCAAGTCTCGGCGTCAGCGCGATTCGCCGCATGGTTGAGTGAGATACTCCCCACCGAGATGGTGTCGGGAAGCTCGAACCGGGAAAAGCTCATCATTTCCGGATTCGACGGGCCGGCATCCCCCATTCTGTTTACGGCGTTTCGCTTGGCGAGTATCGTGGTGTTTCCGGTAATCGCATTCGTACTCGCCCCACGGGACGACGTGCTGTGGAGATACGGACTGATCGCGTTAGGCGTGCTCATCGGTATTGTTGGTCCGCAAGCCATCCTCGATCGACTCGTGACGGCGCGTCAAACCCGCGTGCGCCGAGCTCTGCCGGATGCGCTGGATCTGCTTGTGGTGTGCGTTGAGGCCGGTATTTCGCTCGACGCGGCTATCATGCGGGTGTCGCGTGACATGGCCACCCTGCACCCCGACCTCTCGCTGGAACTGGCGCAGGTTGGGCGCCGGACCGGCGCCGGCATGTCTCGCGAGCGCGCCTTGCACGGTTTGTGGGTACGAACCGGTGTGGAGGAACTACGAGCCCTTGTGGCCAGTATGATTCAGTGTGAACGGCTGGGGTCTTCGATTGCCCGGGTGTTGCGCATTAATGCCGAGTCGCTTCGCACGCGGCGCCGACAGCATGCCGAAAAACGGGCCGCCGAGGCAGCGCTCAAAATGATCTTTCCGCTGGCCTTGTTCTTGCTGCCTGCATTGATGGTGATCATCATCGGACCGGCGTTCATGGAGATTATGCGCCAGCTGGGAAACGTCGGAAAGTAGCATTTACGGAGGAGTGATCATGCGTCATCGTCCTGCTCGTCCTCACGTGGCCCACCGCGAACGGCGCGGCGCCACAATCGTGTTGGTGGCCGTACTCGGGGTGGCTCTGGTCGGAATAACGGCGTTCGCCGTCGATGTGAGTCGCATGTACGTGGGTGCGAATGAACTGCAGACGGTGTCGGACGCGTCTGCGTTGCGGGGTGCCCAGTTCATGCAAGGAAACCCTGGTGCGGACCCCAGCAGCCAGATTATCGCGTACTCGCTTCAGAATCAGGCACTGAACGGTACGGTTACGGTCGCCGGTTCCGACATCAGGCCGGCGCGCTGGGACGAAAGTTTGGCGACGTTGGACTCAAGTGGCAGCGTTTCGTGGGCGACCGCCAATGCCGTGCAGGTTACTGCGCGAAAGACTGCCGGACTTCTCTTTGGCAAGGTGTTGCGGTCGGTGGCGCCCATTCCGGCGCGGCGTTCGGCAGCGTGGATCGCTAATCTGACCTCGTCTAGGTGTATCAAGCCTTGGGGAATGCCGATGCCGGAGGTGCTCACGATGGTCGGAGCAAGCCCAAGCCCGGTTCGAGCGCTCACGCCCACCGAACTACAGACGTTGCGCGGGCTGTCCCAACTCCAACGCACGCTCATCATTGCGCCGCCGTACAGCGGGAATGGTCAGGTCCCCAATCCCACGCCCAATGGCCTTTGGGCGGCGCTGCGCGTCAATGGAAACGGCATGAGTCAGTACCAAGATGCCGTCGAGGACGCTACGTGCGCCAACGGCGCGGTAGGCGTTGGCGCGAAGGAAAAGGACAAGCCCGGGAACAACATCGACAGCAAGACGACCCAGTCCATCGATGTTTCCACGTGCGGATTCGTGAACGGCTCTGATACCTGCTTCGACTTTACCACCCACACGATTCCTGGCGTGTCTGTAATCGTCGCGTTTACAACAATCCCTGTCAGCAGCGGAACCGAAACCGTGCAGGTGATTATGTTGGCCGAATTTGTGATTCAGTGCTATCGTCGAGAGAACGGAGGCACTAATACCTGCGTCTCAGCGAAGGTTTCCGCTGCCGATTGGCTGAGCTATAGCGAAGGCACGTTACTCGGCTACATCAATCCCGACTTCGCTGACTTGGGCCCTGGCACGGGACTCGGCAACACCATTGGCACCGGGCAGCGATTAATTCTTGTGAAGTGAGCGGAGTCATGCAGCGCAAGGGATTCAGATGATCAGCGCCACCGGCGGTCGACGACTTTTGGCCTGCCTCGGGCTTGCCGCAGTGTCGCGCGCGGGCCTTGCCCAAACGCTCTCCCCCTCGCCGCCCGCCGTGTGCATCGCACCAACGGCCCTGCTGAAATCGGTGGTGTCCGACAGCGACGCGATCACTGGCGTCGTTGTTCGCTTCACCGCCAACGCTACCGGTCACGCCACTGACGCCCACCTCGCGAAAGCGCTGAGCACACTCACCGCCGAGCGACTGCAGGCCGTGGTGGATGCCCCCGTGCGTTCGCGCTTCGACGTTTCGACACGTCGCAACGATGACAACGCCGTAGCCGATGGACGCGTGCTCGGGGTGCGCTGGGTAGTGGCCGGTCGCGCCGAACGGTTTGGCGACAGCGTGCGAGTGAGTTGGAATGTGCTCGACTCACGCACCGGCGTGATTCGGGGCACGGGACTCGCCCGCGCGTCACTGGTGCAGGTGGGCGCCCTGTCCACCAACCTCTCACTCGCCATCGGCCGCCGAATCGGCGTCGATACGGCGATGGCGGCGATCGCGAAAACCGCACCCGATGCGCGCTCGATAGCTGCATTCGAACAGTACCTTGCCGGACTATACAACTTCGACTCGTTCAATCCAGCTACGCTGCGACGGGCCGCCGTTGCGTTGCAACGTGCCGTGCAGACCGAGCCCACCCTGCAGGCCGCCTGGACCACACTGGCCGAAACACTGGCCCGTTTGGCAGAATTTGGCGAAGGCGGATCAGCACGAGGTCGCAGCGAACGCAGTCGCGATGCGTTGGCGGCCGCCAGTCGTGCGCTCGCACTCGCGCCGCGCGACGTGCGCACGTTGGTGGTGATCGCCCATCTGCGCTTGCTGCGCGACGAGCCCGACTCGGCGGCGCGCGCCATCGACGCGTTGCGCGCCGTGGCACCAACCAGTGAAGACCTGTCGTGGTTGCGCACGGAACTCGCGCTGGTGCGCGGCGATTCGCGGGCCGTGGCCGAGGCGCTGGAATTGAACGCACCACGGGCGCGGCGCAGCGTCCGAGCCCTATTTCTGCGCGCCGAATGGGACCGTCGGCGCGG
>JANMRE010000321.1:0-10630 GCA_031370885.1 Gemmatimonadaceae bacterium
CAAGCAGGGCGCCCGTGAGCGCCAGACTGAGTCCGGCGAGCGCCGAAAGTTTCCGTGTCATCAACGTCATGCCTCCGAACCGCATTGCCGTGGATTCCGCACGTCCGATGATTGGCATCGCGCACATCAGGTGGGAATGGAACAACCCGCGGGCTGTGCGAAGCCAATCGGGTCGGGGGGAACTTCACAAAGTGCGACCGTTGCTGATCCGTCGCAAGTTGCGACAGACCTGAATCGGACCGATGGGCGAAGAGGGATTCGAACCCCCGACATCCTGTGTGTAAGACAGGCGCTCTAACCAACTGAGCTATTCGCCCGAACAACTCTCGTCCATCGGCCTTGCTACAAAGTACAGTCCCTTGGTGCGCCAGTTCCCGACTGAGATCGTTTTTTAATCGGAATTTCACGATTCGGCGCCCGTACGTCCCGCGCGTTGGTCGCGCGCCCTACCCTTTCAAAATGGCCAGGGGCACCATCACCACGTATCCCACAACGAGGAGGATGGGAGCCAACGTCTCTCCTCCCCGTGCCAGATCCACGTACCCCAGCAGGAGCGTGAGGAGGGCCGCACCCCAATACAGGAGCGCTCGCGAGCGATTTTTCTCAATCTCGGTCATGAGGGGAGGATATCCGTTCTCCCCCGCACCCTACAAGGGCGGTCCGTCCACGGATTGCGATGGATCCGCCAGAATCGCCTCAAGCGCGCTCTCGCGCAGGGCCCGTTCCTGCACCGCATCGGCCATCCGCATTGCGTCCAGCTTGCGGCGATCGCGACGCTTGCGCATCCAGAACAGGGGTCCCAGCAGCAGTCCGAAGACGCCGCCAACCACCGAAAGGTTCGCCACCACGGCCAAGGCGCCGTACCGCTGACGCGTGCGCTGCTGCCAATGGCGATCGAACTGCACACCCGTGATCCCAAAGGCGCTCCGCAGCCCGGATTCGAACGACCCCGTGCTGCGCCAGTCGCGGAAGAAGTTGTCGAGACCGTTTTTGGTATCCAGCATGGCCAACTCGGAGACCACCCGGTACGCCACTGCGTAGCTCCATTCGGCGCGCGATGCGCCTGCGAAGAAGCCGGACTCCAGCGCCTCGCGGCTGGGCAGCGTGCGCCACACCATGCCGATCGACGTTTCGAAGGCGGTTTCCCGACTCCATTCGCCCGCCGCTACACTGGCGTAGCCCTCGTCAAACCAGCGCGGCGGGAGTCGGCCCATGCTTTCGTGCAACGCCAGGTGGGCCAGTTCGTGTCGAAGAACGACGGCGGGGTCGCCGGCATCGCTCCCCGCTCGTCCACCCTGCATGACAATGCGCCGTTGTTCGGGAATCGCGATGGCTGCGCCCCACTCCGGCGCATCGAGGCCAACCGCTTGCTTGAACTGCTGGGCATTTGCGGCGATGGTGATCAGCACGGAATCCCGCGGTCGTGGCAATCCCGGAAACGAGTCGCGCAACACGGACGATGCCAGCAGCGCGCGCGCCAAGCGAGCGTCGCGCTGATCGAAGACCACATGGAAACGCCCGGCGCGCAGCTCGGTCGCCGACGAGGTCGGGTCGCTCACGCGTTGTGCCACTTGCGCATGCCCTGCGGCGCCGACGAATGCCACGACAACTGCTGCGCCGCGCGCCGCGCGCCACACGGAGTTTCTCAGTCGCGACGTGCCGGTTCGCCACCCTGCTCCACGTGGGCCAGAATTTCCGCGCAGCGTTTGCCCCATGGGTTGAACCTGTTCGCTTCAGCGCCATTACGCCACGCGGCGCTCGCCTCCTCCCGTTTCCCGGCGAACCAGCGTGCCCGTCCCAACTCGTACCATGCCTGCAGGAGATTGGGTCCGAGTTCAAGCGTCCGGTGAAACACGCGTTCGGCATCGTCGTGCCGGTCGCGTTCGCTGTACACGATGGCGAGGTACAGGTGCGCGTACAGAGTCGCTTTCTTGTCGCTGTCGAGCCGAATCGCACTCGACAAATGCTCGACAGCCTCGTCGTAGAGCTGTTTGCGGAGACAGATATATCCGACGTTGGCGCGTGCCAGCGCCTGGTGCGGATCACGCAGCAATACCGTGTGAAAGGTCAATAGCGCCAAGTCATATTGCGCTTGCAGCATCTGCGACCAGCCCAAGAGGGTTTCGGCCTCACTGTTCCCCGGTGTCATGTCCAGGGCGCGGCGCAACGCCGTCTCGGCACCCGGCGCATCGCCCAGCGAAAGTCGGGACCAGCCTTTGTCGATGAAGGTCGATGCGCCCAGGTGATCGACCCTGACGGATACCGTGGGCCGCGTGGTGACCGGTGTCGCGACCGATGCCGTCGACACCGGCGCGACCGATGATGATGACGACGGCGTCCCGCTCAATTGCTTCCACTGACCAACCAGCGACTTGACCGACTCCTTGAACGCGGCGTATTCACCGAGCGCCGTATCGACATCGCGAAACAGTGCAATGATGTCCTGCTTGACGCGATCACGTTCCGACGGCGGAGGATTCGACGCGAGTTCGTCAGCCAGCACGACATAGCGCTCGATCAAGGTGCGACTGTCGGTGAACGTGATGTCGGGAACGGCGGCACCGGGCGTGGTCACAAAATCGGTGAGTAAATGAAGACGAACGGTCACGGGCTCGAGGCGGACACGACGGGTTGAAGACCGTCGGCGGCGCCTGGCGTCGCTTCGTACACTGCACGCACGACCCGCGACATGTCCAGCACCAACACCACCTGATCGTGTCGTGAAAACTGTCCGCGCACAGCCAGACGGGTTGGTGCGTTGCCATGTGGTTCGCCCGCCGCGACGGGCTGTACGAGCGCGGCATCGATCGTCGCCACTTCGTACACTGCATCAACCGTGGCGGCAACCCACTGGTCCTGCACCGAAAACACGAGCGTGCGTTGACCGGGCGCCATCGGGCTGCCGCTCGCCGCGATGGCGTCGGGCAACGCCGGTCGCAGCGCGTCACGGAGGTCGATCACCGGGACCTGTTGTCCGCGGTGTTCGAGCGTTGTCGGACCGTTCCCTTCGGCGGATGCGTTTCGGAGCACCCGTTCGACCGATTCGGCAGACGCGGCAAAGCGCTGGCCGCCAAGAGAAAAGATCACGAATGTCGTGCGCTCGACCACCGGAGCGACGTGCCGTTTCCGAATGGTAAACGTTGCGGTGGATCGGAAGCGTGGTGCGGTCATGCGAGCCACTCCGCGCCCGAAGGCGCATTAACGAGACCGTCAAGGACGTGCGCAATACGTTCCAGCGGGACAACGTGATCGGCGCCGGCGTGTTGCAGTGCGGCCGTCGGCATCCCGGCGATCACCGACGTGGCGGCATCTTGCACGATGCCGCGTCCTCCGGCGCGTCGGATTGCCATGAGGCCAGCGGCACCATCGCATCCCATGCCAGTGAGCACCACACTGGTACAGGCCGAACCGAAGACCACGGCAGCCGACATGAACAGATGATCGGCAGCCGGTCGCACCCCCCACAGCGCGGGGGACGTGTCGAGAAGACAACAGATTGTCCCGTCGATGTGACCGACCCGCAGGTGAACGCCGCCGGGGGCGAGATACACGTGACCGGCCCGCAGTGGCGCGTGGTGTTCGGCTTCACACACGGACAGTTGTGCGCGCGCATCAAGGCGCTTCGCCAGGCTGCGCGTAAAGCCTGCGGGCATGTGTTGGGCGATCAGCACGGCCGCATGGGAGAATCGCGGCAGCGCCGGCAGGATGTGCGCCAGCGCTTCTGGCCCGCCGGTCGATGCGGCGACACAGACCACCTGCGTGGCGCTGCGCAGGCCCCCGTCGTCTGTTCGCGCGGCATGCGGTGCGGCTCGTGCTGCGGTGACGCGGTGCGGGCCGACCACCGGTTGGCAGTTCGCACACGCCGCCGCGCGCAACGCGTCTATCAGATTCCCACGCACCTCGTCGAGATCGAGACTGATGGCCCCTGACGGCTTCCGGACAAACTCCACGGCGCCGAGTTCCAGCGCGCGCAATATGTCATCGATGCCGCCGTCTGCGCCGCCGGCACTCAGCATCACGACGGGTCGCGGTGCGTCGCGCATGATCTGCCGGAGCGCCTCCAGCCCATTCTGGCCCGGCATGTCCACGTCAAGCGTCACGATATCGGGATCGAGGGCGTGCACTTGATCCACGGCATGCATCCCATCACGGGCAGTGCCCACGACTTCAAACTCGCCACACTCTTGAATGACGTCAGAAACGAGTCGCCGCATGAACGCACTGTCATCAACCACCAGCACCCGCGGGCGCTTCACAGGCGCCACTACGCGTTCAAAGGCGTACATCGCCCTGCCCGATAGAACGTACGAGGAGCTCACCGGCCGCAACGTCGAAATACACGGTCCGGCCGTGCGTGCCCAGGATGTCCTGCGCCACCACGGGAATGTCGGCAGCGGCACATGCCGCATGCGCCGCCGCCACGTTGCGCGCGCCGAGCGACATCGCGCCCGGCGCCAACAGCGGCGCGAACATGCTGGCGCCGCCAATCAGCCGGGCCTCGATCTCCTCCCGTGCGCCCAGTTCGCGCATGCGTCGGACCATCGCGGGAATCGCCGTGGCGGGATACTTCCCGGGCGTTTCCTGCGCGGTCGACAAGTTCACGTTGGGCAGCAGCACATGGGCAAGACCGCCAACGCGTGCCGCCCGCGCGTAGAGAGCAATTCCCACACACGATCCCAACCCCACCGTGACCAACATCAGCCGGCCGGCACCAACTGCGTAGTCCGCGACGTTCACGGTAATCCGCGTCACGTGGCGCTCACGTGGCGCGAGGCCGGTGTCCGGCGCATGGACTCGTCATCCCGTGTGTCCGGCAAGCGCGGCATCAACCAACACGTCGGGACTCCCTGCCGGATCGGCGCGACGCAGCGCCTCAAGGTTGGCGCGGACGATCCGATTGTTCGGTTCGATCTCCAACGCGCGCTCCCAGGCCTCACGGGCATCGTCCATCACGCCGCGACGATAGTGGATATTGCCCAACTTCAGATACACATCCGCTCCATGTGCTGAATCGAGTCGCACAACACGGGTGAGCGATTCGAACGCCTCGTCGTAGCGTTGCGCCCGATACAGGTAATCGCCCAGGTTCTTGTGCAGGTGGGCGCGGTTGGCATCTTCGAGGAGCGCGTGTTCAAGCGTGCGCGCGGCCAGTTCGTAGCTGCCCCGCCGCTCGTGAACGACGGCCAGATTGTTATGCAGTGCCGCGGCATGCGGATGCAGCGCGAGACCTTCATCCAACGTGGCAATGGCCCTCGTGGCATCGCCCGCCAGCGCCGCGGCAAGTCCGGCCGCATGATACCACGCGGCCGTGGGCTGCCGCGATCCCCACCCGGCACGCGACGCCGCCAGCCGCTCCTCCGCGTGCGGCAGATCGCCGCAGCGCAACGCAATCACGGCTTCCGAAAGCGCAATACGCGGATCGGTTGTTGACGATCGTGTCGTGGCGTTGCGCAAGGCGGACTGCGCATCGTCGAGTCGGCCCAGCCGTTCGAGGGCGTACGCGAGATTGTGAAAGACCGCGGCCGGGGCATCGATCGCCTGCGCCAGCTGCTGCAGCGTGTCGATCGCCTCCTGCCATTCGCTGCGTCGCAGGTGCACGAGACCCAGAAAGAATCGAGCGGCCCCGTCGGTGTCGCGCAAATCGAGCACGCGACGAAACTCCCGCTGCGCCTCGTCGAGCATGCCGGTGCGATAGAACGCGACACCCAGATTGCGGTGTTCGGCGACGCGACTCTCCGGTGGCGGTTGACGCCGCGCCGCACTGCGCCCCACGCGCTGCGCAAATCCCGCCGTGATGAGTCCAAACAGCGCTTTGCCAACTTCAAACTCGTCGATGCCCGATCGTTCCACGAGCGCGAGCACATCGGTGGCGCCGTCCAGTATCAGCACCAGCTGTTGCTGCGTCGTGCTCAATGCCACGTCGCTCTGTGCGAGGCGCTTCGTATCCAGCTCGAAGATGAGATCGAGCGTGGGAATCTTTTTCGCGATGAGCGTCCATTCATCAACACGACGCGCACCCTCCAGCAGCAAGGTATCCGCGCTTACCGACAACAGGGGCTCGCTGTCGGTGGAATGGGTTTCGGGCTCGAACGTGAACGTGCCCGTATTCCAGGCAAACAGGTGATACGCCGCTTCCTCCACCTGGGCGCGATACTGCACCATCAACACGTCATGCGCGACGAGTTCCCGTTCCAGCAGACCCACCGCGAGCTCACGATCGTCTGCGGGAGTGACCAGGTCGATGGCACGGGCGAGTTCTTCCGCCGACAGCGCGCCACTCCGTACGAGTCGATCACCGAGACGGTCGCGGCGATTGACAAACGCCGCGTGGACGATACGACCGCGCACGAAGTGCACCGTCCCGAAGCTGCCGTCGCGCGCCACGCTCAAGCATCCGGTTTTCTGTCCGAGTGCCAACAGTTGCAGCACATCGGCCAGACTCGCTTCGGAGAGATTGCCGCGAATGGCCATCAGCGGTATTCCTCCATCAGCCGACCGGCAAGATCGGGCCACTCCCAGATCACTTTCTCCCGATCGAGAAAGAAGTCATCGATCGCGCCCGCGCCCGGCGAGCGGGCGGTGGAGACCGCCGTGTCCGTGCGCGCGATGCCCAACTCCCGCTGGGCCAGCTCAAGCGTGAGCGGACCGCCCGCAAGATCGGCCGCAGCCAGGAGTCGCGTGAGGAGACCAACCACCTCCCGCACACTCCGCGCGTCGCGATCGGCAAGCACTGCGACCAGTGCCTGTGCGGGTTCGTGGCCCGCCTCCAGCAGCCATCGATGCACGAGACGCTCACGCAACGCGCGATCGGGCACCTGCAGGGTGGCAACCAGTCCGCCTTCAAATCGCGAACGCAACCGATCCGCGAGTCCCACGATGTCGCGAGGCGCGCGATCGCTGGTGAGGACGATCTGGCTGCCGCGATCATACAGATGATTGAACAGGTTGAACAATTCTTCCTGCGTGCGTTCCTTGTCCGCGAGGTGATGGACATCGTCAAGAATGAGCACGTCGGCCGAGCGATATCGGGCGCGCCAGCGCTCGACCGCGCCTTCCTGCATCGCCCCCACCAATTCCTCGACGAAGGCCGACGCACTCACGCACGCCACCGCTTTGCGCGGCCACGCCGCGCGCACGGCGTTGCCCAAGGCATGCGCCACGTGCGTTTTGCCCACCCCGCTCGGTCCGTGTACGAACAGCGGATTGTATCGCTGCCCCGGATGTTCGAGCACCGCGTCAAACGCTTTCAGTGTGAGTTGATTGGCCGTTCCCGTTTCGATCGCCGCGCGGGTGAACACCGGCAGTGGCGCAGGGAGCGGGAGCACCGATGCGACCGCGCGATCGAGCAACCGCTGCGCCTCGGCGATCGACTCGGGATTCCGGAATGCCGTGTGCCCGCGCAGCGACGGATCCAGGGCCAGGGCCCGCGACTCGATCTGGCGCAGGTGCTCGATCGCGGCACCGAATGTCGCCAGCAATCCATTCACCTCGGGAGCGCTGGGCAGTCCCATCGCGCGCTCAAGCACGGCGGTGGCGTAGCCTTCGCCGCGCCAGAACGCGCAGGCTTCACCGAGATGTACGCGCCACTGCTCGACCCGCGTTTCGACCTCCTGCAGGACATCGGCGAGGAAGCCCTCGTATTCGGAACCCGACTCTGTGGGGGCGACCGCTCCCGTCAGCCCGCGCTCGCTGTGCACGACGCGCGCCTGTTCGCCAAGCACGGCGCGCACATCCTGCGCCGTGATGGTGGCCGCTTCGAGTTGCTGAAATGCGGACAGCCGATTGAGCGCACCTTTCAGTTCGCGCACATTCACGAACGGCAGTCGCGCGGTTTCTTCCAGAACGCCGTCACTGAACGTGAGCGTACGCTCGATGCAGGCGTTTCGCAGAATCGCCAGACGCATCTCGTAGTCGGGCGCCCCGACGTCAACAATCAGTCCACCGGACAACCGTGACAACAGCCGTTGATCCACATCCGGGATATCCGCCGGCGGCCGATCGCTCGTCATCACCAATTGCCGCCCCTTCCCTTGCATCAGGTTGAAGAGACGCAACAGTTCGGTCTGTGTTTCCCGCTGTCCGGTGAGAAATTGTACGTCATCCAGCAACAGCAGATCAACTTCCTGATAGCGCCGCGCAAACTCGGCCTGCTGTCCGGCGGCGATCGCGTGGTGCAGACGTTCCGCCACTTCTTCACCGGTACTGAACTCCACACGCAAATCGGGCTGCGTCAGCCGCGCCTGAAACGCGAGCGCCGCCACGAGGTGCGTTTTGCCCAATCCCGATCCGCCATAGACGAACAGCGGGTTATAGGCCGTGCCCGGTGACTCGGCCACTGCGTGTGCGGCCGAGGCCGCGAGTCGATTGGACGAGCCAACGACAAAGGTGTCGAATCGGTATCCGCCATCCAGCAACGTGCTCACGCGCCGACGCCGACCGTCGCCAGTTCATCCGCCATGACGGGTCTGGCCGACGGCGTCCGCACTGCGTCGCGGGTTCGCTGTGCCGATGTCGTGCCATCGTCGGCACCGAGCCGCCGCAGCACGCGCATGCCCAGCGATCGCAAGGTGTCGAAAACGCCCGCGCCATGCAGGGCATCGGCCGCAAACTCCGGAACGCCACGAAAATTCAGAGCGGCCGACAGTTCGTCCACAGAGGCGGCGAGTGACGGCGGCAGATCCTGCTTGTTGTACTGCATCACCACCGGAAGATCACGCACGTCCACACCGTGATCGGCCAGGTTGGCGTGCATATCCTGGAGACTCTCCAGATTGTCATCCCAGCGATGACGCTGACTGTCGGCGACGAACGCTACGCCATCCGCGCCTTGCAGCACCAGCTGCCGAATCGCCCGATAGTACGGCTGCCCGGGAACCGTATACAACTGAAAGCGCACGCGATACGCGCCAACTGTGCCGAGATCAACCGGCAGATAGTCGAAAAAGAGTGTGCGGTCGCGACGCGTGGCCAACGACGTCAATTCGCCGACTTGTCCGTCGGGGAGTGCGCCGTGCAGGTGCGTCAAGTTCGTGGTCTTCCCCGATCGCCCGGGACCGTAGTAGACCAGCTTGCAGGTAATCAGTTTCGTGGCGTGGTCCACGATGGGCATGCGCCCGTCCCTCTTTGGCCAGCCGTTACACTCGACGCGCTGCGGGATGCAGTAACGCGTGCAATCGGGCGGCCAACGCGATCGCTTCGCGGATGCGATCCGCATCCGCCAGCGAAGCCTCCGACCGGAGGGCAGCACTCCAGCATTCCAGTGCGTCAGCAAGGTCCCCGCGCCGCGCCGCATCGTCCCCTTGCGTGCACAACATGGTCGCATCGGTACCGGGCACTGACACACGTGCCTCCCCTCGCTGCAGAGACGTCTCAGCAACCGTTGGCGCAACGGCTTTTCGGGACATCCCATTGGCGTGTGGCGGGAGCGCAGGCAACGCCGCAGGCGTCGGTCTCGGTCCCAGCCCGTCATCGGCGTTCAGCACGCCCGGCTGCAGCGGATCAAAGAGCGAGTCATCGTCGGCCACGGAATCACCCGACAACGCCATCGGCTCGTCGCCCCGGGGGATCCACAAATCCGCCCGCCGGACCTCGCCGACCGCCGGTTCGGGCGAGAGCTGCGCCGCACTACCAATGGGCGGCGTGGGGTTTCGGCGCGGCGCGGTGGTAGCTTCGCGCAACGTCAACAGACCGGCGCCCATCAGACCGTGAACGATCTCGGCCACATCAAGCAGTTCGCGACCCAGCACCGACGCCAGTTCGGCAAGATCGCGTTGTCCGTCCACGCGGGTGAGAATCTCCCACTCCTGCGGAACGAGTCGCAGCAGCGGCAACTGCTGTGCCTCGACATCCACGAAGGTCGGCACCACATGCGCGTGCGCGATGCGATCGGCAATGCGCTCCCACCCTTCGGCGCGCTGCGCGGCATCAACCAGCAGCATCTCGACGGTCAGTCTTACCGGACTGCTGGGCGGCACGGAGTCCGTGGGTGTGAATCGAAAATCGCCGTCGCTCCAGGTGAGCAGGTCCAGAACGCACGCCTCCACCGCGCGCACAGCGGCGGCTGAGGTGGCAAGGCCAGGTCCCTCGTGCGGACCATCGCGGTCGGCCAGTCGCCACATGGCCGCGTCAACGATCGCTCCCTGCGTGAGTCGCACGAATGCCGCATTGCCTTGCAGTTGTGCGCGCAGGTGCAGCGTGCCCGTCTTGCGACTCAGTCCCAATAATTGCAGCACCTCGGGAAGTCCGAGTTCGCGCAGGGTGCCTTCGAGGCTCATAAACGTCTCACGAGACGAGACGAAGCAGTGGTGCTTCCGCGTCGGCGATCGCGCGCAGGGCCTGCGACGTGAGGTCGTCATCGCCCTGACCGTCCACGACCAGTCTCCATCGCTCCAGTGCGTCGCGCATGCGTGCCTGGCGGGAAAACAGCACCCCCTCAAGCCACATGGCGTGTCGGCTCATGGGGTCGTGTCGCAGGACGCGCGCGACGGCCACGCGTGCATCGGTGTCCCGTTCAAGCCGAATCAACGACTCCGCCAACAGGATCAGCGCTTCGAGATCGGTTGGCGACGTGCCGAGGTGACGTGTCAGCAGCGCCATCACTTCAAGCGGCCGATCGGCGTCTCGCAACACC
>JANMRE010000153.1:0-11815 GCA_031370885.1 Gemmatimonadaceae bacterium
GACCGGGCTGCGGCTCATCGAAACGCGCGCCGCCCGACGCTACTTGACCTGTACGCGAATCCAGAAGTAGCGAGTCCCGCTTGCAGCCAATGTGCCGCCCAGGTCCGCCGCCCTCGTGTTGCCACTGCCGGTGAACGTCCAGCCCGCAGCGTCGGCGGTCATCGTGTCATACGTGAGCGCGGCCGGGAGGATATCGTCCACGTGCACGTTCGTCGCCGACGTTCCGCCACTGTTGGTTACCGTGATCTTGTACTGGATGAACTGCCCTGGCAGCACCCGATCCGACACGGTGAGCAGGGTGGCCTGGTTGTCGAGATACGCTGCTTTCGTCACAGCGATGATCGGACGGATCACGGTCAGGTCAGCAAACCCCATGTCGCTGACGCCACTATTGAATTGCGACGTCGCCGTTAGGCGCAGCGTATCAACGGTGCCGTTCGGAACATCGGCGATGGTATAGACCACCGCGATCGCCGCCGAATCACCGGTCGCGACATTGCTGACGCTCGAGGACGTGCCGAGGGTGCTGTTCACCGAGTAGATCGCAATCGCGGTTCCCGTTTTTGAGGCCACGAGATTGAACCCGTCGGTGCCGGTTCCATTGTTCTTCACATAGAACGTGAAGGTGTACTGCACCCCGTTGCTCGGCACCTTCTGGAGGTTCTGCGCCCCGTCGGGTGTGACGATCACACCACTGTTCAGCGCGGGCGTGATGGTGGTTTGGCCGGCGTCGGTCGTTGCCGGCACACGGTGAGAGGCCGCCGTGAGCTGCAAAATCGTGGACAGACCACCTTTCCCACTCGCCACGTTGTACGTCACGGTGATCGTGATCGAATCGCCACCGGCAATCGGCGTCGCGTTCAGCGCGGTATTCAGCAGTGCGAGCGTGGCGATCGAACTGCCGCCGTTGATCTGGTAACCGGTGACAGAAATGATGCCACCAACGGAGATGCTCTGGCTGATGGTCGCAGTATCAACACCGTTACCGGTGTTCTTCACCTTGAACGACAGCGTGGCACCGGTGGCCGGCGACGCGGGCGTGGCCGTGGCCGCTCCGGCAATCACGTCGATGCCGGAGACAAAGCCGACCGTAACGGCGACCGATCCCGTGACTGGCGTGTAGCTGTTCCCGTTGGCGTCGGAGAAGGTGACCGTCGCCGTGTTGGTGATGACGGTCCCTTCCGGTGTCGGACTCTGCGCGGCGGCGCGCGACGCGACACACATCAACAGCGCGCCTAGGCACATGGCCAACCCGAAGCGCGTCACGCGCACACCGGAAACCTGTTCTTCAGTCGACGCGGCGACGCGCGACGGAACGCGCGACCGCACGTGTGGCATGGTTCTCATTGGGTCCCTCGTCGGGCCGATCCATCAACGGCGAGCAAGCGCGCACGGAATCCCGTGCTGACGCGACCCCGCGGTTGTACCCAGCCCGTCACCGTCCAGCGGACATCGGTGAAACGATCGGGGGACGCCGGCCTGCGAACCAATTTGCCGTTTTCGATGACGTCAACCATCGGCTCTGCCGAATAGGTCTTGCCGGCATCTATTGAAAATTCCACGCGGACGTCTTCGCGGTCGGCATCCGCAGAACCCGGCAGGAATCGCAGCCCGGCCGGAATCGGATTCGAGAAAACCACCCGTTGAACGGCTCCCCGAGTCGTATTCGTGAAGCGAAGTCGATAGTGGACTTCATCGCCCGGTTGCAGCGGCGTGGCCGCGGGTAACGGTCGCATCGCCTGATCGAGGGCAGGACCACCGGCGCGCAGTTTGTCTACCGATACCGAAAGGGTCGACGTGTCGGTTGGCGCCTGCGCGCGCGCGAGTCGCGGAAGGCTCACGGCAGCGAGAACCAACAAACAGGCTACAATGCGTTTTTGCATGGGAGTTCATGCTGCGGGGAGTGGCACTCTCACGAGGTCCACGGCAGCGCACCGTCGCGATACCGCAAAAGAGTCTCGGACACGCGCCCGCCATACTTGAGTGCCGCCGTGCCCCGGATCACCCGGTCCCGTTCAGGCACGTGGTGCGACCGGTCCCGTTGTGCCACCTGTGTAACAATTCGTGCCGGGCATGAACTCCAGAGCGAACAACGGCCCCGACGATGTTCAGTCGGGGCCGTTGTCGTCATGCTCGCGCCGAGCAACGTCTCAGAAGCGCGGGAACCCTCGCCGCGTTCCGCCGCCGTTCGCGATCACTCCACCAATCGCTCCGCCAATTACGCCACCGAACCCGCCCGTGGTGATGATGCCGCCGCCAGTGCGTCGGCCGCCCGCTCGGCGATCGTGCTCGTTGCAGTTGTCCACGCCTGCGCTCGCGCCGCGAATGATCACCCCGATCGCCGTTCCCCAGCCGCCGCCGCGACGAGACGTTCCCTGAGCGGTGCCACTACCATCCGACGGACCGCGTGAGGGCATCTCCGAGATGGTTGGTTGCGCCGACGGCGCCATTACTGCTGTCGGCACCTCAGTTGGCGTAGGCTCACCCTGCTGCGTCACCTCGACCGATGGCGCCGTACTTGGGTCGAGCTGCGGGATCACAGCCGTCTCCTGCACCTCGGCGCGCGGTTGCGGACGCGGCGCCGTTCGTCGCGTTGGGATGGCGTCGCGACGTCCGCGCTGATTGCCACTCGGTGCGTTTGGCGGCGCACCCCCTTCGATCGCCGACACCACCTGGACTCTCGGGCGCTGCGCGGTGATCGCCATCTGGAGATCCCGCTCGAGATCTGACGTCATCGCACCCTGCTTCCGATCGCCGCCACATCCGCCAACGGCCAACGCCGTCGCCAGCGCGGCGAGTGCGAAGGTGGAGCGCCCCAAGTGGAGTCGCATCGTTGCAGCCATTCGGGTTACGCCTGTCTGTCGCACGGCTCCCTCCGGCCCTTCGGCCGCTCATGACGACACCGTCCAACCCTCGCCGGACAGCCCGCCCCAACACTGGTCCAGCAATTGCCGGGCCATCGTCGTACGTTGCGTCGTACAGAGGGAAATCAGGAAACGCTCTTCACTGCAACGTCCTGTTGACAGGACGGCTTTGCAAAGAATATGTCCTCGCCGCGAGACACCCGGTTGAACGCCGTCACACCATTCCCGAGCCCCATGCGACTGCTTCCCGTTACCCTGCTTGCGTTGTCCGCTTTCCTCGCCGCGTGCACCGACCCTTTAGAGGTATCGCCCCAAGCGCGCCGCGCTATTGCCGACTCGCTCAGCGTGCTCGTCAGAGGGGCCTACGACTTTTCCAAGCCTGACACGCCTGCCCGTCTGCTCTCGCTGTATCCGGACAGTGGTCGTGTGATCTCCGCCGCGGCCGGACGCGTGACGATCACACGCGACTCGCTGGTGGGTGAGATCCGCGGCTTCTGGCAACGCGTCGGACAGAACATGAAGAGTCCGCAGTTCGTGCTTGGCTCGACGTATGTGGACGTGATCACTCGCGACGCTGCCGTGATGACAATGACGTACAGCATCCCGCATTTGACACCGCGCAACACACCTCACGTGGTGAGTGGCGCATGGACGATGCTGTGGCGACGGCAGAGCGGTCGCTGGATGATTGTGCAGGAGCATTTGTCCGACACGCCCGAGAGCTCCGCCCCGGGCACCGCGGTTTCGCCAGTTGCTCCGGTCCCGGACACTGCGGTCATGGCGCACCAGCATCACTGAGCGTTGTCGCGAGCGCGGTGATACCGTCCCCAAGGAACGTGATCTCCGCCGCCTGGGAACCCAGGATCTACAGTGGTACCAAAATGGTACCCCTGCCGAGAAGGCATGCCGACGCTGACGATCTCGGTTGCGCGCTGCCAAGATCCAGGGGCGCCGTTGACTTCATGATTGTGGTTGATACGAACGTCATCGCGCATCTCCTGATCCCCGGGCAACACACGGCCGCGGCCCGCGCTGCTCGCCGTGCGCGTGAGGTGGGCAACCCAACGCGCGTCCGGGTGAGGTGAACGGTTCGCGACTGGGGGTTGCAGCGGTTGGGGCGAAGGGTCTTGCGGCGGATGAGCACGGAGGCGAGCGAGGGTGAGCGCGTGCGCGATACACTGTTGGAGCGGCGCTTGGTCGGCCAATCAATGCTCGTTAGCCGCACAGTTCGCGTAACAGCGGACCCGACTTGACGGACACAATGCCCGTATTACCTTTATGACTAGGAGGTAATACCATGGGGAATCCGATGCGCACCGTGTCCTTTAAACTTCCCGAGCACTTGGACGACGCGTTGAGCGACCTGGCGCGGCGTCGCAAGTCGAGTCGCTCTGCTCTCGTACGCGAGGCGTTGGAGGGCCTTGCAAGGGGCGGGCGCCGCTCTGTGACGGCTGCGGTCGATGTGCTCGTGGGACCGCTCGATGGCCCAACTGATCTCTCGACGAATCCGAAGCACCTGGTCGGCTACGGGAAGTGACCCGCGTCGTCGTCGATACGGGACCCCTTGTGGCCCTGCTCAATCGGCGCGACCGTCACCATGCGTGGATTCGTCAGGTGCTCGACACGGTTGAACCGCCGATCTTTACGTGCGAGGCGGTCGTCTCGGAGGCGTGCTTTCTGTTGGGCCGTCTCACGGGCGGGCAGGATGCGCTCTTGGAGTTACTAACGAACGACGTGGTGAGAATCGATTTCCGACTTCATGCAGAGATCGACACGGTCCGAGGGTTGATGCGCAAATTCGCGACCGTGCCGATGTCGCTCGCGGATGCGTGTCTGGTGCGGATGTCCGAACTCGACGCGCAGACCACGATCGTTACCATGGATGGTGACTTCCGTGTGTATCGGCGCAATCGGCGCCAGGTGATACCAACCATCATGCCAGGCCGCGGCGGCTAACAAAACGTTGCAGCTGACAAGCGAGCTACAGACCTTCAGGAGTCCCCATGCCGAAGTTGAAGCCCAGCCGAGATATCCAGCCGGTAACGGAGTATGCTCGACGAATTGGCGCTGCTGCGCGACGTGGGAAAAGCGGAACAGCAAGTGGCAGCCGGTAAGACCCTGACGCGCGCGGCGGTGGCGAACAGCTCCGCGCACGTCTCGCCAGGTGAAGATGGTTTGGTCCCCGCTCGCCGAGCGGCGGGCGCTGGAGGCCGAGTACATCGGCGTATCGTGAAGTCCTGCACGCACGGTATCGCATTATCTATCGCGTCGATGCCGCCCGCGTGGTGATTCTCACCCTTCGGCACGTGCGACGAGCGTGGGACCCGACTGAAGTGGACGGCGGCGTATAACCTCGCATTGCTGCAGCCAGCGCCTGTCGGAATGCCGCCGCGCGCGTAATGTCAGTGTCCCAGCATGAACATCGACTTGGAGGTGGGAGTTGTCTGGGGCGTTGGTCGCAACTGGAGGTGGCCGCTCTTGGATTTCCATCAAGCTGCGCTGATCCCGTGATTCGGAGTGATTCGGTTGCGCGGCGCGCAGGGAGGCGAGGCGACGACACCGGCCGTTAGAATGCGTCGATGAGCGCCGTCGTTCGCATTTGTGCGGGGCCGGTCCCTGACACGACTTTCGAGACGAAACGATGGCAAACCCTGATTCTCGCGTTACGATCCACATGGCGGCGAGCCTCGACGGCTTCATTGCTCGAACGGACGGGCGCGTCGACTGGCTCGAAACCTCAGACGACTTCCCAGGTGGGGACACCATGGACCCAGGATTCGTCGAGGCATTCCTGAAGACGATCGACTGTTACGTCATGGGATCGCGAACCTATGAGACCGCGCTTCGTTTTGAAGCCCAAGGGTTGGGGTGGTCGTACGGCGACAAACCCACTTACGTCCTTACGAGTCGCGAACTTCCACGGACCCGGGATACCGTCGAGTTCCACTCAGGCGATCTGGCGCAGTTCGTGAACGGACGCCTACGGCCCTCGTTCCGTTCCATCTGGTTTGTTGGAGGCAGTGTGGTCTCCGCCGAATGCCTTCGTCTCGGGCTCGCCGACGAAGTTCGCTATTCGATCCTGCCGATCCTGATTGGTGATGGGATCCCATTCTTCGACAAGCTCGACAGAGACATTGTTCTCCATCTGACGGAAGTCAAAGCCTACAAGAGCGGCATGGTGGAGCTTCGTTACCACGTGCAAGGACGTCGCGCGGCAATTGTCGGGATTCGGGAACCTGACCCGTAAGGCCGGTTACATAGACGTATGCGATTTCAATGTGAAGGTGTGTGGGCGTTTGTGCTCGCGTCGATCGTAGGGTGCGGAATGTCGGAGGCCAAGCACACGTCCGCCACCGCAGCTGATAGCGCCGGTCCCAATGCGGTGGGGGATGATTCCGCGATGACGATTGCGGACACGACACCAGCGCCGAACGAACATCCGGATCAGACCGCGCCACGGTCGGCCAGGGCCGTTGTTCCGCTCGAAACGACTGTTCACGCGGACATGCAGCATGTGAACATGCACATCGAGCCGGGCATTGTACTCGCGATTGCGCGTTTGCACGGCACCGTATTGACTGCCAGGAAGGGGCAGCCGCCGGCGCTCAATGACAAGCGTTCCATGATCATCAACATTGAGAGCGGCGATATTGCCATTGATACGAACAGCCTGGCAACGCTGCTCAACCGCCATGTGTTTGGTTACGCCGGGTCGCCATTGCGTAAACTGCATGTGTCAATGGAAGGTAATGAGATGGTGCAAACCGGTGTGATGCGCAAAGGGGTGTGGTTGTCATTTCGTATCCGCGCCACGGTTGCGTTGACGCCGGATGGCGAGATACGCGTGCATCCAACCGCGATTTCCGTGGCCGGAGTTGGCGTGAAAGGTTTGTCCCGGCGGCTGGGCGGATTGAGCAGGTTGATCAAGCTCGAACCCGGTCACGGCGCGCGTATTGACGGCGACGACTTCGTGTTGAACCCCACCGAAATGCTTCCACCGCCCGCCATTCGTGGCACGGTGACGTCAATCAAACTCGAGCCGGGAGGAATGCGGCAGCGGTTTGGATCGGCGGAGGCGGCGAGGGTCCCGCTTGTGCATCGTCCCGGCTCGTCGGCGAAGAACTTCATGTACTTTCACGGCGGTACGCTGCGGTTTGGGAAGCTGACAATGGCAGGAACTGATCTCGAAATAGTCGATGCGGACCCGTCAAATGCGTTTGACTATGCGCTGGACCGGTATCAGGAACATCTGGTGCAGGGGCACTCCAACACGACGCCGGCGGACGGTCTGATCGTGGTTATGCCCGATGTGCGGAAGTTGAAGGCGCCGGCGGTGCCGGTGCGAATGCCGTGACGCCGTCGCCAGCATGCAGCCTGACCATCTTGCCGCGCCGTGACAAATAGCGAGGACCGGCCACGATGAGTACGATGATCCCCCAGCAGGTGATGAGCGCCCCCGCGACGTTGACCACGGGCGGCGTGGAAATGCCTGAGGTAAAAGCGACGTCGACCGTCGCGTGAAAGAATGCCACAACGAGAATGCTGCCTCGGCTTTCGTTGTAGAGCCATGTCAGCAAGACCGCACCCGTGAGCAGGCTGAAGAACCAACCGGCGATGCCTGCCGCATCCATGCTGGTATAGCCGGGCCGATAGAAAAACAGCGGTACGTGCCAGAGCGCCCATCCCAACGTGAGCAGCAGCGAGGCAATCAGGGCGGTATGGCGCGTCTGCAGTCGCGGAAGGGCAAACCCTCTCCAGCCCACCTCTTCGCCAAAACCGAACGACGCGATGTTGTACACAAGGAATCCGAAAGCTGAAAACTGCGGGAACTCGCGTGATCTGCCGAGACCTGCCAGTGACACGCGCTCCCCACCGAGCAGCGATGCCGCAACCACGGCCAGCGCAAGGAGAGCGTACGGAGCAAGAAGTGCGACAGCCACCCAGCGGAGTCGCCCGCGCCACAAGCCCATGCGTCGCAGGAGATCTGCAGGGCCGGCCATGCCGGTTTCCATGGCCGACGCAAGGAAGGCAGCGATGATCGGCCCCATGGCGCCGAGTGCATGGTGGAAAGGAACTACCGGCAGCCCGTGTACGCCGAATGCCGGCAGCCACAGCGGTGCCCACAGTACCCACGAAATGCCGTAGGCGAGTGCGAAGTACGCTGCCAGAGGGTGGCGACGAATCATGGTCAATGGTCGCATGGTTTCAAGCAACACTGGGCGCGACTGCCGAATAGTGCCAGCGTGCGTCGGCGTAGCGCAGAACGCGCACGCGCCACTCCTGCACAATCTCCGGCCACGGTCGCCGCAGGAGACGCGCCACGATGCGACGCAGATCCTCAAGCGTCGGGCCGGCACGAAGCCACTCCTTCACCGCGGGTGTGCCGCCGTGTTCAAAGATCATGGCCGTCAGCACGGCACCGGCCGGGTACGAAATCGGCGACGGATACGATCGCGACAGAATGGAGTCGAGCGAGAGCATCGGACGCGCGGCGAGCGTAGCGGCAAGCGCCCGTGCGGCAGTGGGGAAGTCCACGCCAGCTGTGCCGCCGATCCACGTGGGTACGCCTTCAGACGCGAAGTACCACGTGTCGGCACTCAGGAGTGGCGCGAGGATCAGGTGCGCGAGCTCATGTCGATACTCCTCGCCGAGTGCGGGGATCCCGGAAAACAGCTGACGGTTTACCGGCTGCGCTGCGCCGCCGGTCGCGCCAAATTTGATGCGTGATTCGAGTCCCATGACACGATACACTTCGTCCACATCGCGCAACAGATAGTAGGTAAGGGGTGCCAGCCGTCGCACGCCGAACGCGGCAGCGAGGGAGTCTGTGAAGGCGACGGCGCGATGCGCCCGCAGCCGGTTGTACGGATACTCTGGCGCGTACACGTACGTAATCGGGCCCACCGTGACGCGATGCCACGAGTTCGTGTTCCGCAGGAGCGCATTCGAGAGCCGCCACGTGCCCTCTTCGCGAACGACAAACACCGTGACCGTCATGTCGGTCCACCATGTTGCCGGTGGTGCTGCGTTCAGGCGAAACGCAGTCGTGATGCGAAACACGCTGTCGCCTGGCGTGTTGACCAGATCGATCGCCAAAATTTCCGGGACCGCATCATCGCGCAGATAGAAGCCGGCCAGATCGTATGTTGGCCACCGACGTTGTTCGGCCGCAGACCAGTACACCGACGGCGCGCCGGCGGCTCTTGACCACTTCCCGGACTTCGAAACCAGATACGACTCCCACGTGCGATAGGCTCGGATCGCATTGGCAGAAAGCGTTGCGATTTCGACCCGCGAACGCACCGGTTGGGCCGCAACACTCGCGACAGCGAGCCCAAGATGCACGGCCACCGCAAGAAGCAGCAACCGGTGTCGCGGGATGCTCGCCACGATGCACCTCACACGCAGCCCACTCAACGCGTTGGCCGTGGCAACGCCGACGGCGGAACCAATCCCAGCAGCCGCATGTAGCTGGACAGTTGACTGTAGTGCTCCGCGAGATCTGTGACCAGGAGGATGAGGTAACGAACTCGGAGCACCGTTTGTGGACCGCTCGGTGTACTGATGGTGAACTCGTCAGCAAGTTGCGCATCGGTGAGCTTCTCGATCGCGCCGCGACAGAACACCAACGAGGCGCGCAGACGCGTGATCAGTGTGTCTTTCGGCCACTGCGCCTTGATCGTATCCGCCAGCGAGTCCTTGGCCGCTACGACACGCGCCTGATCCCCGAACAGTGCGCAGAGCTGGTAGTTGGCATCTTCGAGATGCTGGGCAATGTGGCCTATGCTTTGCTGCACAGGCGTTGGACGAAACCCATACTGACTGGCCGGAATCGAGTCAAATGCCATCAACAGCCAGCCGCCGTAAGGAGGCCCAAATGACAGAAATGTCTGCGCTACGCCGCTCGGCGCCGGTGATGCGGCGGTGCGTGGCGTTTGCTGAGCAGCGACCATCAAGGGAAAGCACAGCGCGATAGCCGCGCACGACCACCGCGTCGCGCGAACGCACGACGAGCGCGGCGCGCGGGACAACGCGGCGAGCGAAATCGCGAGACGCCTATGAAAGAAGTGCATGTTCGCCGTTGGTTGTTGAAGGTCGGCCGCACCGATGGCAGATTCTCCGAACCCGAATGTTGGCTCCGGCCCGCTTGCCTTCGGAGGTCCGGCCCATGTCACCAGGTGCGATTCCCCTACGATCTGCTCCGGTCTCGATGTGCACAAGAGTCGTTGACGATGGCCGCGCCAAACGGCTGGCCCGTTATGTACCGATGATCAACCCGGAGCGCGCACCATGTCGTCTCGTCGTGATTTTGTTCGCCGTATGGGTCAGAGCCTTGCCGCTGCCTCAGCGGCGGCGCACTCGCTGGTCGCCGAATCCGCTGACGCTCAACGCGCGCCGGGCTCCGAGCGGCTGCTCGTGGCCAACCCGTATCATCCAACGCCAGCGCCGGTAGGCGTCGATCGTCTGCCACTGGAATGGTACAAGGCCACGTCGAAGCGGTTGCGCGACAACGCACGCGCCCGAGGTATTGATGTCATTCTCCTCCAGAGCGACACCAACCTGGTCTACTTCACGGGCTGTTTTCGCGGCAGTGGTGAGCGCACCACCTGGGCACTCATGCCGGTCAACGAGTCCGACACGGTGTACTGGTTCTCTCCGGCCATCGATCGCGACCTGATCACTACGTGGTGGTGCACGGAAAACGAGTACTACTTTTGCTATCCCCACGCCGAGGGCGGGTTTCCCAACCGGGGCCAGCTTTCGCGTGGCGCGCGAGTCGACCTGTGGGAGTGGGTGCTCAAGCGCCTGGCCGATCGCGGATTGGGCGAGAAGACGATAGGCCTCGATCGCGAACTCGCCCCGTCGGCGCAGCGCACGTTCAGCCGGATTCTCCCGGCCGCCAAGGCCGTGGACCTCAGCGATCTGTGTCTCGATATGCAGATCATCAAGACACGGGAAGAAATTGCGCTTACGCAACGCGCGTATCGGTACTTCGACCGCGTGCACGCGTTCGCTCGGGACTATATCCTGGAGCACGGAACCAGCACCACCGACTACCAAGTGGGGCAGGCGCTCTCCTCGTATGGTATCAACCTCATGATGCGCGATGTGCGGCGCGATGGAAAGCCGCACAGCGCGGTGGGCATGGAAGTGACGGGCAACTACGTGCGCACCGGTGTCGCGACAGCGTACCCGCATCCCAATCAGTTTTTTCACAGCCGGATCCGACGGGGTCAGCCTCTCTACGTGAACTGCGACATCCTGCTTGGCGGCTATGGCGGCGAAGGATATCGCAACTACATCCTGTCGCCATCCAACGCGGCCCATGATAAGATGTGGCAGGTGGTGGCCGACACCGTGCAGATCATTGCCGAGTCGGTAAAGCCGGGCGCAGTCTGTGCGGACATCGCGTACAAAGTCCACGAGTATCAGATCAAACAGGGCATGCAGGAGTTCATCTATCATCGTCCGGGGCATGGACAAGGGCAGAATTTCGTCGGTCACCAAGCGCCATTCCTTGCGTTGGGCGATCACTCGGTTATCGAGGAGGGGATGACCTTTTCGGTGGAGCCTGGACTCTACGACGCGAAGAACGGTATTGGCATCAATCCGAGCGACCGGCTGATTGTGCTCAAGGATCGAGCGGTCCTCATGAGCCGCATTCCGTTCTCCAGGGAGTGGAGTTTTCTCAAGGTGTAGTATGGCAAACAACAATCTGGAGAGTGTGATGCGCCGCGCTGCTTCGTTTGCGTTCGTGTTGATCGCGGCCTGCGGGGGTGGGGACGCGAATCCCGTGGTCGTGCCGCCGCCCGTGGTTGCCGTCACGGTGGCCGGACCGACCGCCACGATTGCGTCGGCGTCGACGTATCAGTTCACGTCAGTGGTGACCGGCTCGCAGAACACCGCAGTGACGTGGAGCGTTGACGCTGCCGGCTCCGCGAATGTTGGCG
>JANMRE010000335.1:0-2271 GCA_031370885.1 Gemmatimonadaceae bacterium
CTCCACCGGCGTTCTGCACGATGATGCGCAGCGGCTCTTCAATCGCGCGACGCACGATATCGACACCGATTTGCTCGTCACGCTCGGCCACCTTGACATCCTTGAGCGCGTGCTGGGCGCGAATGAACGCCACACCACCGCCGGGAACGATGCCTTCTTCAACGGCAGCACGCGTTGCGTGCAGCGCGTCTTCAACGCGGGCCTTCTTTTCCTTCATCTCAGCTTCAGTTGCCGCGCCGACGTTGATGACGGCGACGCCGCCGGCCAACTTCGCGAGACGCTCCTGGAGCTTCTCCTTATCGTAGTCCGAGGTGCTCTTGTCGATCGCCGAGCGGATTTCCTTCACGCGGCCTTCGATATCCTTGCTGTCGCCGGCGCCGTCGATGATCGTCGTGTTGTCCTTGTCGATCACGAGACGCTTGGCCGAGCCGAGATCCGTGATGACCGCGTTCTCCAACTTGAATCCAACTTCGTCAGAGATCACCTGACCCTTGGTCAGAACCGCGATGTCCTGCAGCATGGCCTTGCGACGATCGCCGAAGCCCGGGGCCTTCACCGCACAGATGCGCAGTGTGCCGCGCAGCTTGTTGACGACCAGCGTGGCGAGTGCCTCGCCTTCGATGTCTTCTGCGATGATGAGCAACGGCTTGCCCAACTGCGCCACCTTTTCGAGGATGGGCAGCAGGTCCTTCATGGCCGAGATCTTCTTGTCGTGGATCAGGATGAGGGCGCCTTCGAGCACAGCCTCCATCTTCTCCGGATCGGTCACGAAGTACGGCGAGAGATAGCCGCGGTCGAATTGCATTCCCTCGACGGTCTCCAGCGTTGTCTCGAGACCCTTGGCTTCTTCGACGGTGATAACACCATCCTTGCCGACCTTCTCCATCGCTTCGGCAATCAGATTGCCGATTTCGGGATCGTTGTTCGCGGAGATGGTGCCCACCTGGGCGATTTCCTTTCGGCCGGTGGTCGGAACCGAGAGCTTCTTGAGTTCTTCGACGATGCCCGCCACCGCTTTCTCGATGCCACGCTTGAGCGCCATCGGGTTGGACCCGGCGGTGACATTCTTGAGGCCTTCACGAAAGATGGCCTGCGCCAGCACGGTAGCCGTCGTGGTGCCGTCACCGGCGAGATCGGACGTCTTGGTGGCGACTTCCTTCACCATCTGCGCGCCCATGTTCTCGATGGGATCGATGAGTTCAATTTCCTTCGCGACCGTCACGCCGTCCTTGGTGACCGTCGGTGCGCCGAACTTCTTGTCGATGACGACATTTCGGCCCTTGGGACCGAGGGTGACTTTCACCGCTTCGGCCAGTTGATCGACGCCGCGCTTGAGGGCCGCGCGCGCTTCAACGTTGAAATGCAGTTCTTTAGCAGCCATGGTTTGCGTTCCGTTTGCAGTTGGTTCGACTT
Source organism: Gemmatimonadaceae bacterium (assembly GCA_031370885.1). Classification (GTDB taxonomy): domain Bacteria; phylum Gemmatimonadota; class Gemmatimonadetes; order Gemmatimonadales; family Gemmatimonadaceae; genus Gemmatimonas. Next base: position 1,414 of record JANMRE010000335.1, read on the forward strand.
AGTTGATGATCGCGAGCACATCAGACTCGCGGAGGATGAGCAACTGCTCACCTTCGATCGTCACCTCGGTGCCACTGTATTTCCCGTACAGCACCTTATCGCCGACCTTCACTTCCATCGGCACCCGCGTCTCCTTCTCAAAACGCCCCGGTCCAACTGCGACCACAGCGCCTTGCTGCGGCTTCTCCTTGGCGGTATCGGGGATGTACAGCCCACCGCGCATCTGCTCGGTTTCCTCGAGCGGCTTGACGACGACGCGATCGGCGAGCGGCGCTACTTTCGCGGCACTCTTAGTTGCCATGAGTCCTGGTCTCCTGCGTATGTGATCAGGGTTCGAACGAGAGACTCGCCCGATGTTAGCACTCGCGATAGTTGAGTGCTAACGTAGCCGGAGTTTAAGCGCCCCACGGTCCGCCGTCAAGGCGTCTTCCCCGCACGATGCGTATTCATAAGTGTTTGCAATTGAACATGTTACATGATTGGCCAGCACGCCGAAACGGCGCACTCGTCCATTACAGAACCGGCGGTCTGAGCCGAATTGGCATTCTTCCTGCCGTTTTGTCGACTTCAATCGCGCGCGAATTCGCGGCGGCTGTTGATCCTCGACCTCACAACGCGGGGTTCTCGTCGAACACGAGTGAGCCGGCGTGAACGGCGACGGTCGAAGTGCCGGAAGGGTCGGTGACGAGCAGCGCGCCGTCGGCCGCGATGCCAGCGACGATGCCCTTGCGCGGCCCAACAATACGCCGACCACGCGCGAAGTCGCGCGCCTGCCAAGCGTCACACTCGTGCACCGACAATTGCCCACGCATGGCCGCGGCCGCTCGAAGTCGCGGCACGACCGCCTCGAGCAGTGTG
>JANMRE010000339.1:0-1943 GCA_031370885.1 Gemmatimonadaceae bacterium
CGCGCGCAATCCGGTCGCGCTGGAGCGGTTGACGTATGACCGGACCGCGAAAGCCGTCACGTACCGCTCCGACAAATCGGACGGCCCCACCGCCGGCACCGAGACCGTCGACCCGCTGGAGTTTCTGGCGCGGGTGCTGGTCCACATTCCGGACAAGGGGCACGTCACGACGCGGGCCCGAGGGAGATCTACCTGCGCCCCGTGCCCGGTCCCGGGGCGAGGCTTTCGGTCTCGACGCGCGGGGGCGTCCAGCCGCGGTGGTCATCTGACGGACGGCGCCTGTATTTTCGCAGCCCGCAAGCGGTGCTGTCGGCGGAGCTGCAGTTCCGCGACGGGACGGCGGTCGTCACGCGCCGTGATTCGCTCTTCGCCGATCGCTTCGCCCTCGGCGAAGAAGACACGTACGATGTGCTTCCCGATGGCTCGGGTTTTGTCTTCCTCCGCGGCCCCGCAGAAACGCGGCAGCGGCAGCGGCTGATGCTGATTGCCAACTGGCCGGCGCTGCTGCGCGCGGAGCCGAAGGAGCGGTAGCAGTCCTCGGCGTGGGACGCTTCTACTGCAACACTGTGCCACGTGCGTGCAGGGACGCGCATCCGCCATGACCGTACACGGGGGCCTCGCCAGCGTTCGCGGCTGTCCTGCGGACGGCAACTTCGGTATCTTTTGCGAGTCCTCCACCCCGAGCGCCTCCGATGGGCCAGACCGTTGAGCTGATGGATCGCATCACCGTGAACCCTGATCAGTGCGGGGGCCGTCCCTGTATCCGCGGGATGCGGATTCGCGTGAGCGATGTGCTCGATCTGCTGGCGACAGGTCTCACGGCCGACCAAGTCGTAGAAGAGCTCCCAGATTTAGAGCGCGAAGACATCGCGGCGTGTCTTCGTTTTGCCAGTCGTCGCTTGGGACACCCGGTCCTCGCGGCGTAAGCCGTGCGCGTCTGGATCGATGCACAGTTGTCCCCCGCCCTCGCCAGGTGGCTTCGCGAGGAACTTGGAGTGGACGCGGTAGCGGTGCGCGAGCTTGGCTTGAGGAGCGCCGAAGATCGCGACATCTTCTCCGGCGCACGCAAAGAAGGGGCAGTCGTGCTCACGAAGGACAGCGACTTTGTTGATCTGGTCATGCGGCTCGGTCCGCCGCCACAGGTCATTTGGCTCACGTGCGGCAACACGAGCAACGCGTCTCTGCGCGAGATTCTGCGGAATGCGTGGCCGCACATTCAAGCGTTGCTCGCGGCCGATGAACCGTTGGTCGAGATCGGTGGGCGCGCGACCTAACGACGTTCACAGTGCGCAAAGAGTTCGTGAATGTTGGCCAGGCGCGCAGGTACTGGCCGCCCTATCCAACGCACCCGCTGCCCACACTTGCCAGTCCGCGTCCAGTGCCGCTCGCCGATCACCATGCTACCCCCACTTCAGCGTGTCGTCCGCGATCGGCAGCGTGCGAATGCGCTTCCCTGTAGCGGCAAAGATCGCATTGCACACGGCGGGTGCAGCGGCCGGAAGTGCCGGTTCACCCAGTCCCGATGGCGGCGCCGAGGACGGAGCTTCGAACGCCAGCGGCGTTTCATCAGTGACGCGTGGTACGAGTTGCGAACGCCCACCGCGGTGGTGCGCACGGAAGCCGACGTCACCTTGTCGCGCGATCATCGCACGGAGGCCGAGTACCGGGCGTCGGTGGCCATCTTTGGCGATGCCGCACGACGACTCACGCGCATCGTCGACGACCTTTTCCTGTTATCGCGAGCCGACTCCGGCCACCTGGTGCCGAGACGCGACGCGCTCTATCTCGACGAGGTTGTCCATAACGCCACGCGAGCGGTGCGCTCCGTGGCCCAGCAGCGCGGCGGCGAGGTGGAGCTGGTGAACGTTATCGAGGCGCCGTGTGTTGGCGATGAAGATCTGCTGGGCCAGTTGGTGCTTAATGTGCTCGACAACGCCATCAAG
>JANMRE010000162.1:0-5816 GCA_031370885.1 Gemmatimonadaceae bacterium
GACGAGACACCCGCGCCCAGCGTCGTGCCGCATCCATCAGGCGGCTTGGTACTCGAGTGGCATTGCGGTGGCTACGACTTGGAGGTCTCTGTATCCGCCGCTGGAGCCATTCGGTGGAGTCTGAGCACCGCAGTCAATGAAGAGGAACCTCTCGTCTGGGATACCGACTCAATTCCGCTCAAAGTTCGCGAGGCCCTCGTGCGTATGGTCGGGAAGACTCAGGTCTGAAGGGAGAGAATGTCCTGACGCCGACCCACGACTTCGGCGTTCGACAATCATCACGATGGAACTCCAATGTCAGTGGTAGTCGCCTCAGAGTGCACGGGCGGCGTCGAGGGCCTCCTTCGCGGTCACGAGTCATTTGGTGTGGTAGAGTTCACTGTGGGGTTTGCTCGGCGCTTGCGTCAAGGAGTCGTTCGCGCACCTCTGCCAGAACAGCCGGCGCATGCCCATGTCGTGGGCCGAAAAACCGATGGGACGAAAAAACGCTTCGCGAGAGAAGCGCGAATTGTTCGATCGGGCGTTTGACCCTCCCGGCAGATCACTGGCGCGAGGCGGCCCACGCAGTCAGCTTCCACCCTTGATGACTCTCGCTGCGCGTCGTCGACCTGCCATTCGCGGAGTATTCCTCGATCGCTCTCTCGAGGAACTCCCGATCTTCCGTCTCAGTGATTCTGCGGACGATACGGCCGTGTCGTTCACGGCCGACAACGGCGGGCGCTGGCGCGTTATCCCCGCCCCCGGCGATCGCCTCCCCGGCACCTTCGACCAAGACGTCTACGTCGAGCTGCTCCATCGGTACAACGAGGCCGGGTCGCCACCCGACGGGTCCATATCCTTCACCTTGCACTCGTTCCTGCGCTCCATGGGCCGACGCGCCGACGGACGCACCTACGAGCAGTTGCGTGGCGCCCTCGCGCGACTGGAACGGACCACCCTCGAATCGGTGGGCGCCTATTGGTCGGCCGCCTCTGGTCATGCCGACGTCAGCTTCAGCATTCTCAGCTCCGCCGCCGTACAGCGCCGCCGGGTGGCCGATCGCGAGCAGCTGCACCTGTTCGGCAACCTGTCGGCCGGAGAACCGGGTGACGCCAGAGTTATCCTGTCACCAACCCTGCGGGCCAATCTCGCCGGTCGTCATTCCGTCTCGCTGTCGTCGGTCCGCTACCACGCCCTGTCGTCTCCAGTGGCACGCCGACTGTACCGCATCCTTGAAGTGGCCCGGGCCGATGGCCGACTATCCTGGCGTCTGACCCTCGAGAGACTAGCCGAACAGCTCCCGCTCACGCAGCGTTATCCTTCACACCTGCAGCGGGTTTTGCAGCCGGCGCACGAGATGCTCCTCAGCGCCGGCCTCGTGCGCGACATAGGGATTCGGCAGTACGACCGGGTCTGGCATGTGGACTACGTGTTGGGTACTCGACCCCGTGATGAAACCTGAGGGGCTACCTAAGTGTCTCTCCAGTAGCATTCTTCGCTCCTCCCTCTTTCAAGCCGCCGCATGACTCGCAATCGTAAGGCCGCAGTCGCCAGCCTGGTGTTCCTTCCGCTGCTCGCCGGAGGCTTTGCCCTCCAGGCACGGGCAACCCGCGGCGGCGCCCAGCTGCTCGATCAGGTTCTCACCTTCGTGGCCCTGCGCTACGTCGATACGCTCGACGCGCAGGTGCTGTACGAGAAAGCCGCTCGCGGCCTGGTGAAAGAACTCGCCGATCCGTACACCGAACTCTTCACGCCCAAGCAGATGGCGGAGTTCTCGCGCAACACCAACGGTCGCTACGCCGGACTCGGCATGCAGATCGTCAGCGTGGGTGGCTATGTCACCGTCGACAAAGTGTTCCCCAACACACCGGCCGAGTCACGCGGCGTAATGGAAGGCGATCGCATCGTCACCATCGACACGTTTCAGGCGCGTGGCTGGAGTACGCAGGATGCGCAGAACAAGCTGCTCGGTGCAGTTGGCACGCCGGTTACGGTCACCTTTTCGCGCCCCGGTGTGGCGCAGCCGCTCAAGCTCGACTTCAAGCGCGCTGAAATTCACGTACCGGCCGTTGCTTACCGCATGATGATCGATGATCGCGTCGGATATATCCCGCTCACGCGATTCAGCGAGCAAACCACGCAGGATATCGCGGAGTCGGTGATCGAACTGCGCAAGAAGGGCGCGAAGGGCATCGTGATCGATCTGCGCGGTAATCCCGGCGGCATTCTTGAGGAAGCATTTGCGATGTCCAACCTCTTCCTGCCCAAGGGGAAGGAACTGCTCAGTGTGCGCGGCCGTGGGGAATTCCAGAAGTTCGTCGCCGAAAGGGAACCGCTCGCGTCGGACATTCCACTGGTCCTGCTGGTTGACGGTGGTTCCGCGTCAGCATCGGAGATCGTTGCCGGTGCATTGCAGGATTACGATCGCGCGCTGGTACTGGGCACCACGTCGTACGGCAAGGGACTCGTGCAGAGCGTGTACAATCTCGACGGCGGTTACGCACTCAAGATCACCACCGGCAAGTGGTACACACCGTCCGGTCGCTCCATCCAGAAGGAGCGCAAGTTCAACGCCGACGGACAGTTTGTTGAAGTGTTGTCGGATTCCATCGAAACCGACTCGGCGCGCAAAGCACGACCGGTGTTCAAGTCGGCGTCGGGACGAACGGTGTACGGCGGTGGCGCCATCACACCCGACCTCATGGTGTCGGCCGACACGATCTCCAGCAAGGAGCAAGCGCTGGCGCGCGTCGTCGCACCTCACTTCACCAAGTTCTTCAACGCCGTTGGCATGCTGGCTCAGGAGCAGAAGGGCAAGGTCAAGCCCGACTTCACAGTCGATGCGGCGTGGCGCGAAGACCTCTATCGTCGTCTCACGACCGATACCGTGAAAATTGACAAGGCCGTGTTCGATGCCGGTGGCTCGTGGGCCGACCGCTACATCGAAAGCCGTGTCGCGCGGGTGGCGTTCGGTGATTCAACTGCCAAGCGGCACGAGATGAGGGACGACAATCAGCTCCGCCGCGCCGTGGCCCTGCTGCGTAAGAGCACCACGCAGAAGGAAGTCTTTGCTGCCGCGGCAGCCGATGCCGCGTCCAGTCGCCCGGCGTTGGCCAAGAGCTCGCGCGGCGGGCAGTAGCGCCTCCAACACAGTGAAATCCGGACGATGCGTAGTCGTCCGGATTGCCGCTGGTGCCAACCCGGCCTAGCATAGGCTCATGCGCACTCTCCACTCATTTCAACCCGAGCGCCGCGCCTTCGCGGCGTTCGTGCTTTCCGGTACGCTCGTTACCATGGCCGCCTGTGGCCGACCTTCCTCAACGTCGGCGAATCTCGCTGCCGCCCCCGAAGGCCGGATCGCTTTCCCTGCCGATAGTGGCGAAGGGCATCTGTCCAATATCCGCCGCATCACCAATGGCGGAGAGAACGCCGAAGCGTATTGGAGCGCCGACGGCAAGTGGATCACATTCCAGTCCACGCGCGAGGGTCGAACGTGCGATCAGCAGTACACCATGCGCGCCGACGGTTCTGAACTCACCAAAGTGTCAGTGGGTGGCAAGACCACCTGCGGTTGGTTCTTGCCCGGATCCAAACGTCTGTTTTTCGCCGCCACGCATGCCGCTGACAGTGCCTGCCCAATCAAGCCCGATCCGTCGAAGGGTTACGTATGGGGCATTGATCCATTCGACATTTACACCGTGGGTCGTGACGGCAAAAACCTCAAGCGACTCACCAACTACGGCGTGTACACCGCCGAGGGTGTGTTGTCGCCCGATGGCAAACGCATCGTGTTTACATCGCTCAAGGATGGCGATCTGGACATCTACACGATGAATGTCGATGGCACAAACGTGAAGCAGCTCACCAACACACCGGGTTACGACGGCGGACCGTGGTGGTCACCCGACGGCACGAAAATCGTGTATCGTGCTTGGCATCCCACCAATGCCGATTCGCTGAAAGCGTATCGCGATCTGCTCAGGTTGCGCATGATCCGTCCGAATCGCATGGAACTGTTCATCATGAACGCGGACGGATCCGATCAGAAGCAGATCACCAACCTTGGTGGCGCCAACTTTGGACCATCATGGACGCCCGACGGCAGGCGCATCATCTTTTCGTCAAATCACCGCAATCCGCGCAGTCGGAATTTCGATCTCTTTCTCATCGACCCCGATGGCAAGGGACTGGAGCGCATCACCACGCACGAAGACTTCGACGGATTCCCGATGTTCAGTCCCGATGGCAAAAAACTCATCTGGGCGTCGAATCGCCATGACACGAAGCCAGGCGAGACGAATTTGTTTGTCGCCGAATGGAAGCAGTAGCGGTTGTTGTGGTTAAGACGGGAGAAGGGAGAATGGAGACGGGAGACGTCCAGCCGACTGGAAGTCTCCCGTCTCGCGTCTGAAGTCTCCCGTCTCAAAACAACTACGCAGCCTGCGCAACCATGGCGGGTGCCGCCTGCACCTCGATACTCAGCTTCACATCATCACCCACCAGCACTCCGCCCGCTTCCAGCGCGACATTCCACACCAGTCCCCACTCCTTGCGCGAAATTTTCGCGTTGAGCGACGCCGAAACCTTCTTGTTGCCCCACGGATCCGTTGCCGGGCCGCCAATCTCGCCGGCAAGCGTGATGGGTCGTGTGATCCCGCGCAGAGTGAGGTTGCCTTCAGCCGTCACGTCTTCGCCGGAGCGCACGAAGCGATTGAGCGTGAACGTGGCCTTGGGATACGTGACGACATCAAAGAAGTCGTCTCCCTTGAGGTGGCCGTCGCGCTGATCATTGCCTGAAGTGAGCGACGAGACGTCGATGTCCACGTTGGCCCCAGTCACCGCGCCATTCAGCTCATCGATCGTGCCGGTGAACGTGCCGAACGTGCCGCGCACGGTCGAGATGCCCAGGTGCTTCACGGAAAACTGGATCTGGCTGTGTGCTGCATCGATTTCCCACTTCATGGAATGCTCCTGCCCTAGCCGGGCAACGTGATCTATTGGTGAAACTGACACGAAACTATCTTGTCAGTAAGTGTCTTAGTACTGAGTAATCTAGTCAACAAGAAACGTCTGTCAAGGCATCGCGAGATTCCGACTGTTTTTGACTTGTGCGGAGAAAATATTGCAATTGTCAGCAGTTATGCTGAGAAAGTTGCCTAATATTGCACCACTCGGCTTGACCTGGACGCGGCCGATGTGATCCGCAAGCACTGGCGGACGGTTGTTGCGGGTTACTTCCCTGCAGCTGTCATCGGATTCCGCACCGCACTCGACGGAAAACCTGCAGCGACGGGGGACGTATTCGTCTCTGCTCACACCCGAAAGGTGGTCTCGCTCGATGGTCTGCGGATCAGCGCAGTGGAAGGGCCGGGAGCGCTCGACGGAGACATGCCGCTCCCACTGGGGCTTTTCTGGGCGTCGCGCGCGCGGGCGCTACTGGAGTCCGCCCGCCCCTCGCGGTCCGTAGGCGGGGCGGCGCGCGGAATGCGCCCGGAAGAGTTGGAGGCGTGGCTCGAGCGGTGCTGCAGATAGAAGGTGCAGATCGCCTCAACCAACTGCGAGACGACATGCGGCGCCTCGCGCTCGCCACGAGCGACAACTCGGCGCCGCTTCCAGTCGCGAGGGATGCATTCCAGCGACTGGACAGCATCGTTGGGACGCTGCTCGGGACTCGCCAGGTCGCCATGAGCGCGCCCATCGCCAATGCACGCGTTGCTCAAATGCCGTTCGACGCGGCGCGGGTGGACTTGATCGCCGCGTTGCACGAGCGCCTCGCGGGCATGCTGCTGCCCGCCCCAGCTGACCCGGCTCCGACCGGGCGCGCCGCCCGACATCTC
>JANMRE010000171.1:0-6927 GCA_031370885.1 Gemmatimonadaceae bacterium
TAGTCGCGTCGCCTCCTGATCCGGTGATGCTGTTCGGCGATGTTCGCGAGGCCGAGGAAGTGGGCGAAACCGCGTGCGACGGCGAGCGCGTCGGTGACAGCGAGGGCGCGAAGCGTCCGTTCGAGTTCGGTGAGATCGGCCGACTCGTGGCGCGCGACCTTCGCGAGTGCGCGAACCTGCTCCACTGCATCGAACAGGCGGTCACCGCCCTGTTCGTGGAGCGTCCGCCCGAGGAGGTCGCCGAGAAGGCGGACGTCGTCGTGGAGTCGCTGGTGCGGGTCGGCGGTCATCGGCGGGGGACTGGCGCACCGCGCCGCTTCTGCATCCCGCCTTCCTCGTATGTCTTGTCGAACTCGTCGATCCAGACCTTCGCGATGTGGCGCGGGTTCATGTAGCGATCGCCGCGCGGGTCGAAGCGCGGCGCGTCGTCGAGGATCCACTCTAGCGGCAGCTCCACGTTGGTCACAATCACGCGAGAAGTGAGGGATAGGCACTCGGCGTTCGAGAAGGTACGGTCACCGTCAGGAGAGCGCCAGAAACACAACGTCCTGAGCGCCTCACATAACGCGATGGGCGCGCGTGCACGCAGCTCTTGTCGCACGCACCCTCTGGATTAGCAGCTGTTGTTGTTGCTGTTGCGGAGACCGCCGAGGCTCGTTGGCCGCATCGAGCACGGCTATCCCGCCGCGACGTGAAGCCGCCCGCGCTTGCGTGATTTCGGTGCGGCTCGCACAACGATTTCGACATCCCGACCGAGCGCGTTCAGAAATTCCAGGAGCCGGTGCGTGGAGAAGCCGTGAAATCTCCCCCGCAAGAGATGCGACACCTTCGGCTGGTCGATGCCCATCAAATCCGCCGCGTCCGCCTGGGTGAGTCCCCGATCCCGGATGACGTCATCGATCATCGAGACGAGTTGGGCCTTGGCCAGATGCTCTTCAGGATTCGGGAGTCCGATATCCGCAAAGACATTGCCGCTGCCGCGGGTGACGCTGATTGGATCGACAAGGGCCGCGTCTGTACGGCGCGCTTTGCGCGGGACGGTTCGTGTCGCTGCTCTCGTGGCCATCAGGGGCTCCTCGGGTGTCCGTAGCCCCCTGTGTCAGGATAGTTGTCGCATGACCGGTGTACCGTCATCGGTTTCCTGAACAACACCGTAGGGGGCGTAGGTGAGGGCATGATGACATCATACAGTCCGGCATTCAAGGCGCGGGTGGTGCAGCGGTTGGTGGGGCCCGCGCGCGATCAGCGCGAATCGGTTGGCGCCGTCGGTCGGCGTCTCGCAGGAAACCCTCTCTCGCTGGCTCCGCGAGGCGCATAGTGTTGAGGGCATGACCAACGCCAAACGCCAGACCAAGTGGACGGGGGCCGAGAAGCTGCGCGTCGTGATCGCGGCGCAACCACTCAATGAAACGGAGCGGGGCGCGTTGTTGCGACGCGAAGGCCTGCATGCCGCGCAGCTGGCCGAGTGGCGCACGGCCGCCGAGACCGCGTTGGGGATTCCCGCCGTCCGTGTGAAGCCCGGTCCGTCGGTGGAGACGCAGCGCATCCAGGCGCTGGAGCGCGAGCTGCGTCGCAAAGACCGCGCCCTCGCGGAGACGGCGGCGTTGCTGGTGCTCAAAAAAAAGTCCGGGCGATTTGGGGGGACGCGGACGATACCACGGCCCCGACGAGCGGACGATGATTCGCGCCCTGATTGATGAGGCGGTGGTCAGCGGCGCGCGGCGCGCGCACGCGTGCCACGCGATCGGGCTCAGTGTGCGCACCGTAGAACGCTGGCGCGGCGCGCACCCGGACGATGCGCGCGAGGGTCCGCATCAGGTGCCCGCGAACGCGCTGTCGACGGCAGAGCGCGCGGTGATTCTCGAGACGGTCAACAGCGCGACGTACTGCGACTTGTCGCCGCATCAGATTGTCCCGCGACTGGCCGATGCGGGCGGCTATCTCGCGTCGGAATCGACGGTGTATCGCGTGCTCCGCGCCGCCGAGTTGTTGACGCATCGCGGCCGGGCCACGGCTCCGGTCCATCGCGCGCGGCCGGTGCATGTCGCCACCGCGCCCGATCAAGTGTGGAGCTGGGACATCACGTACCTCAAGAGCCCCGTGCGCGGCGTGTTCTGGTATCTCTATCTCATCATGGATATCTGGAGCCGCCGCATCATGGGCTGGGCCGTGCATCCTACGCAAGACGAGACGCACGCGGCGGCGCTCTTCACCCAGGTGTGTCAACAGCGCGCGCTCCATCCCGAGGGCCTCGTACTGCACGCGGACAACGGCGGGCCGATGAAAGGCGCGACGATGGTCGGCACGCTCGAACGCTTGGGCGTCATTCCCTCGTTCAGTCGACCGGGCGTCAGCGACGACAATCCGTATTCCGAAGCGCTGTTTCGCACGCTCAAATACTGTCCGGCCTTTCCGACGCAGCCCTTTGCCGACGTCGCGGCGGCGGAACGCTGGGTCGCGGCCTTCGTGCAGTGGTATAATCACGACCACCAGCACAGTGCGATCCATTTTGTCACGCCGGATGATCGGCACACCGGGTGCGACATCGCCATCCTCGCGCATCGGGATCGGGTCTATCGCGCGGCACAAGCCCAGCACCCGGAACGCTGGAGCCGCGGCACCCGCGACTGGACCCGCGTCACGACCGTGCGCCTCACCCCCGAACAGCAACCCACGGAGAGCGCTCAACCCGCGTTCGTGTGATACTCCATGCGACAACTACCTTGACACTCACCGCGATCGCGCGGAAGTCTCACACGTTAGGCGGCGATGACTTCATCATGCACGAGATGCAGTCGAATCACCTTCGGACGGTCGGCATCATCAAAGTGACAGCGAACCGCATCTCGCAGGGCATCACGCAATCCTTCCATATCGTGGGCTTCCGTCACGATGGAGCTACCAACGGCACGCGCGATGTAGCCGCCTTCGACGGCTTCTTCGACGACGAACAAGATCTCAGTCATGCTCACTCCTGATATATGAGTCGGTAATTTAGCGGGCGTTGCCACGATGCGCGCGCGCTGATGAAGACCCGGGCCAGCGACGGCTTCGGGCCACGACTCGCCCAGATGAGGGCCAGGCACTCACGTGCTGACCCTCCCGGCATGCGCAGCGCTGCCACTGGCGGTTTTTATCGACCTACGCTGCCGTTGCTCCAAGAGCGCATGCACCAGGTCATCGCCGCCGACGGCAAGAATCCGGTGGCCCCAAGCCGATCCCGTAGGTTCGACTGGCAGGACACCGTGCGGTCGTGCTCGTGGACGACCTGCTTCGGTTGCTGATGTTTGAGGCGATTCCGCCCGGAGCAGCGGAAATGGACGCAGCATACGCGGCCTTCGTAGCGTTCGGAAAAGGAAGCGGTCATTCGGCAGCGTTAAACTTCTGCGACGTGTTCAGCTACGCGCTGGCCAAGGTCCGCGGAGTGCCTTTGCTCTTCACGGGCGTGGATTTCTCGGAAACCGATATCGCGAGGGCAGTGCCGCGCTGAGAGATATGCGGAGGGCCTCGCGCATTTCGGTCTGCGGCCTGAGCACCCGCGCTGTATCTTCGCGGTTCATGCCTCCCCTGCGCGCCCCACAAAATCCGATTCTCACGCCGGCCATGATTCGGCCGTCGCTCCCCGACCTTCAGGTGGTTGGCGTGTTCAATCCGGCGGCCACGCGGCACGACAACGACGTCGTGCTGCTGCTGCGCGTCGCCGAAGCGCCAGTGAAGCGGTCGGAGTTGGAGGTGATTGCGCCCGTGTTCAATGCGCGCACAGGGCAGCTCGAGCTCACGCGGTGGACCGCCGGAACTCCCGGGCTCGACACCAGCGATCCCCGCGTGATCGTGTTCGAGGGCAAGAGCTGGCTGACATCGATCTCGCACCTGCGCGTGGCGCGCTCGCGCGACGGCATTCACTTCCACGTCGAGCCCACGCCGGCGCTGTCGCCCGCGACGGAACTTGAGTCGTTCGGAACCGAGGACGCGCGCATCACGCTCGTCGATGGCACCTATTGGATCAACTACACCGCCGTGTCGCCGCTCGGCATCGCGACGGCGCTTGCCTCGACGACCGACTTTCGCACCTTCGAGCGGCACGGGATCATCTTTCCACCCAACAATCGCGACGTGACGATCTTCCCCGAGCGCATCGGCGGCCGCTTCGTCGCGCTGCATCGGCCCATGCCCGAGGGCATCGGCGAGCCGGCGATCTGGAGTGCGTCGTCGCCCGACATGTTGGCGTGGGGCAACCACAAGTTCGTCGCCAGCGGGCGGTCGGGCGGCTGGGACGACGCGAAGATTGGCGGCGGTGCGGTGCCGTTCAGGGTGAAGGACGGATGGCTCGCCATCTACCACGGCGTCAGCACGTCGCCGATGGAGTACGCACTCGGTGCACTGTTGCTCGACGCGAACGATCCGTCGATCGTGCTGGCTCGATCGCGTGAGCCCATTCTCGCCCCCGAGATGCCGTACGAGCGAGAGGGCTTCTTCGGCGGCGTGGTGTTTACCTGTGGCCTGTTGGACGCGGGTGACACGGTTCGCGTGTACTATGGGGCCGCCGATGGTGTAACGGCGGTCGCCGACCTGTCGCTCGCCGAGATACTCGGCGGTCTGGAATGACCTTCGAGCTGGGGATCAACTACTGGCCTCGCCGCCGGGCGATGTACATGTGGCGCGAACTCGACCTGGGCGAAGTGCGCGACGAGTTCGCGCACATCGCCGACATGGGCTTCGACACGGTGCGGCTGTTCACACTCACGCAGGACTTTCTCCCCGAGCGGGAGCGTGTCGACCGCGCGATGATCGGGCGGCTGATCGAGGTGGCGCGCGTGGCCAAGGAGGTTGGCCTTGCGATCGTGCCAACGATCGTCGTCATCAACATGAGCGGTACGATCTGGTGGCCTCACTGGATGCTCGGCGCCTCAGGATCGCCCGATGATCTGTATTCCGATCCGTCGGTTGTGCGATCGCTTACGCTGCTCGCGGGTGCCTGCGCCAGCGCGCTCGCGGGGGACGCGACAGTTCGCGCATTCGACATCGCGAACGAGATCGACGATGCACAGCGGCCGGTGTCGAGGGAAGCGGCTCGCGCGTGGTTGTTGGCGATGGCTGGCGTCATTCGAAGAGCGTCGCCAGGCACGCCAGTGCGAATCGGCGCCCACCTTCCGTCGCTGACGACGGTGAATCACATGCGCGTGGACGATCTGGCCGAGGTACTGGACGAGGACGTGATGCACGCGTATCCGCTCTACTCGCAGTATGCGCGCTCGTTTCTCGATCCAGAGCTCGTTCCGTTCGCGTGTGCGCTGACGGCTGGTCTGGGCGGGAAGGGACGCGCACCCCTGATGCAGGAGTTCGGGTTGTGCACCGCACCCAAGGGCAGCGACGGCATCACGATCACCGACAACTTCCTTGGTCAGCCGCGCACGCAGTATCTTGCGTCTGAGGCCGAGGGGGCAGCGTACTATGAGGCCACCGTCACTCGACTCGCGGCCAGTGGCGCCGCAGGCGCATACGCATGGTGCTACGCAGACTACGATGCGCGGCTGTTCGATCGGCCGCCGCTGGACAACGCCGTGCGCGAGCGCACATTCGGCATTGTGCGCGCGGACGGCAGTGAGAAAGACGCCGCGCGAGTTTTTCGCGCGCTGCGCCAGCGCCGCGATGCGGGTGAGCTCGGTCGTGGAGCTGTGCCGAATGTGCTCGACGTGAGCGCCGACGAATACTACCGCGCTCCAGGCGCGCACTTCGAGCGATTGTACCGCACGTGGACATCGGAGCACGCATGAACGGACAGCTCGAACGCGTCGCCACCAATCCGATCGTTCGGCCGGCGCAGATCACCTTCGCGAAAGCCTCGGGTGCGTTCAATCCCGGCGCCTGCGTGGACCGCAAGAGTGGACGCGTCGTGCTGCTCGTGCGTGTGTTCGAGGAGGACACGCGTCGGTCGTGCCTCGCACTGGCGCTCTCGAAGGACGGGATCACGATTGACGAAGTATGGCCGAGCGCCGCCGTCGCGCGCGTGGAGCCGTACGAAGAGTGGGGCGTTGAAGATGCGCGAATCACGTACCTCGAAGAAGACGCGCGCTACGCTATCACGTACACGGGCTATTCCGCGATCGGCCCGCGCGTGTGCCTGATCACGACGGACGACCTGCTCGATCCGGCGCGCTATCAACGCCACGGCCCGCGCATTGCCAGCGAGAACAAGAACTGCGTGATCCTCCCGCGCCGGATTGCGGGCCAATACGTGATCCTGCACCGGCCCATGCCGACCATCGTTTGCGTCCGCGTGAACTCGCTCGAGTTGGAGTGGCCCGTGAACGGCGTTGAGTTGCTAGGTCCCAAGGCTGGCAGTTGGCGCAGCTCGCGCGTGGGGGCTGGCGCGCCGCCTATCGAGACGGAGCTCGGCTGGCTGCTGCCTTTTCACGGCGCAACGTCGGTACACGAAGGCAACGTGTACTCGATGGGATGGATGGTGCTCGATCGCGACAACCCGGAGAAGGTGCTATACGTCTGCGATGCGCCCGCACTCACACCGGAAGCACCCTACGAAATCGAGCCCGGGCCCATTCCGCAGGTGGACATGGCGAACTTCAAGACCGGGGTGCGCGTTGTGTTTCCCGAAGGACTCGTGGAGCGCGGCGAGGATCTCATCGTGTACTACGGTGCGGGCGACGTCTCGGTGGGAGCGGCGCGTGTGAACAAGGTCGAGTTGTTGCGGTCGATCGCTGACGAGATGTCTGCGTGAAAAGAGGCGCGGTGATTCTTGTCGCCCTGCTTGGGTGCCACGGAGCAGCGCCTGCGCCGACAAGCACCCCACCACCACCTGTCGTCCTCAACTTCGGCCACCTTCGCCACCTCACCCTCAACGCAACCGTCGCATCGAAGCCGGTGCAGGCCATCGCGCTCTACGCCAACGCGCCCGACTACCGGCCCACC
>JANMRE010000427.1:0-2544 GCA_031370885.1 Gemmatimonadaceae bacterium
CGATGTGGAAGGCTACACGCACGAAGAGATCGGCGAACGGCTTGGTGTCGCCATCGGCACCAGCAAGTCGCAACTCTCCCGTGCCCGTGAAAAACTGCGCGTGGCACTCGCGCCATTTGGGCGGAGGGAACTGGCATGACCGACGAACGACACGCACCGGATGATGCAACCCCCGACACACCGCTCGATCCGTGGGTGGTCTCGCTGGCGCGCGATGCCACCGACGTACACGACAACGCGATCCCGCGTGACATGATGTGGGCGCGTATCCAACAGCACCGGCGGCAGTTGGCCGACGCGGCTGTCGCCGGCACCGTAGTGGTTGCCCCACCGGTGGTGGGCCGTGCACTCCCGGCATCGCGGCGCCACAGCTGGGTGCTCCGTGCCGCGGGAATCGCCGCCATGGTGGTTGTGGGCATCGGAGTGGGGCGCTATCTGTTGCCCGCCACCGGTCCGTCCAAGTACCAGCGCGCCGTCACGCAGGTTGCTTCGCGCGCCGACAGCATCTCGGCGTTGGGGCTGGGCCCCGATGCACTCGCCGAGATGCCGCGCTCGGATGATCCGGCACATGTCGCGATGGAGGAACATCTGGCACACACCGTTGCGCTGCTCACGACCGTTCGCAACGAAGATCCGGCAGTGGGACGGGCGGCCGATGTGAGTGGATGGGCACGTGATCTGCTCGGTACCACTCGCTTGTTGCTGGATGAACCGCAACTGCGCGACGAGCGGACGCGGCGGTTGTTGCAAGACCTGGAGCTTGTCCTCGTGCAGATTGTGCAGGCCCGTAAAGCGGCGCCGGCCACACAGCGCGCGCCGAATGAAACCATGCGTGAAACCAACCTGTTGCCTCGTATGCGCGCTGCCGTCACGGCGACGCGACGTGGTGACGACCCGATTCTCGGAGGAGGACTCTGATGCCGTATACCATGATCGCCGACCTGTCGCGCGTTCGCACCACCGCCACGATGCTGCTGTTCGCGCTCGTGCTCGCGGCCAACAGCGCACACGCACAACCAACGCGAGTGCCCCCCACTCCCCCGTCGCCACCAACGCCAGCCTCTCCGGCCACACCGACAACGGCACCGACTCCGGTCGCGCCTCCGCGTCCCGCCATCGCATACATGTTCAACAGTGACCTGTGGCGCATGGACGTCGAACAACAAGCGCGGGTGATGAGCACCAGGGCCATGGAATTGCAATCACTGCGGGCCACCACGATTGGTGCTGCACAACTGGCCCCGTTGGCCGCTGAATTGTCAGCGCGCGCCCTTACCATGAGCGAGGACGCGCTCGGATTTACGGGCATTGGCGGTCAGTCACTGGGCGGACTCGCGCCGATGGCGTCCGGCATGTCGTTTACCACAAACAGTGGTTCGTTTCGCACCCAGGCGCCGGCGCCCTGGATGCAGAACGATCCGGCAGACTCCCTCTATCGTGAAGCGCGCAAGGCATTGTCGAATGATTCCTATCGACGCGCCGCCGAGTTATTCAAGCGCATTCGCGATCAGCATCCCAAGTCAACCTACACTCCCGATGCCTCGTACTGGGAAGCGTTCGCTTTGCAGCGCATTGGCGGAAAGACCGAACTGATGGCCGCACTGGAGGCGCTCGAAATGCAGATGGAACGCTTTCCGCGTGCGTCCACACGGGGCGATGCCGCAACACTGCGGACGCGCGTGGAAGGGCAGTTGGCGCGACTGGGCGACCAGAACGCGATCGCGAGCCTGGCGGACAAGGCGCGCAATGCCACCAGCGACGGATGTCCGCGCGAGCAGGATGATGAACGCATCGACGCGCTGAACGCGCTCGCGCAAATGGACGCCGAGCAGTCGCTGCCGATTCTCCGGAAGGTGCTGGCGCGCCGCGAGCCCTGCACACAACGGCTACGGCGCCAGGCCGTGTGGTTGATTGCGTCGCGCAAGCAGGCCGAAGCGGCGGCAATTCTCCTGAACGTCGCCAAAACCGATCCGGACAAGGACGTGCGCGAACAGGCCGTGTTCTGGATGGCCAACGTGCCAACCGACGAGGCGACCACCATGCTCATCGATCTGGCCAGAAAAAGCGATGATCTCGATTTGCAGAAGCGCGCCGTGTATGCACTGTCGCGGTCGAAGTCGCCGCGCGCCGCCGCCACGCTGCGCGAGATCGCGCTCGATGCAAAAGCCGAGGTGGAACTGCGCGGTGACGCGTTGAACTGGTACATGTCCGGTCCGGGACGCACGTCTGAAGACGCCATGAGTTTCCTCAAAGACGTGTATGGTCGGGCCGATGACCTGCGCTTTAAGCAGCGTGTATTGCAGACAATCGCCTCGCGCCGAACCGACGACTCGCGCACGTTTCTGGTGGACGTTGCACAGAACACGAAAGAGTCGATGGAAATTCGTCGCAGCGCGATCTGGTCGTTGCAGGGCTCCGGCGTCTCCAACGCCGACATGGGGCGGATCTACGACAGCGGAACCGATGTGGAGGTTCGCAAGCAGGTGATCGGCGTGTTGGCGGGACTCAAAGACAACGGCGGTCTCGACAAGCTGCTTGATATTG
>JANMRE010000450.1:0-4336 GCA_031370885.1 Gemmatimonadaceae bacterium
CGAGGGTGTTGCCGCCACGGTGCTGCAGAGCCTGAGCGTCGACCTTGAGGACGTCACGCAGAAAATCGAGGAGACCGTGAAGAAGGGGAAGGCGGCGCAGGCTACCGGCCCCGACTTGCCGTACACATCACGGGCGAAGAAAGTCCTCGAGTTGGCGATGGCCGAAGCACGAGACCTCAGCCACAGTTACGTGGGGACGGAGCACCTGCTGCTTGGCTTGCTGCGCGAGGAGAAGGGCATCGCGGCACAGGTGCTGACCGACGCCGGTGTGAATCTCGAGGCCGCCCGCGCCGAAACGCTGCGTCTGCTGGGTACCGACCTGCCCCCGTCCGGGCCATCCGCGCCCCCCGAGAAATCCGGTGTCGTTCCGCCGTCGGCCGCGCCCGCCAAAGGCGAGAAGAAATCGAAAACGCCGGCACTCGACCATTTCTGTCGCGATTTGACGCAACTCGCAGCGGAAGGGCAACTTGATCCCACCATTGGTCGCGCGACGGAAATTGAACGCGTGATGGAAGTGTTGACGCGCCGCAAGAAAAACAATCCCGTGCTGATCGGTGAGCCCGGTGTCGGCAAGACCGCCATCGTGGAAGGACTCGCTCAACTCATCGCGAACGGGGATTGTCCCGATTCCTTGCGTGAGCACCGCGTGTTGTCACTGGACATGGCGGCGGTGATTGCCGGCACGAAGTACCGCGGGCAGTTCGAGGAACGGCTCAAGGCGGTGATGAACGAGATCGCGCAAAACAAGCTGGTGATTCTGTTCATCGACGAGTTGCATACTCTCGTCGGTGCCGGTGCTGCCGAAGGGGCCATCGACGCGAGCAACATGCTGAAGCCCGCGCTGGCGCGTGGCGAGTTGCAGTGCGTCGGCGCGTCCACCCTCAACGAGTATCGCAAGTACATCGAAAAGGATGGCGCGCTGGAACGTCGATTCCAGACCGTCGTGGTCGACCCGCCGTCCATCGAGGAAACAGTGCAGATCCTGCGGGGACTTCGCACCAAGTACGAAGATCATCATCGCGTCAATATTCCCGACGAGACGTTGCTGGCGGCCGCCAAGCTGTCGGAGCGGTACATCACCGACCGATTCCTTCCCGACAAGGCCATCGACGTGATCGACGAAGCGGGCGCGCGCGCCCGACTGGCGGCGCAGGTGCCACCACTGGAGGTTGCGGCGCTCAAAGCGCAACTGGAAGGCATCAACGCGGAAAAAGAATCCGCCGTGCGTGACCAGAATTTCGAACGCGCTGCCTCGCTGCGCGACAACGAGCGCGAGGTGCAGGGCGAGATCCGTCGCACCCAGGAAGAATGGGAGCAGCGGCGCCAGTCGCATCGGCCAACGCTTGGCGAAGAGGAGATTGCCTTCATTGTCAGTCGCTGGACCGGCATTCCCGTGACGCGTCTGCAGGAAGCCGAAACGTCGCGACTGTTGCGGATGGAAGACGAACTGCATCTGTCGGTGGTGGGCCAGGACGAAGCCATCAAGGCGTTGTCGCGGTCGATTCGTCGCAGTCGTGCCGGGCTCAAAGATCCACGTCGACCCATCGGATCGTTCATCTTTTCGGGACCCACAGGCGTCGGCAAAACAGAACTGGCGCGGTCGCTGGCGAAATTCCTGTTCGCCGATTCTTCGGCGCTCATTCGCGTGGATATGAGTGAGTACATGGAAAAGTTTTCCGTGTCGCGGCTCATTGGCGCGCCGCCGGGTTATGTCGGCTACGAAGACTCGGGTTCGCTGACCAAAGCGGTGCGGCGCAAACCGTACAGCGTGGTGC
The DNA here is from genome assembly GCA_031370885.1 of Gemmatimonadaceae bacterium. Taxonomy (GTDB): domain Bacteria; phylum Gemmatimonadota; class Gemmatimonadetes; order Gemmatimonadales; family Gemmatimonadaceae; genus Gemmatimonas. Next base: position 1,776 of record JANMRE010000450.1, read on the forward strand.
TGCTCGACGAGATCGAGAAGGCGCATCCCGATGTCTTCAATATTCTGCTGCAGGTGCTCGACGAAGGACACCTGACGGATAATTACGGACGCGTGATCGATTTCAAGAACACGGTAGTGATCATGACATCCAACGTGGGTGCCAAGGATATCACGAAGGGCAAAGCCCTCGGCTTCGGCGGCGCGGATTCGCGCGGCGATTTCGAACGCATTTCCGAGAAGGTGAAAGAGGAGATGGGGCGGGTGTTCAATCCCGAGTTCCTCAACCGCCTCGACGATGTCATTGTCTTCCATCCGCTCGGGAAGGAACACATCACGCAGATTGTGTCCATCGTGTTCGCCGACGTGCAGAAACGACTGGCCGAGGAAGAACTCACCATCAAGTTGACAGACGCGACGACGGCGTTCCTGGTGGATCATGGGTACGACGAGCATTTCGGCGCCCGGCCTCTCAAGCGGGCTATCCAGCGCTATATCGAAGACCCATTGTCGGAGAAGATTTTGACGGCCGAGTTCTCGAAGGGCGACGAAATTGAAGTGGACGTTTCCGCCACCGAGAAGGACAAACTCGAGTTCCGCGTCCTTTCACCAACCCCGCAGGCCTGATGCAGGCGACCGACAGCGGCCGGATCGAATTGGGACCGACCGCTCGAACAATCGGTATATATTTTCAGGTTATGCAGAATCGCGATATTCGGACGGCGGCGAACTCAGCCGTGTGCTGCGTCATAGCCATCGTTCTGGCTATGGCGGGCTTGTCGCGGTCATTGGCGGCGCAAGACGTGACGGGCCGTTGTACAACCCCGGACTCCATTGTGGTGCGCGGCAACAGTCGGATTGCCGATCAGAAAATTCGCACAGAGGGGGGGGTGTCAGCGGGCACTCCGCTCAACTTTCCGGCAATTCAGCGCGCGATCAAGGCGCTGTACGCGTTGAACGAGTTCGACGACGTCGAGGTGCAGTGCGACCTGGAGTCGGTGGTCGGCAAGGCGTTGGTGGTCATTGCTGTCACCGAGCGTAAAGTACTGGGCGAGCTGACGGTTACCGGACCCAAGAACGTGTCGGAGCGCTCGGTGCGCGACAAGGTGGACTTGCTGATCGGGCGCCCGATCGACCCCCTGCAGGTTGCGCGCGCCCGGGCCCGCATCGATTCGTTGTACGAAAGCGCCGGCTACTATCTGGCGCGCGTGGCCATCGATTCCACGGTGATGAGCGACGGGCGTATCGCGATTGGCTACCGCATCGATGAAGGGCGCCGACTGGCGATTTCCGGGATTGATGTGCAGGGCAACACGCAGGTGAAAGACGGCACCATTGTTGGCGCGATGAAAACGCGCCCGGAAGGATTCTGGTGGTTCCGCAAGGGCGAGTACAACGACGACAAGTATGTTGGTGATCTCGGTGAGCGCATTCCCGCGCTGTATTCGCGCCTGGGCTACGTGGACATGCGCATCACGAAGGACACGCTGGTGGTTGATCGTGACCGGGGCAAGGGACTGCTTGAGATTTCGGTTGAGGAAGGCCCCCGTTATCGTATTGGCAGTTTCGAGATCGCGGGCAACCGCCGATTCTCGACCGAAGAGCTGAGGCGACTCTATCCGTTCGAGGGCAATGACCCCACGCTGTCGCAGCGTGTCAAGGGACTCATCAAGCGTGAGGCGGCGGCGCCTGAGGGCATCTTCGACCAGAAGAAGTGGGACGACGCGACCGAAAAGGTGAACACCGAGTATCGCAACTACGGCTATCTGTATGCGCGCATCACCCCGGTGGTTGAACGTCGGATGGGTGCCGATTCCGTGCCCGAGGTCAATCTGCGCTGGGACATCGACGAGAAGAATCCGGCGATCGTCAATCGCATCGAGATCGTCGGCAACGACTACACCGTTGACGACTGCATTCGGCGGCAGATCAATCTGGTGCCCGGTGGTGTGTTCAATCAGCAAATTCTGGTGCGCAGTTATCAGAGCATCAGCAATCTGAATTTCTTCGAAGCGCCGATGGCGTTTCCCGACTATCGACCAATCAACGATCAGGGCGATGTCGACATCATTTTTCGCGTGAAGGAGAAGCGCACCGGGAGTATCAATTTCGGTGCGTCGGCGGGGCAGGGCGGTGTGGGCTTCGGCGGTTTCATCGGTGTTGAGCAACCCAACCTGTTCGGCCTCTGCAAACGTGGGCAGCTCAACTGGCAGTACGGTCGATTCTACAACGATTTCACAGCCACGTATTCCGATCCTGCGTTGCGTGGCTCGCGCGTGTCCGGGCAGCTGAGTGCCTATCGCACGCAGTCGCGTTTCATTGTCGGGAATCTCGGCCAGAACATCCGCACAGGCAGTCAGCTGCGCTTTGGCCTGCCGGTTCCGTGGTCGCTCTTTTCAACGCTGGCGCTCTCGTACAACGGTGAGTCGGCCACGTTCACGTCAGGTGTGATTCAGAACGGGTGCACCAAGAACTGCTTCCGATCGAACGTTGGGGTCGAGTACACGTACGACACGCGATTCGACATGCCCTTCGCCACAGGTGGCGCGCTGCGATCGATCACCATGGACTTCAGTGGCGGTC
>JANMRE010000462.1:0-7542 GCA_031370885.1 Gemmatimonadaceae bacterium
CGTCAAAGTCGATGCGCACTTTCGCGTCACGTCCAGCCCCGGTGAGTTCCGCAATCGTGCCCGATCCGAACTTTGCGTGACGGACGCGCTCACCGATGGCAAGCATCGGCGCATCCTGCGACTCATCTTCGGGCTCGGGCGGCCGCGGTCGACAATCGCTCCACGGCACGGACGCCTTCCCGAACGGCACGTCGCCCGTCGATGCGGTGCCGCGCCGATACGCGGCGCTGCCATAGGGTCCGACAGCGCGCGGCGACGTCGCCGAATCGGTGTCTCGGTTGTACGTGCTGCGCCCCCACCCGTCGTTGCCGGATGCAGGACGGCGCTGATAACTGGCGCGACCCTCGGCGCGTGCGCGCGCCGATTGGTGTCGCTCGGCCAATGAGGCCGTCACGGCGCGCAGGAAACGGGACGGCACCGAAAACATCATCTCGCCGTTTCGGCGACGTTGTTCAGCGCACGTCAGGTACAACTTTCGTTCCGCACGCGTAATCCCGACGTAGAACAGTCGCCGTTCCTCCTCAAGCTGCCGTGGGTCCTCCGTGGCACGGGCGAGTGGAAACAGTCCGTCTTCAAGGCCGGATACCACGACAAGGGGAAACTCCAGCCCTTTGGCATTGTGCATCGTCATCATGGTCACCGCGTCGGCATCAGGATCAAGGCGATCGATGCCCGCCACCAGTGTGGCCTTCTGCAGGAAGTGGTCCAGCGGCGTGAGACCCACTTCCCCGCCATCGTCTGCCACAACTTCGGCGGCCCCGGCGATCATCTCCCGCACATTCACGAGTCGTTCGAGGCCCACCGGACCCACCGAGCGCAGATGATCGGCATAGCGAATCTGTTCGACGAGCGCGCGCAGCAATTCGTCCACCGACGCGTCGACGGCCTGGTGTCGGATGCGCTGCAGCAGTGCCACGAACTCCTCGAGCGACGCGCGCACCGCTGGCCGCAATTCGCTCACAACGTCCGAGCGTGACGCAATGGCCAACAGCGACGTGCCCTCACCCCTCGCGCGCTGTTCCAGGAGCGTCAGCGTCGCTTCGCCCACACCACGTCGTGGTACGTTCACGGCGCGGCGAAAGGCCTCATCGTCAGCCGGATTGGCGACGAGCTTGAGATACGCCATCAGATCACGAATTTCCTGGCGATCGTAAAAGCGTACCGCGCCGACCAGTCGATACGCGATGGTGTGCCGCCGAAACGCATCTTCAAGCGCTCGACTCTGCGCATTGGTGCGATAGAGGATGGCGCAGTCCCGCCGCGCCCACGTCCCGCGGGCCGTCCGATCCATCACGATATTGGCGATCACGTCGGCTTCGTCGCGTTCATCGAGTGTCTCGATCAGCGTGACCGGCTCACCGGCGGGTCGTGTCGCGCGCAGCGTCTTGCCACGACGTTCCGAATTTTCGGCGATGACGGCATTGGCGAGTGCCAGCACGTTGGGCGTCGATCGGTAGTTCTCCTCAAGGCGGACAATCCGCGCGCCGGGAAAATCCCGTTCAAAGTCGAGGATGTTCCGGATATCGGCGCCGCGCCATCCGTAAATCGATTGATCGTCGTCACCCACGACCATCACGTTGCGGTGGCCGCCGCACATCAGCGCCACGAAGCGATACTGCGCCGCATTGGTGTCCTGATACTCGTCCACGAGCACATAGCGAAAACGGCGCTGGTAGTGTTCGCGGACCGTCACATCGCGTTGCAGCGCCCGCACGGGCAACACCAGCAAGTCGTCAAATGTGACGGCATTGGCGCGTTCGAGTGCGGACTCGAGATCGCCATACACCCCCGACACCACCTGCGCGAACGGATCGCGCGCCATGGTGGCGTACTCGCTTGCCGATACCAGCGCGTTCTTGGCGTCGGAGATCGCGGCCAACACGGCATTGGGGCTCCACTGTTTTGCGCTGACCTGCCGCCGCTCCATCACGCGCTTGCAGGCGGCAAGCGCATCACCTTCGTCGTAGATCGTGAAGTTCGGTTCGCGTCCCACCAGTGGGGCAACACCGCGCAACAGCCGGGCGCCCAGCGCGTGAAAGGTGCCACACCACATGCCACGCGGTTCGCGTCCCAGCTGCGTGGTGATGCGCGTGCGCATTTCACCGGCGGCCTTGTTGGTGAATGTCACGGCAAGGATTTCATGCGGGGCCACACCGCGTTCGGCGATCAAGCGAACGATTCGCGACGTGAGCACGCGTGTTTTTCCCGATCCCGCGCCGGCCAGCACGAGTATGGGCCCATCATCATGAGCAACCGCTTCGCGCTGCGCCGGATTGAGTCCGCGCACCAGCGCCTCGTGGTTCACAGTCAATGGTGCGGTGTCAAACAGTGATCCGGTCCAGCCCGTCGTTGTCATCCTGACAAGATAACGTCGAAGGCGGCCCCCCGATCAGTATCGGCCAACACCAGTCGTCCACCGTGGTTTTCTTCGACGATACGTCGGGCAAGCGACAGCCCGATGCCCCATCCACGATCTTTCGTGGTGAATCCCGCGTCGAAGATGCGCTTGCGCAGGGCGCGGGGAACGCCGGGGCCGTTGTCGGCCACGCGAATGCGCACGCCGCCTTCGGGCAGCGGCATTGCGGAAACCACTACTTCGCCATCCCGCCCACCCAACGCATCGATGGCGTTCTTGATCAGCACTTCCAGAACCCATTCCAGCAGCACACCGTCGCCACGACGGACCAGCGGTCCGGGAAGATGCTCACTACGGACTGTCACCAGCCGCGCGAGTGTGGGCGCGCGCGCGGCGAAATAGGCTGCCAGCCGATCAACGAGCGCCGCGCAATCGACCGCGTCATTGCGTGTCGGGCGTCCAATGCGCTCAAATCGATGCGAGACCCGATCGAGCCGAGTGAGATCCTGCGTCATGGCCTCGACGGCGCGCCGCGCCGTGGGTGCTGTGGCCTCGTCTCGCAACAACTCCAGCCAACCGGCCATCGCGGAGAGTGGCGTGCCCAATTGGTGTGCCGCCTCGCGCGCCATGCCCGCCCAGACTTTTTCGCGTTCGGCGCGTCCGCGTTCGACCAAGGCATACAGTCCGAATGCCAGCAACAGACCGATGGCCACCGCCTGCAAGACGGGGATCACGCGCAGTCCGCGAATTATCTGACTGTCGCCATAGTGCACGCCGCCAACCGCCGGCTCGACAAACGGCGGATTGCGCCGGTCAAGTTCGCGCACAAATGCGAGCGTATCGAGGCCAACGTCCGTCGGAAGATTCGCCGCTGCCGACACCCGGCCATCCGCGTCGGTAATCACCAGCGGCAAACCCGATTCGCGCACTTGATCGGCAAGTTCGACCAAGACGGCCGTTCGATCCCCGTCGGCCGCGCTGGTTGTATCCAGCAGCGCGTTGTAGATACGCGAGTACATGCGTCCCTGGGCCGCGGCGGCCGCACGCAATTGCGTCACCACGTGCTGCGTGTATCCCACGTACCACGTGAGCAGGGCCAATACCCCCAGCACCACCAGGACGACTGACCATCGGCGACGGCGCATGCGTTCGCGGTCAGCCGGGGGCGATCAGGCAGACGCGCATCAACGCGTCGTCACCGCAACTCGGCGCGACCGAGATACGGCTGCAACGCATCAGGGATCCGCACTGACCCGTCGGCCTGCTGGCCGTGTTCCAGCAGACTGGCGATGATGCGCGAGAACGCCAGCGCCGACCCATTGAGAGTGTGCACGAGCCGCGGTTTTTCACCGGGCGCCGGACGATATCGAATGTTCGCGCGTCGGGCCTGGAAATCGGTGAACACACTGCAACTCGACACTTCCAGCCACTTGCCTACACCCGGGGCAAACACTTCGAGGTCGTATGTTTTGGCGCTGGCAAATCCGGTGTCGCCCGCGGCCAGCAGCACCACGCGATACGGTAATTCGAGACGCTGCAGAATAACTTCCGCGTGTCCCGTGAGCGTCTCCAGCTCCTGCAACGACGTCTCGGGTGTGGTATAGCGCACCAACTCCACCTTGTCGAACTCGTGCACGCGCAACAGTCCGCGCGTATCCTTTCCCGCCGCCCCGGCCTCCTGTCGAAAGCAGGCGCTGAACGCGCAGAAACGCTTTGGCATATCGGTTGCGTCGAGAATCTCGTCGCGATAGAGATTGGTGACCGGGACTTCTGCGGTGGGAATGAGGAACAGGTCTTGATCGCGCAACGCATACATGTCGTGTTCGAATTTCGGCAGCTGGGCCGTGGCGGTCATCGAGGCCCGATTGACCACCAGCGGCACCCAGCATTCCTCGTAGCCGTGTTCCTGCGTATGCACATCGAGCATCATGTTCATGAGTGAGCGCACCAACCTGGCGCCGATACCACGATACACGATGAAGCCCGACCCGCTGATCTTGGCACCCCGCGCCAGGTCGAGGACACCAAGTGCTTCGCCGATTTCCCAATGCGGTTTGAGCAGCGCCCCGTCAGCGCGCGGTACGCCCCAACTCCGCACCACGGTGTTTGCCTCTTCACCGCCCTCCGGTACTTCCGGCAGCGTGATGTTCGGCAGTTCGTAGAGCAACTGTTGCACCGCCGCGTCTGCAACGAATCGCCGCTGATCCAGCGTCGCGATGGCCTCACCGATACGGCGCCCTTCGACGATGAGTGCGGAGGTGTCTTCACCGGTCTTTCGGCATTGCGCGACGTCGTGCGTGACCTTGTTGCGAAGCGCCTGCTGCCCTTCAAGCTCCGTGATGGCGCTCCGTCGTTCGCGCTCCAACGACTCGGCCCGGTCGAGCAACGGCGCCAGTTCGGCAAGCTTTCCGCGGCGGCGCATTCCGTCGAGCAGGAGGTCACGCTGATCACGGAGCAGGCGAATGTCGTGCATGGGAGGCGCGAGGAGACGAGATCAGTGGAGTAGGACGCTCCTCAGTCCTTGGGAATGCCCGCGACCAGCGACCGATAACCGCAGTTGCGATTGACCAACGTGCGCATGAGCAGTCGACGCTCGGCGACGTTCACGTCGTCGATCGTGAGCTTGGCGTAGAACGGTTCGCCGTAAACGCAACCCGAGTTGAGCAGTCGAATGGTCACGGTTTCGCCAACGGCCAGCGTGATGGTGCTGTCGCTGACATAGCCCTTGTCGGTGGCGCGCTGCAGTTGCTCGTACACACCGGGCTGACGGGCGAAGCCGATGGTGGGCGCACCGGCAGGCGGCGACGGCACGATAACGCGAGCCGGCAATACGAGAACCTTGCCGGCCGAGGTGATGTCGAACGCGACATCGAAGTTGAGCGCACCATTGCCCAGGACCTGCGGACGGACGAGCGACTCCGACGTGAACTGATATCCCGCGGGCAGCGCCGACGAGGAGCCGGTAATGGCCCATACGTCAAACTGTCGGTCGACGTTTTCGAAGTTCGCGGGCGAGAGCAAGCTGTCACTGCCGCCGCACTGGACGAGAGCGACGGCCGTGACGATGACAGCCAGAATGGAACGGGCTCGCCGATAACGTGGGCGCGCGCCGACAGGTCGATGATGCAGAGTGATCCCCATGGCAGAAGCGAAGTTGGAGGTTATCGCTCAACTCGTGTCCGGGCAAGCGGTTCTCCTGCTTGACTTCACCCCGCAGCGCGTTAAGCGTTCCCTCCATGGCGACCATCCGGGATCTGGTCAGCGCGCTTCGGCGTCGCGAGGGCGTTGATGCGGCGATCGTGCTTGGGCGCGATGGTCTGCTTATCGACGGAGCAACGGAAGGCGCACTCGACCCTGAGGGGTTGGCTGCGCACGTACCGCCAATGGTGGCGGCGGCGGTGGACATGGGCTTGGCCTCCGGGCGGAGTGATTTCGTCTTGATGGTCCTGGAGTATGGCGGGGGCACGGCGGTGGTCACGTCGGTGTCTCCCGATGCGTTGTTGCTCGTGCTGTTGCGCCCGTCGGCGAATCTGGCCGCGATGCTGTTCGACTTGCGCCGTCATCGCGCACAAATCGCGGCGTTGGTCTGACCGCGCCTGACCTCGATCGCCGTACTTTCGGCCGGCCACGTGGCGCCAACCGTCTCTGCATTCCATACTGAACTGAGCGACACATGATTCGATGGAATGTGGTGCTTGCCGGTGGCGTGGGATCGCGGTTCTGGCCACTGTCCACCCCCGATCGCCCGAAGCAGCTTCTGCCCCTGATCTCCGACGTGCCGATGCTGCGCGAATCGCTTGATCGCCTGCTGCCGTTGGCGCCGCTGGAACGCACACTGGTGCTCACCAATGCGTCCCTGCGCGACGCGGTGCTGACGATGGAACCGGCCTTGCCGGTCGAGAATGTGATTGCCGAGCCGCGTCCCGTCGGCACGTGCGCGGCCCTCGCTTGGGCCGCGCAAACGATTGCGGCGCGCACCGGTCCGGAATCGGTGATGGTATGTATCCATGCCGACTGGGCCATCGGCGATGTCGACGGATTTCGGCGCACGTTGACGGACGCTGCGGAAGTCGCGGCACGAGTACACGCCCTGGTGACCGTCGGTATCGTGCCGTCGCGTCCGGATCCGGGACTCGGCTATATCCAATCCGGCGACGTGGTGTTCGGTGACGTCCGTCGTGTGGTGCGCTTTGTCGAGAAGCCGGATCAGGCGCGTGCCGTCACGATGATGGCCGATGGATTCTTTTGGAACTCGGGAATCTTCGCCTGGCGAGTTGGTGATCTGCTGGACGAGATCCGCGCGCTTACCCCGGAAGTGCAACCCGCGCTGGAGGCCGCGGGCGACGACCAGGCGATGTTTTTCGCACAGGTCCAGCCGATCGCGATCGACGTGGGCGTGCTCGAGCGCAGTCACCGCGTGCTGGTGATTCCCGGTCGATTCGGTTGGGACGATGTGGGCACTTGGGCCGCGCTGCATCGCGTTCGCACGCGCGATGCAGCGGGCAACGCCGCCTACGGCCCTTCGTTTCTGTTTCAGTCACACAACAACGTGGTGCATGCCGACGGCAGCACGGTGGTGTTGTACGGCGTAAGTGATCTCGTCGTGGTGGCGCATGACGGCGTGGTCATGGTCACGACGCGCGAGCAGGCCAGTGATCTCAAGGCGCTGCTCGACGTACTGCCGGCGGAGCTGCGCGGTCCATGATCGTTCTCTATGACGACGCGCTGGCGCGCGAGTTTGAACCGTTTGCCACGTCGCGTCCGCTCGGCGAGGTGCGTGCGGGTGCGCTGCTTGGTCGCGAGCGATGGGCCCTCTGGTTCGGCCAGGCGGTGGATGCCTGTATTGCGGCGCCGCATCTGGCGCACTTTGCGGAATTCGACGCGCCGCCGATGGCAGTCCTTCCCTTGCCTGTCGGCACCTGGTTGGTGAACACGCGCGCCCTCCCCGTGCTGAGTGCAACCACCGTCGGCGACGCCGATGCCATCCAAATCGGTGCGCACATTGCGGCCGTGCAACTGCGTGAGCCGCTCGCCGACGCCTCACTCCGTGACGGCACGCTGATGCTCGAGGCGCTGGTGCCGCGCGACGCGGTGACACGGCGTGTCGACGGCGTGTGGCTCGAGGCGCCGTGGGACATCATTCGTCACCTGTCAACGCAGCTGGGACAGGATATCCCGGCGCTCGC
>JANMRE010000467.1:0-2516 GCA_031370885.1 Gemmatimonadaceae bacterium
TGGGTCAATCCGCAGACCTTGGCGGCCAGTGATGCCGAACGCCTGCTCGGCAAAGCGGTCGACCACGAATACAGTCTGATGGAGTTGAGACCGTACCTATTGAGGGGATGCCAGCCTCTGGTACAATTGCAGTACTCTGTCGAGTTCATCGCGCATCTGCATGGACGCGGAGTGCTGCGCGTCGACCTCGCCGGAATTCGCCAATGCGCGCACGCAAGACTCCTCCAGCGCGTTGGTGTCCAACGAGGACATCAGATGCACGCCATCCGGACGCATACCGGTATTCGACGCCACCACACTGGTGTTGAGTTGCAGCGCTTCGCGAATGGACACCGCATCGCCGTCGAATCGCGTCGTGCGGAGCAGGATATCCGCCTCGTCGATTGCCCGAAGCGTTACCGGGTGATCGACGTTGCCCTGCAAGACAATATGCCGGGACACTGGTGACTCGGCGATCTGCTGGCGCAGTGCGTGCTCCAGTGACCCGCTGCCGATCAACATCAATCCGGCATCCGGCCACCGCTGCCGAAGCCGCGGCATCGAAGCGATCTGCAGATCGAGTGCGTACTCGGGTTCGAGCAGTCCCACCGCAATGAAGACCGGATCATGCGCCGCATAGAACGCCGCCATCCCGTCTGGCAGAGCGGCGGCAATCCGGGATCGGTCGAGTTTGGCATACGGCGCAATTGTGGAAAGTCGTGCTGGCCGAACCCCGTACCGCGTGAACAGGTCGGCGATCTCGGAATTGACCGCAATCACGGCGTCGAGCCGACGTAACGCCAATCCTTCCACCGATGCCCGTCGGGCGCGACGCCCGCGCGGCGATGAGGGAAAGCCGCCGGAATGAAACGTCAGGACAGATCGAACGCCTGGCATTGATCCTATTGCGGCACACAGCAGCGCGAGTCTGACGGACAGATCGCCGCCGAAATGCAGATGCACGACGTCAGGCCGAAGTCTGCGCAACGTCGACATGAGCTCCATGGCCCCCTCGGGATAGTACACATCGTCGCGATCAACCGGTTGACCCCGCGTGATCGCCACCAGACTCGCTCGGTGTCCCGCATCACGAAGTCGATCCCGCAGTGCCGCCGTATGTGACTGCACGCCACCCGCCGGCGGTGCGACGGGACACAGCAGCGCGATATGCACGTCAGGCCGGACCGATTGCGATCTCGTTCATGTCGATGAGATATGGTCGTCGTCCGTCGCGCGCTGATGCCAGCATCGCGAGGCAGGCCAGTGTGGAGCGTGCGCCAGCCAAGGCGTCCGGTCCAAAAGGAACCGAGTTAGCGAGACTGGCAATGAACGCCTGCATCTGCTGATCGTATCCTTTGTCCGGGAAAAATGATCGGTGTGTCCGACGACTGGGTCCCCCAAACGCCTTGAAGTTTTCCGACCAGGCGGATCGTCCGGACGCGAAGACTTCAACACGTTCACTGGCCCCTTTCGCATGTCCGATGGCGCAATACACGAGTGAGGCGACCGAGCCATCGGCAAACTCGATGGATCCGACAAGGTTGTTCTCGCCAACGGGATCACGACTTCCGAGAGGAAGGCACTGCGCCGTCACCCGCACCGGGTCCGAATCGACCAACCACGACAGCAGGTCGGTCATGTGACACGCCTCGCCAACGATCGCACCGCCTGATGCGGGATCGGTCATCCACGACTCGCTGGACATGTAAGGCGAATTCATGCGAGCAGTCAGCACCGCCGGACCGGAACGGCCACGCAGCGACTCTTTCAGCCGCTGGTACATGGGAGCGAACCTTCGATTGAACGCCACCCCGACCCGACGCCCCGAGGTGCGCATCGCCTGTACCACCTCTTGGCACTCGGTAGCGGTTACCGCCATGGGCTTCTCAACGAGTACGTGCTTGCCCGCATGCAGCGACTGCACGATCTGTCGCGCGTGAGTCTGGTTGCGGGACGCGATGAGCACCACGTTGATGTCGGCGGCGTTCAGAATCTCGTCGAAATCGGTGGACACGAATCGCGCGCCGAAGCGGCTGGCCAAGGCTTTCCCTTTCGCGCCATTGGCCGACACAACGCCGCGCAGTTGCGCATTCGTCGCACGTCGCACCGCTGGAAGATGTGCCCAACGCGCGATGTTGCCAGCGCCCACAAGACCGATGCCGATCTCTCCGTTCACCGCCGCGACATTGGCCGCGATTGGGACGGTTCTCATTTGAGCCGGCGCCGCCTCTTCGTTCCGAGCCGGATACTCGAGCACCACCGCCAGCGTGCGCACCATTGGATCCATGATGGTGGCATACGCTTTCGGGGCGTCCTCGAGCGGCAAGCGGTGAGAAATCAGTGGTGAGACCTGCACGTCGCCGATGGCGATTCGTCGCAGGAACTCCTCCATGTTCCGATTCTCTGTCCAACGCACGTAGGCGAAGGGATAATCCTGGCCGCCACGCTCGTATCGCTCGTCGTAGCTTCCCGGACCGTAGGCCCGTGACATGCGCACGGTGAGTTCCTTGCGGAACATCAGGTGGTAGGGAAACTGG
>JANMRE010000518.1:0-3457 GCA_031370885.1 Gemmatimonadaceae bacterium
TGTTCATCGCCGGGCCGCTTGTGTCCTTGAACGGGTCGCCAACCGTATCACCCACCACGGCTGCCTTGTGCGGATCGGAACCCTTGCCGCCCAGAATGCCGCCTTCAATCATCTTCTTCGCGTTATCCCATGCGCCGCCGGCGTTGGCCATGAACAGCGCCATCATCACACCGGTTACCGTGGCACCGGCCAGCAATCCACCCAGCGCTTTCACGCCAACGAACTTGCCCACGAGCACCGGCAGCACCACCGCGACCAGCCCAGGCAAAATCATTTCGCGGATGGCGGCCTTGGTGGAAATCTCCACGCAGCGCGCGGAGTCGGGCTTTACACCGGGCTTGCCTTCCAGCAGTCCCGGAATTTCGCGGAACTGACGGCGCACTTCTTCCACCATGCCCTGCGCGGCGCGACCGACCGCGGTCATCGTTGTGGCGCCAACAAAGAATGGCACCACGCCGCCGATGAACATGCCGATCACCACCATTGGATCGACCAGATTCAGCGTCGTGAGATTCACCGCCGACGCATACGCCGAAAACAGCGCGAGTGCGGTTAGTGCCGCCGAACCAATGGCGAAGCCTTTGCCGATGGCCGCCGTCGTATTACCCAGCGCGTCGAGTCCGTCGGTGATCTTGCGAACTTCCGGACCCAGATGACTCATTTCGGCGATGCCTCCGGCGTTGTCGGAAATTGGACCGTACGCGTCCACCGTCATCGTGACACCGACCGTGGCCAGCATTCCGACGGACGCGATCGCGATGCCGTACAAACCGGATGTGAAGTACGACACATAAATCGCACCGCAAATGAGCACCACCGGCACGATGCAGCTTTCCATGCCCACTGCCAGTCCGGCGATGATGTTCGTGGCTGGCCCCGTTTTGGACGCTTCGGCAATACGCCGCACCGGGCCCGCCGCCGTGTAGTACTCGGTGACCAAGCCAATCGCGATGCCGGCCACAGTACCGGCGACCACCGCCCAAAACGGTCCCAGCACCGGATACGGCTCACCACTTTCGCCGGTCATGTTGAGCGGGAACATCGACGTCAGGAAATACGCGAACACCAGAAACAGACCGGCGGCGATGAAGGTTACCAGTCGCAGCGCGCTCGCCGGATTGCCCTTGGCGAGGATACGCATCATGAAGATGCCAATCAGTGAGGCAATTAGTCCCGCGCCGGTGTAGGCAACGGGAAGCAACATTGCATCCAGTCGGGAGGTGTCGGCGATGAGCGTGCTGGTCGCGGCCAAGGCAATCGCTGCGACGATTCCGCCCACATAGCTCTCGAAAATATCAGCGCCGAGTCCGGCGACATCGCCGACATTGTCACCCACATTGTCAGCGATGGTGGCCGGGTTGCGTGGATCGTCTTCCGGAATGCCCGCTTCGACTTTACCCACGAGATCAGCGCCAACATCAGCCGCTTTCGTGAAGATGCCACCACCCACGCGCGCGAAGAGCGCGATCGACGAAGCACCCATGGCAAAGCCGGAAATGATTTCCGAGAACAGTTTCGCATTCCCGGTCATCTCGGTTTTGGCGAGAAACGCGAACACAATCGCCACACCCGCCAGACCCAACGAGGCTACGGCGAGTCCCATAATGGAGCCGCCACCGAAGGCCACGCGCAGCGCCGCTGCCTGGCCGCTCGATCGCGCGGCTTCCGCCGTGCGAACATTGGCCGCCGTGGCACCCTGCATGCCAATCCATCCACTGGCAATCGACATGCAGCCGCCAATGACGTACGCGATGCCCGTCTTGACCCCGATGGTCCAACCGAGCAGTCCGGCCACCACCAGCATGAAGGGAATGAGCACCACGTATTCGGCGCGTAGGAATGCCATGGCGCCAACGTGGATTTCGTGTGCAAGATCCTGCATGGCCTGTGAGCCGGCCGGCAGTCGCTTCACACCGAGGAAGGTCACGAAGGTCACGATCAGGCCGACCAAGCCCGCGCCAAACGCGAGCAGCGGAAGATTTTCGAACATGGAGTGAGAGTCGGAGGAATTACGGTGACGGGGCGGCTGGTGGCATTCCAAACGGCCTTCCGACGTATCCCGCGTCACGGGTGGGCGAAACTGTTCGCAATGATAGTCGCGAAACGGGCCGAGCGCGATTGCCCCCCTGCGCGAAAGAGGAAAAAGTTCGAAAAATGAGGTGCAAAGTCGTGCCTCCGGCGATAGCGTAGCTGGATGGTCAATCCTCTCGTACAACCGGACTCTCCCCGGCGGCGCGCCCTCCTCAAGGACGTGGCGATCGGACTGGCCGGGTCGGCGGCGGTCCTTGCATTCCGCCCCTCTCGCCAGCTGGCACATTCGTGGGCCGAGCGCTCCCTCGCGCCCGGCCGGCCGCGGCCGACGCGGGCACAACTGGCTTGGCAACGGGATGAACTGGCGCTCTTTCTGCATTTCGGGGTCAACACGTTCAGCGATCGCGAGTGGGGGGATGGCAAGGAATCGCCGTCGACCTTCAATCCGGCCCGTCTCGATGCGCGTCAGTGGGCACGGGCCGCCAAAGCGGCAGGTGCCAAGGCGATGATCCTTACCGCCAAACACCACGACGGGTTCTGTCTCTGGCCCACCGCGACCACCTCGCATTCCGTGGCGTCGAGTCCGTGGAAAGACGGGAAGGGGGATGTCGTGCGCGAGTTCGTGGATGCGTGTCGTGCTGAAGGCCTGAAGGCCGGTCTCTATTGCTCGCCGTGGGATCGCAATCATCCCGCGTATGGCGATTCACCCCGCTACAACGAGGTGTATATCGCGCAGCTCACCGAGTTGCTCACGCGCTACGGCACCATCAGTGAAGTGTGGTTTGATGGGGCCAATGGCGAAGGGCCGAATGGTAAAAGGCAAGTGTACGACTGGCCGCGCAACTGGGCGTTGGTGCGCACACTGCAGCCCGGTGCGGTGATGTTCTCCGATGCGGGTCCCGATGTGCGGTGGATCGGCAATGAAAGCGGCGTGGCCGGCGAAACCAACTGGAGTACGATTCGACCGGAGTCGGTGCCGTTCATCGGCGCCAGCGGTGACAATGTGATTCGCGCGCTGCAGGAAGGGCACGCCGACGGATCGGTGTGGCGTCCGGGTGAAACCGATGTGTCGATTCGTCCCGGCTGGTTTTATCACCCCGCCGAGGACACGCGCGTTCGGACCGTCGACAATCTGGTGGGACTGTACTTCACCAGTGTCGGACGCAACTCGAAGTTGCTGCTCAATGTGCCACCAACGCGCGACGGCCTGCTGCACGAGACCGATATCGCGCGACTGGTCGGCATGCGTGCGGCACTGGAAGCGATGTTTGCCCGCGACGTGCCGCACGAGCGTGCGCGGTGGCGCACAACCGGCCCGAGCTCAGGTGTGCTTACGATGCGTTTCCCAACACCGCAGCTGGTGTCGGTGATTGATTTGCGCGAAGACATCGCCAAGGGGCAGCGCGTGTCATCGTGGTCACTGAGC
>JANMRE010000534.1:0-2436 GCA_031370885.1 Gemmatimonadaceae bacterium
CTTACCTGAACACCTTGCACGCTGCCTCGAACGCGCTCGAGCATCTCCCGCGCAATTGCGATTCCTTCGGCCAACGCGTGCTCCTTGCTCTTCTCGTTTGCCCGCCGCATCCGTTCGAGTACTGCGTTCGGAACCGTCACGCCAGGAACCTCGTTCGCCAGGAATTCCGCGTTTCGCGCCGATACCAACGGCCAGATGCCAGCGATAATTGGAATGCGCACATCGTGAATGGACGTGAGGAACACTTCCAATTGCGCCGGATCGAACACCGGCTGCGTAATGGCATACTCCGCGCCGGCCTCCACTTTCCAGTGGAATCGTTTGAGTTCATGCGCCGGATCGATCGCCGCGGGATTGACCCCCACACCGATCACGAACCGCGTTGGATCGCCGATCGGATTGCCACCCGGATCCAATCCACGATTGAGCATGGCGACAAGATTCGTCAGGCCGATGGCGTCGATGTCGAATACTGCTGTTGCGTCCGGATAGGGACCCATTTTTGGTGGATCGCCGGTGATCAGCAGCATGTTGCGCAGTCCTAACGCCGACGCACCCAGAAGGTCACTCAGCATCCCCAGCAGATTGCGATCGCGGCAACAGTAGTGCGTCACCGCTTCGATCCCCTGTCGCTCGATGATCAAACTCGTCGCGATCGCCCCCATGCGACTCTGCGCACGAGGACCATCGGGCACATTGATGGCGTCCACGCCGGCGGTGTGCAGCTTGGTTGCATCCTGCTCCAGCTTCACCGTGTCGACGCCGCGTGGCGGGACGATTTCCACCGAGGTGACGAACTGACCTGCCGCCAGCTTCGCACCAATGCGCGACCGCAGTGCGAGCGACACCGGCGTGCGACCAACCGGCGCGTCAGCATGCGAATCACGAGCGTCCTCGGTAACGCGTACATGCACGCCCGCCCGGGGATTGAGCGGCCGCGCGCCCTCCACCATCGCCTTGATGTGTTCGGGCGTGGTGCCGCAACAACCGCCGACAATCTTGGCTCCAGCCTGAATCAGGTGGCGCGCGTACGTGCCCATGTACTCGGGGCTCGCCATATACATCGACCGACCACCCACATCACGTGGCATGCCGGCGTTGGGCTGCGCAGACAGCTTGCGCGTGGTGACCGCCGCCATGCGTTCGATGGCCTCGAGAATGGTTTGCGGGCCCACCGAGCAGTTCAGACCGATGACATCGACCCCCCATCGATCGAGCGCCCGGGCAATGTCCTCCGGACTGGCCCCATACGCCGTACGCAAGTCGGGGCCTACCGTGGCCTGCGCGATGATCGGCATGGCAGAGTCCACCCCACGCGCCGCCAAGATCGCCTGCTCCAACTCCTCCAGATCGGAGAATGTCTCGAGCAGAAAGAAGTCAGCACCGCCGACCTTGAGTGCCACCATCTGCTCGGCGAACACCGTGCAGGCCTCTTCGCGGCTGGTCGCCCCATATGGTTCGAGACGCACCCCCAACGGTCCAACGGCACCCGCAACCAGTCGCTGCTCTCCTGCCGCCTCGCGGGCCAAAGCCGCGGCCCGCGTATTGATCGCGCCGACCTGCCCTTCCAACCCATACTGCGTGAGTTTGAGCCGGTTCGCGCCAAACGTGTTGGTCTCCAGCACCTCGGCGCCAGCCTTCACGTAGGCGGAATGAATCTCGCGAACCAAGTCGGGCGACCGGAGTGCCAGCTCGTCGTAGCATTGGTTGATGAAGACGCCTCGTGCGTACAACATCGTTCCCATGGCCCCGTCGAACAGCACCACCTGTTCGGGGTCCAATAGCCGCCGCAGCATCGCGGCCCGGGGGTGCGATGCGAACGAAGATTTCTGTGTCAGGTGCTCGGTCACGGTCGTCATGAATAGCTTACTAAGATAATCCTTTGCCAAACGCTACCTCGTGATGACGACCAGCCTGAATCGCGCGTCCCGTATTTGCCGGCTTCCCGAGCTCCTTGCTCAGCGCATTTTGCTGATCGACGGGGCCATGGGGACCATGCTCCAAACGTATCGGCTGGGTGAAACCGAGTATCGCGGTACCCGCTTCGCCGACTGGCCGTCTGACCTCAAGGGGAACAACGACCTGCTGGCGATCACGCAGCCGGACATCGTTGGTGCCATCCACGCCGAGTATCTCGAGAGCGGAGCCGACATTCTCGAGACCAACACCTTCAATGCCAATGCCATTTCCATGGCCGACTACGGCATGGAGGAGCTGTCGTACGAAATCAATGTGGCGGCCGCCTCGCTGGCGCGCCGCATTGCCGACCAGTTCGAAATCAGGGACCCTTCACGCCCCCGATTCGTTGCAGGTGTACTCGGTCCTACCAACCGCACGGCCTCTCTCTCGCCGGAAGTGGAGAACCCGGGCGCCCGAAACGTCACCTTCGATCAGCTCGTTTCGGCGTACACCACCGCCATTCAGGGGCTGCTGGAT
>JANMRE010000194.1:0-4175 GCA_031370885.1 Gemmatimonadaceae bacterium
CTGTCGGGGCGGGGTGCTCACAGGTGGCACCGCCGTTGCCGATGCGGGTGGCTGCGTCGCCGCCTTGATCAGCGCGCCCATGGCCCCCGTCCGTTGCTTGGAATCGATCCAGTCTTGCAGTTTCGAGACCGCGGCCGGGAACTCCGACTGCAACTCTTTGCCCTGTTCGATCAGCGTTGGTGCTGACAGCGCGAGTCCGCCACCAATGATCCCAATCGTTCCGAAGACGATGAGCGCCGACGCGACACCACGTCGGATCCGGTAGCGCTCGAGGACGTCGACGCCTCTGCCGACCGCCAGTCCGAAAAGCGTGGCCAGGAATACCAGGAACACCACCGAGCTGACGGACCACAGCAGTTGGAGCGCAAACCACACGCCGAAGGCAATCAGCGCGGCGCGCCCGACATCGCCGGTGGACCATTGGTGACGCGCGCGAGGTACGTCCTCAAGCGGCGTATCGATTTGAGTATTTGTCATATGCGGTGAGGAACACTCCACAAAGAGACCCGGGGCGGCAAGGGGTCATGCGTCAAGAAGCACTCAAGCCGCCCCCTCAGCGCCCTACCACGGTGTACCTTTCTCCGATCCATGTCCCTGCCCCCGTCTGCATCTCTCTATCTCGACACGGCTGAAGCCGTAGACCGCTTTCTGGTTGGCCTGACCGGAGTGAGTGCCATCGCACTCGATACCGAAGGCGCCAGTTTTCACCGATTCGTCGATCGTGTGTACCTGCTCCAACTGTCGACCGAGCACCACGAGGCGGTAATCGATCCGCTGCCGATTGGGAATCCGCATGGCCTCGGTGCGCTGTTGGAGGATCGCGCGGTAGAAGTGGTGCTGCACGACGCCGACTACGACTTGCGTCTCTTGCACCAGGACTACGGCTGGCGCGTCACAAATCTCTTTGACACGCGCGTGGCCTCACAGCTGTTGGGCCTGCGGGCGTTTGGACTGGCGGCGCTGCTGGAGAAATACTTTGGCCTCAAGTTGGATAAAAAGCATCAACGCGCCGACTGGAGCATGCGTCCGCTCACCGCCGACATGCTCGATTACGCATCACAGGATACGCGACATTTGTTGGCACTACGCGATATCCTGCGACGTGAACTGATCCATAAAGGCCGGTGGCACTGGGCCGAAGAGGAATTTCGGCGCGCAGAAGGCACGCGCTGGGATACCGAGGAGCCCGACATGGGGTTCTTGCGTTTGAAGGGCGCGCGTGATCTGACGCGACGCGAGTTGGCTCGCCTTCGCGAGTTGGCAAAATGGCGCGACAGTATCGCCGCCGAACTCGATCGCGCGACGTTTCGCGTGGCCGGAAATGACGTCCTGCTTGATCTGTCGCGACTGGCACCACAAGCGCGCGAAGGCCTGTTTGCCGTGAAGGGATTCCCCCGTGGCATGTCGGATATCCGTGCGCAGGAAGCCTTGCAGGCGATCGCGCGAGGCAATGCCGTCGCCGACGTGGACCTGCCGCGCTTCCCGAAAGCACCGCGCTGGGACAAGGATCCGGAGTTCGATGATCGAGTGTCGCGGCTCAAATCAGTGCGTGATGCGGTGGCCAGTGAACTCGATCTCGACCCGGGTGTGCTGTGCTCGAGAGACCGGATGGAGGCAGTCGCCCGGAAGAATCCTCGGCATCTCGATGAGTTTGCAGAGATTCCCGAGTTACGCCGATGGCAGGCTGAGGTGCTTGGTCCGCGGTTCGTGAAGACGCTGGCAAAGGCAGCAGGCGCCGTGGCCGTCACGCCTGTTACGACAGCCACGTCGTTTCCAGCACGTTCCGCCGACTCGCCTTACCTGGAGTAGCGCTGTTGTGTTGTCGCCACAAACGTGCAAAGTGTTCCTCTTACGCAACAGTTGGACGCGGTGTCTCGTCGGTACGCTCCATGGCTCATCGTCATTCCAGAATTTGCAAGCTGCGGTATTGATTCATGTTACGGTGTTGAATTCGAGCGACGTCGATCTGATGACAACGCTTGGGTGCGCGGCATGATGGGTGCCCTACAGAGAGTGGAAAGCCGAACGATGCGGTTCGACCAACGTGATGTCTCTCGCTCCGAGCGTCCCATGATTCTCACATCTTCCGCCTCTGCAGTCAGCCGCGCGCTCCCATCCTCATTAGCGGCATACAGCCTGCGGCTTCGCTTTCTGCTTCTGGTGGCCCTTGGGGCTTCGGCTGACCTGCTCAGCAAGGCGTTGGCGACCAGCGTATTGCGCGACGGTCACACGGTGTCGATCAGTGACCGGCTGGCGTTCATGCTGGTGTACAACACCGGCGGCGCGGGCGGATTGATGGTGGGCGCACACTCGTGGAATTTCAATGTGGTCATCACGGTTGCCGCTATCGCACTCGTGGCGGTTATTGTCGCTCCGCTTGCCGCGGTTGACCCTCGTGCCACGCGGGCGCTCGGGCTGGTTACCGGTGGCGCGGTTGGCAACCTTGCCAGCATGGTTGCGGGGCCCGAGGGTGTTGCGGACTTCTTCGCCGTGAACCTGGGCAATTCCACAACAGTCGTCATGAACGTTGCTGACTTGCTGCTGTGGGTCGGCGCCCTGCTGCTGGCGCCGGTGGTGCTGCGATTGATCAGCGCGGTGTACTCCGAACGATCAGTGCGAGCTCAGAAGCCCATGTAGGCGCGGACGCGTGGCTCGATGCGCTCCGGAGTCCAGGGCGGCGACCACACCAAGTTCATCTCCACGTCCCCAATACCCGGGATTGAGCGAAGCTGCTGTTCGGCCTCACCCATGATCTCCGGTCCCGACGGGCAACCGGGTGACGTGAGGCTCATGTCAACGCGAACAGTCGTCCCCTCAACGTGAATGTCGTAGATCAATCCCAGATCAACGATGTTGAGATTGAGATCGGGATCCTTCACGCGACGTAGCACCAGTCGCGCCTGATCAACCGTAATCCCGTCACTCAGGGTGTCTTGCGTCAGTTGCTCTTCCATGGGTGGAAGATAGCGAGGAGGCCTAGCGTTGTCGCCGTTTGACGACCGGCGGCTTTTTCTTTGCTGAAACGTTGGTAGAGCGGCTTACGGTCGAGCGACTGCTGACCGTGGTGGTGCGCGCGGACGCCTTGGTCTTGGTGCCGCTCGCTTTGGGCTTCGCGGCGTTTGCTTTGGACGCCTTCGACCTTGAGAGCTTCTTGGCGGCGGCTCGACGCGCGGCCGCTCGGCGGCTGGCCATCGTACTTCTCGCACGGCTTGACCTTAGCGGCCGATTCCAGTCGGTCGCCAAGTCTGCCCGAAAGCTTACCGGCATGGCCAGTACGCCACCCGGATCATCCATGACGGCCAATACCGCAGCGTCAGCGAGATCGTTGCGTACGTCGGCGATCACCTTGCTGGGACGCCGCGCGCGCGCCGCGTGGACGCGATTGGTAAGCAGGATGACAAACACCTGGCGGTCGGGATCGATCCAGAGCGACGTGCCGGTAAATCCCGTGTGCCCGTAGGCGCGCTCACTGAGGTGTTGGCCGCATCCGGCACCGCCATCACAGGTGTCCCACCCAAGGGCGCGATGACCGGCGGCGCGTCGGGTGAACAGTGCCACCGTGCTGTCGGACACAATGCGCACCCCGTTGTACTTCCCGCCTTCAAGGAGCATCTGGGCAAATACGGAGAGATCCGAGGCGGTGCTGAACAGGCCAGCGTGCCCTGCCACGCCTCCCAGTGCCCACGCATTCTCGTCGTGGACTTCGCCGCGCAGCGGATAGCCGCGAGGTGGCGCGATTTCGGTGGGTGCCGTACGGGCAACGTCGGTGGGTGACAGTCGGTAGTGTGTGTCTGTCATGCCCAGTTTCGCGAACACGTTGAGTTCGAGAAAAACGTCCAGGCTCTCGCCACTTACCGCCTCGGCGACAAATCCCAGAATGTCGGCGCCCAGATCCGAGTATTCGTAACAGTTGCCAGGGATGCAGTGAATCGGCGATGACAACACTGCCGCGCGAGCCTGTGCCGGAGTTTGCGCAATGCGCCACAACTCACGTCCGGCGGGCAGTCCGGCTCGATGGGTGAGCAGATGCCGAAGGGTGACCTGATCCTTGAGGCCGCCCGAAAAATCGGGGAGATAGCGCGACACTGGGGCATCGAGATCGATTCGCCCTTGGTCGTACAGCACCATCATCGCCGTGGTCGTCCCAATGACTTTGGTGAGCGACGCCAGATCGT
>JANMRE010000560.1:0-1382 GCA_031370885.1 Gemmatimonadaceae bacterium
GCTCAACACGACGGGGAGTTTCTTCGTGCTCTTGGGTCGAAGCGGGCGGCGGAGCGCGTGAAGGAGGGGCTGGTCGTCCTCTACGCGGGACTCAAACTTCGCGTCAACGTGACCAAGAGTGCGGTGGCCCCGGCGTGGGAGCGATCGTTTCTCGGATACAGTTTCTGGGTATCCGACGATGCGATCATCAAACGCTGTGTGGCTCCGAAAGCCCTGAGCACATTGAAAGCGCGTATTCGGGACCGGACGTCCCGGACAGGTGGGCGCAGCTTCGCGCAAGTTGTGGCGGCGCTGCGGTCGTATCTCACCGGTTGGAAGGCGTACTTTCGCTGGCCGATACCCCGCGTGAATTTGGGCAAGTGGACCAGTGGCTGGTGGGCGACGGCGGCACACGCCGCGTTGCACACGGCGTTTTCCAATCGGTTCTTTGATGCACTCGGCATCCCGCGCTTGGCTTCTCTCTGACCTCAACGTTCTGAACCGCCGGATGCGGACCCGCATGTCCGGTGGTGTGAGAGGGCAGTAGGAGAGCGCTGATACTCTCCTACTCCCTATCCCGATTGGGGAGCGCTGCAGCAGAAGCGAAACGCTAGCGAGACCACATCCTTCACGTGGAACGCCGCAATGATCGGTGGCCATCTCGTCGAGCGATTGAGGTCGCGGGCAACACGGACGGCCGTCGCGGTTGCGGTCGTAGCGAACGTGGTACTCTGCGAAGTGGGCGCACGCATCGGATTGCCGGGCGTGGATGGTACGCGTGGCGTTTCCACGTCTGTGCCGGGCCACTGACGACGCTGCTACGCGCCGCTCGGTCGTCGGTGTCGCCACTTGGAGGCCGGCATTCCAGTCGCGCCGGCAGATCTTGACGGGCAACGCCACCAAGGTGGGCGGTTTTTCACGGTGCGGCTTGCCGCGTCATGACTCCGACCGTTGGCGCGATCAGGGGCCAAAGCCCCACCCCAACAGCGACGGGCCGACCATTGTCCCGTCGACTACCACTACTCCAAGGATCGCACCCACGTGTGCTTCACGCGCATCGTCATGGATGTCGTGCCGCAAACCGGTGAAGCTCGGACGATACCGTTGCCCGACGCCGATCCGGCGACGTTTGTCGTGCTGGAGAACGGTTACGCCAGGTCAGCATCGCGCGACTGTTTGCATGGCGTTCAGGTACAACCGGCCCGATGATCGTAGTCGACATCAGCGCGACTACGGCGTGAGCGGAACCACGATATCGACGTACAACCCGGTCGGTTGGGCTGGGGGCTTCCCGAACTTCGCCCACACGTCACGACGAACAAAACGCGACGATCCATCGGGCAGACGATCCATCATCCTGAGTGACCTTGCTGACACTGCCAGCAAGACAGAGTCGGGCGCGA
>JANMRE010000579.1:0-5761 GCA_031370885.1 Gemmatimonadaceae bacterium
GGGTAGTACACTGGCGCCGGTGTCATCCCGAGCACGGGATCGAGAATATTCCACCACATGAACCCGTCGTCCGAGCGCGGATCAAACAGAATGAACGCGAGTCGCGCCAACGGTTGATCCATCGCAATGACTAACGAACCGGCCGGCAATATTTGTTCGTTGGGCTCCCACGCACCGGTCAGCGTGCGCGCCTTGTGCGTGCCTTGATACTCGCGATCGGCCAGCGTATTGGACGCAATCTTGAAACGTTCGCCGGTGAAGGCGATATCCCTGGATGTGAGCGTGTAGGCGATGCCGTGCGCCTCAAGCCGATCCACCACACTCGCAATGAGTCGCTGCGTGGGTGTACCACCACCACCGCCACCACCACCACCACCACGTCCGCCGCCGAATGCGGGCGCCGGCGGCGGTGCACCACCCGGCGCCGCGCTGCTCATTGGCACCACCCACACGCGCGGCGCGAGACTGGTTTCCGTGGGCTCGGTAGTGCCAAAGAACGGCAGCATTTCGCTGGTCACGGGTCCGTCTGTACGCAAGCGATACGGCCGATCGGCCACGTACGGATTGCGCGTCGACACCGTCGGCGCGAAAACGATTTTCTGCAGCGCTGGCGCCTTCACCAACAGCTGGCGCACCGCCAGCTGCTGACCAACAATGGATTCCTTGTTTGCGGTCGCCACCACCTCGCGCACGTTCTCGCCATTCTTCGCGACGTAGCCAAGTACTTCCTCAAGAAACCAGTACGTCTCGGTAATGCGGGTCTTGAACGATGCATAGGAGTACGTCTCGGTGAGCAGCCCCAGAATGTTGCGCACCCCATAGTACGTGGACGTGTACCTCGGCTTCGCCAGTTCGGCGTCGGAGCGCCACGCGCGCTCGGCGCCCGTGCCCGACACGCCGCCGTAGTAAAACCAGTCCGAGCCGTGTTTCGTTTTGATGGTTTTCGTCACCTCCGGCAACAGCACGTCGCGCAACAGACGCATCGTGCCCTTCGAGTTGTTGGGATTGAGCGACGTTTCGTACGTCATGTTGAAGCCACTGTTGGAGCTACCGTCGGTGGTGTGGAGATCCATCGCGACGTGCGGCTGGTAACGCGTCAGCAAACTGGCCATCGATCGCGCTTCGGCGGTTTCCATCTTGGTGCCATCGCGATTGAGATCGAAACCCTGCGCGTTTTCGCGTTGACCCATGCCACCAACCGGTCCCGCCTGACTGCCGCGATTGGTCACGTTCACGCGTTCGTTGCCGTCGGCGTTGTAGATCGGATTGATGAGCAGCACGGTGGTCTTGAGCCATTCAGTGCGCTCACCCCTGGCGATGGAGCGCAGCAGCCACAGCACCGCTTCCTTCCCTTCCACTTCACCAGCGTGAATGTTGGCCTGGATGTAAACGCGCGTTTTCCCCGTGGCGAGCACCTGTTCCGGCGTGACGCCTGGGGCGCCAATAACGGCCAGTGGCAGCGGCCGGCCTTCGTAGGTGTAGCCGTACGTGGTGAGATGGATTTGCGGCGACACGGCGGCCATCTGCTTCATGTAGGCTATAACGTCGTCGTAGCGACTCGTTTCGGCGTAGTCCGTGAGTTCAGGGCGCGTGAGCCACTGGCCGCCTGGCGCGCGTGCCGGCTTGGCCGCTTGCGCGGACAGCTCGGTGCGTACCAGCACGACACTGGCCAACGACAGGGCGAACAGTGCGCGGGCAATATGCGATAGGCGTGACACGTTCATCGGGCAACTCCAAGAGGGTTCAACGACTGGTTCACTTCGTGATGGTCCTGGATGGTGCGAAGCTCACGCAGCGCCGGTGTGAGACCACCACGCGCGCGAATAATGACGACAATGTTCGTCTTGCCCTTGGTGACGGCAAAGGGGACACCGATTTCAACGACGACGGGTGTGGAGGATGCCGCCGAAACGGTGCGCGTGGCGATCACGCTGTCCTCGACGACAAGGTCGAAGGTGCGCGAGTGGTCGGCCGTGCTGCTGTCGACGCGTACAAACGTGCCGGCGATCGTGACGTCGGTATCGTCGAAGGTGGCGAGCGTGTAGTGTATCCACCCGCGCGCTTGCCGGAACGGTTTGCCGTTCACGACGCCAGTGCTCACGTCGTATCCGTCGTAGCCGTGGCTCGCTTCGCTGCGCGCGTCGCCCACGTTCACCACGTCGACCACGCGGCGATCGAGCCGGTGCGTGGCCAACGTCAATACGCAGGCAGCGAGCGCGTAAACCATCGTGGAAGGATGAATCGGCACGGCTAGTCCGCGAACCGCTCGCTGGGAAACGGCACGTCTTCGAGTCCAGGACCGGCTGCCACGCGTGTCACAACCAATGCACCACGGGCGGTCGATCCGCCGGGCCACCGGATCGCGCCCGCCTCGCAGTGCGCGAGGTCCATGTCCGGCAGCGGCACGTCCTGGCGAATCGTTGTTAACTGCAGCATCAGCCGCACATGCTCGTGCTGGCCCGCCAGCTTTGCCGTGTCGTCGCGATGACTTACAAACTCACTTGCCTCCAGCGCCTTCTCGAGCGACTGCCAGCGTCGTAGCAGCTTCACCGCCGTGCCCTTGCCAATGCTCTTCACGCCGGGGATATCGTCGCCATCTTCGCCGCACAGCGCCTTGAACGCCGGAAGATTCGCGGGAAGCACACCGAACTTCGCGAGCACGTCGGCGCTGCTCCACGGCTTGATCCGCGTACCGTTGGGGCCCTTGCCCGCGCCCACGTAGGTGGCCACCTCTACGCCGTCGGACACGAACTGCAGCAGATCGGAATCGTTGGAGAGCACGGTCACACGCGCCTGGGCACGAAAGCGCGCCATCAACGACGCCACGCTGTCATCGCCCTCAAAATTCTCGACACTCAGACTGGCCAGTCCCGTCGCTTCTACGCCCTCACGAATCGGCGCGACGCGCGAGCGCATGCTGCCAGTGCGGCGATGCTTGTACATCGGGTACAACGCATGGCGAAAGGTGGGACTGTCATGATCCCACGCCGCGACCAGATGCGTGGCGGCAATATCCATCGCCGCACCGCGCGCCATCTGGCACCACAGGCGCACACCATACCTGACATCGCCGTCGGCGACATGGACGGCCCGTCCGGCCAGCGATTGCGCATCAATGATGAGAAGGTGCGGCGCGGTCATCGACACGAAGTTACGACCGATGAGAGCATGCGTCAACGCGAATCGGTGTTGCGAGAATGCGAGAACCATTGCCAACAGTGCGCCTTGGCCGCATCCTGTGGGGTATGACCGCTCGCCGTACTGCGCTCGCCCTCCGCGTCGCCTTCCAACCGGAATGAACCGCGCCGACGCGTTCCTCGATGCTGCTATCGACGAAGCCCGGCTCGGACTGGCCGAGGGGGGAATCCCGATCGGGTCGGTGCTGGTCGTCGATGGTCGCGTTATCGGGCGTGGACACAACCGGCGCGTGCAGTTGGGCAGCCCGGTGCTGCACGCGGAAATCGATGCACTCGCCAACGCGGGTCGTCGCTCGGCCGCCGAGTATCAGCGGGCGGTGCTGTACTCCACGCTGTCGCCGTGTGACATGTGCAGCGGGGCCGCGCTGCTCTATGGCATTCCGCATATTGTTATCGGCGAGAACCGCACATTTCGCGGACCCGAAGAGTACCTGCGGCAGCGCGGTGTCCGGCTCGATGTGCTGGACGACGAGCGCTGTATTGCCTTGATGCAAGCCTGTATCGCTGCGCAACCCGAACTCTGGAACGAAGACATCGGAAAATAGCCGCTCAGCACTGGGCGGGCGGGGGTGCTTGCCTCTCGGAATACGCTGCGACATGTTGCCATATGAAATACGACGTTCGCAACTATGTGGGCGACGGCTTCGTGTCGTCCGACCTGCCCCTGCTTGATGTGTACAACCCGCGCAGCGGCCAAGTCATTTCGCGCGTGCCGCTGTCGCAAGGCGCCGATGTAAACGCCGCCGTTCAGGCCGCGAAGGCCGCGCAGCCAGCGTGGGCCGCGACGCCCATCAAGGAGCGGGTTCAGGTCTTCTATCGGTACAAGGCGCTGCTCGAGCAGCACATCGACGACCTCGCGGCATTGGTGACCGAGGAGAACGGCAAGATTGCGAGCGAGGCTCGCGCGGAAGTACTCAAGTCGGCCGAGCTGACGGAGTTTGCTTGCTCTCTGCCGCAAATTGCCGCTGGTGAAATTCTCGAAGTGAGTCGCGGTGTTGAATGTCGGGTGGAGCGCTATCCGGTGGGCGTGGTGGCGTCGATCACGCCATTCAACTTCCCCAACATGGTGCCCAACTGGACCATTCCGAACGCCCTCGCGCTGGGGAACGCGATGATCCTCAAACCGTCAGAGCTCGTGCCCATCAGCGCCGGCCGCATCGCTGAACTGCTCAGGGAGGCCGGACTGCCGGCAGGTGTGCTGCAGATCGTGCATGGCGACCAGGCAGCGGTTGAGGCTATCTGTGATCATCCCGGCATCGCGGCGGTGAGTTTCGTGGGGTCAACCCGTGTGGCCAAAATCGTCTATCGCCGCGCCACGTCCACCTTGAAGCGCTGCCTCGCGCTCGGCGGCGCCAAGAATCACCTGATCGTGATGCCCGACGCCGACCGGGAGATGACGTCGTCGAACGTGGTGGCCTCGATGTCCGGTTGTGCGGGCCAGCGCTGCATGGCCGCGTCGGTCATGGTGGCTGTGTCCAACGTCGAGCCGATCATCGCCCGCATGGTGGAGCAAGCGAGAGCCATGGTGCCGGGTACGCATATCGGACCAGTGATCTCGGCGGCGGCCCGCGAGCGGATCGTGCGGTACATCGACGAAGCCGAAGCGGGCGGCGCGACGGTGCTGGTCGACGGCCGCAACGTGACCGTGCGCGGCAGCGAAGGCGGATATTTTGTTGGCCCGACTATCATCGATCACGTGCGGCCGGACATGAAGATTGCGCAGGACGAAGTGTTCGGCCCGGTGCTGGCAATCGTGCGCGCCACCGATGTCGATGATGCACTGCGCATCGAGAACGCCTCACCCTATGGCAACGCGGCATCGGTGTTCACCGAAAGCGGCGGCGTGGCGCGCTATGTGATGGAACACGCCGGCGCCGGTATGGTTGGCGTCAACGTCGGCGTACCGGTACCTCGCGAGCCGTTCTCATTCGGCGGCTGGAACGATTCAAAGTTTGGTGTCGGTGACATTACCGGGCGCGGCTCCATCGAGTTCTGGACACAGTCAAAGAAGATGACCACCAAGTGGAATCAGGATGCTGGGGTTAACTGGATGTCCTAGAGGAGCAACATCATGGCGGATCGCTCGGTCGTCTTTACCGGTCTCAAGTTCGAAAACCCGTTTCTGTTGTCGTCGGCGCCGCCGACGGAATCGGAAAGCAACATCCTTCGTGCGTTCGCCGCGGGCTGGGGTGGCGTGGTGACGAAAACCATTGGCCTGCACCCGGTCACCAACGTGGTGGGCGCAAAGGCCAAATTCATGCGAACACTCGCCGAAGACGCGTCCGTGTCGATGAGAAAGCGCACGGGTGCAGCACTGCATTCGTCGTGGAATTGGGAACTGATTTCCGATAAACCCCTCGACTGGTGGACGCCGCGCATCCGGCGCATCAAGGCCGAGTATCCCACGCGCATGCTGATCGCATCGATCATGGCCGGTTCGGGCAGCGACAAGGAACTGCGCAACTGGCAACTGCTCGCGGAAGCATGTCAAAACGCGGGTGCCGATGGTCTTGAGTGCAACTTTTCCTGTCCGCATATGGATCGGAAGGACATGGGGTCAAACA
>JANMRE010000599.1:0-5001 GCA_031370885.1 Gemmatimonadaceae bacterium
CGCGATCGGTGCGAGGGCTGTGCTCGCGGAGCTCGGCCAAGGCCTCCGGATCGGCGCGTTCAATGGCGCGTAGCAGATCTTTGGCTTGGTGCCTGAGCTGCGCGAGGTCAGGACGGACGGGGAGCGTGCGAATGGACATGACGAGCCTCCTGGATGCGCCTGCACGCCTTCGCGTAACTGTAGCCGCGGCGGGCGTTCTCTTCAAGACTCGCCGGCGATCACACACGGCAGCGGCGGCGACGGGATTCGAACACGCGCCGAAGTTGGGGAACACCTATCAGCGGCGCATGCTCGAGAATGGTGCGGAGTATGAGGTGCTCAAGAACTTCCCGTCGGCGGACGAGGTCAGCCAGGCAGTCGTCAGCGCTGGCGGGATCGCACCCGTTGTTCACGAGCTGCCTACTTCTGGTATGCAACGTATGTCGCCGCGTGAGTCGCCGGGGCCGGCCCCGCCGTCGCGCGCCAGGTCGCGCTATGTCGGATGTGCCTTTGGTGAGTTGTCGATGCGCTCGACCACACGGGCGCCCGACACTCCAGTCAGCTGCGTCCAGATTTCCCACAGTCCGTCTCGGCGCACCGCGACCACCACCATGCTGCCGTCGCCATATCCGAATTTGGCTTTATCAGTGGTTCGGCCATACGCGCGAAAGGTTCCGCCATTGCCGTTGGCAAACCCACCACCGGCGCCCAGGCGCTTGCCGATCGCGGCACCGTCCACGCCTTTCCCCTTCTCCGGATCAATGTGGGCCGTGATCAACGAACTCCCGTCGGCGCTGAGCATGAAGCAATAGCTGCAACCACTGAATTGCGTGGTGAGCAGAAGATTGGCACCGAGCGGCCGATCGTTAAACTGGCTGGCATGTACGCCGGGGATGGCGGCCAGGTTGTCCTTGACGAGACTGAACACGGTGGCCGGCATGTTGATGGCATGCAACTTCACGGTGGCGGGAGGGACCTGCGCGTACGGGTTGATCCGATACTCGCCATTTCGCATGAAGAAGGAGTACTCGTATATCTCGACCGCGGGTTTCGACGCAATGTTGACGCGGTACTGCTCCAGAAACTCCTTGGGGTGTGTGATCAGGAAATTCTTGTTGGTATCCCCCTTGGCCTGTCCGCTGTAAATGGCATCATGCGCCTGGCCCATCGACTCGGCGATCGTGACATCTCCAGCCGCGCTGTTGACGAAATGAACGGTTGCGGCCCAATCCTTTCGCGCGGGAGTGACCAGCACGCAGGCCAGAAGGATGCGGGCACGCCTTGACGCGCGTCCCGGCTTGTTGGGCCGGTTCGCAACGTCATCCTGCGACATCAATTCGCTCAGATCTTGCCGGTCGTTCAACGGCGCGGATGCCAGCCAGCTACGGAGAGAACTGACAATCAGGGCCCTGTCGCCGGCAAACCCAGGCAGGCCGACTTGCTCGATTTCGCTGATAGTGTCTGTAAGACGCTTGTTCCAATCCTTATGGGCCAATGTCTCCCCCAGTCGACGCGTGAGACATACAGGACTTTGCGGCCAGTATTCGGCGCTGATGGCACTTCGTCAAGCCCCTGAGCGGCGCGAGGCGTTTTTCGCGCGGGACGCGGTGCCCTTGCAACGACTTCTTCGACGGCGGTAGAACGAAACGGTCTGAGCCTCGTGCGTTCGATGACTGTGCCTTTCTCATTCGCTGTTGCTCAGCTCCGTCGTCATCGGGAAGCGTTCCTGGAGCCACGCTTGCCACACCGGAGTCTCGCGGGCGACGGTTTTGTCCGCCTGATCGCCGTACATGTATAGGTTCATCGCCACCATGCCCTGTCCACCGGGATAGGTGACGGCGCCAATAGCGGCTATGCCTGGCCCCGGCTTGTCGAGCCTCAGCAGGGCGTCGTAGGGATTCTCGGTGACAAGCTCCACCACGCCGCTGAGCGGTGAGAGACCCGCGGGCGTCGCCCAGTGCTGTCCGACGCTCACGCCGTTCACTCCCAACGCCGACGTCAGCGTTTCCCATGACTCGGCCTCCGTACACGTGACGGGGGTCGTGACCTGCATGATCGCGGACCGTTGGCCGCGGAAGTGCGTGAGATAGATCCGCAGGATGCTCAAGAAACCTGACCATCCGGACTCTGCGCCTTCCAGCTGGTTGTCCCACTCGTCCGTGCTGGCGAACAGACTATGCACCATGCGGACGAGGCACACACCACCCGCGCGCGCTTCAACACTCCACTCGGTTGCGATGGGCGGCGAGCCACCGTAGACCTCACCCTCGCCGGCATACATCCGCGGCGGATCCCACGCCGTCAGGGTCGCACGGGGCTCAATGCCCGGGCCGAACTTGAACTTCATTGCGACGGGCTTCCCGTCGCGCTCCTCGAACTCAGTTGGTACGAACCAGGACGACATACCCGGCCCGGTGGCGATGGCGTGCCACACTTCCTCCGGCGTGCCGGGGACTTCGAATTCGACCTGCACCGAACGGCGTCCGTTGGCTTCTTGCTTCACGCTCATGATAGCTCCTTGGGATTGGATTTTTGCGGCAGAGGGTGCGCCACGACCACGAGTCGATGGGCGCGGCCGCCGCGTGCGGATTCGTCGTGATACTTCGAAACGAGCTTCGCGATGGCTTCGGTGAGTTCGTGACTGAAAGCCGCGCGGTCTGTCGGCGACCGGAAGCGCACCTCGGTATCCACCGCCAGGGTCGCCAGGCGTTTGCCCGTCTGGTTCGCACGACGAACGAGATCGGCCACCTCGCGGACAACCCGTGCACCCAAGGCGATGAGATAGCTCGCGGACAGCCGATCGACTTCCCGATTCGGATCGATGGCGACCGGGCCCAAGGCGCTCGGCGACACGACGTAGGAAGCGGCCGTCGCGACGAGCAGCCGTTCCGTCAGCCCGCCCCATTTGCGTTTCTCCGCCAGCCGCACTAGCCCATGCGCCTCGAGCGCATTCAGGTGGTAATTGACCTTCTGCCGAGCCATGCCTACGCGCGTGGCCAAAGTCGCGGCCGAGGCGGGCGCGGCCAGTTCGGCGAGGAGTCGGCTTCGGATTGGCTCCAGAGCCACGGTTGCCGCCGCCGGATCATCGATGACTTGGACGTCAAGCATGAGGGGATGGTAGTATTGACAATTTTTATTGTCAAGGATGCTCCAAGGCATTTTTCTGTCGAATTCGCGGAGTCGATAGCGTGATACGGAATTGTGATCGCATTTTGTTTGATTCGCCCGCAGTTTGATTGAAAGCGTTGGTCAATCACTTCCACTTTGGGGGCTGTCGTGCCTACTCGCTCCGTCTTGTTGATCGCTTGTATGGTCTCCCTCGCCGCCTGTTCGACGAGAGACGAAGCGCAGACCGAGGCGACGACCAACGCACCAAACGTGGTCTCTCTCAGCGCCACCGAGTACTCCATCCAGGCCCCGGATACAGTTCCGGCAGGATGGACCACATTCCGCATGGCCAATCACGGCGAGGGTGTCCACTACGGCCACATCGTACAATTGGAGCCGCACAGGACTGTCGCAGAATTGGTGGCCGCTTACGCAGAAGCGATCCGCACGTCCGGACCACGGCCAGCGTGGGTGACACGGTTCGGCGGGCCTGGCGGCACGGCTCCCGGTGATTCTTCCAGCGTGACGCAATACATCGAGCCCGGGAGCTACGTGTGGATCTGTCCAGTCGAGGACAGCACCGGAACCCCGGACTTTTTTAAGGGAGAGGTCAAGCCCTTCGTTGTCGTTGCCGCCAACCCTGTTGTTGCCGACCGAGGTGCAGCTCCCAAAGCTGGCGTAGTGATCCGTCTTCTGGATTTTTCGTTTGCAGTCGATACGCCGATCACGGCCGGCCGGCGCACGATTCGTGTCGAGAACGCAGGTGTAGAGCCGCACGACCTGGCCATGATGAAACTCGCGCCCGGGAAGACGGTCGAGGACATCCAGACCTGGTTGAATCCCGAGCGCGCCCGGCGAGCGGACCAGGGGCCGGCGCCGACGCTCGAGAGCTTGGGAACGTTAGCAGGCGGCATCGGGGCGATCGCACCGAAGATGCAATCCTTTTTCGAGACCGACATAACTCCGGGCGAGTATGCGCTGTTCTGTATGGCGACGGCACCGGATGGGCGGTCGCACATCGAGCACGGGATGATACGCCGACTGAGCGTCCACTGACGATGTGAGTCTGGTCGAGGAAATCGCTTAACCGTTCGGAGGCGCATGTGTCGGAACCCAAGACCAAACCCACAGCAGTCAGGTGGAGCCTTTTCGATCAAGAAGCACTACGACACGCTTCGTTCGCGAGGAGTGCCCGTTGGCAAGGACACCCTGCACGACTACCTCGGTTTTCGGGAGGATGCGTTCCTCGTGCGTATGGTTTCCATGCAGAGCGAATCGGAACGCCAACGCATGGTTAATCCGCGGAAGGCGTACCCAGTGGATCCCGGGCTCAGCTTCCCAAGGGACTTGCCTGGGTAGCGGCGGCGCACTGGTTGCTCGAAGAGCAGTAAGCTGCAGCGGCGGCGACCGAGTCCTATTGGCCTCGAGTCGTCCAACGATCGACGAACTCCTGGACGACGCGACGGTCCACTCGACCGCTGCGTTGCAGAATTCCCACCAGACGCTGTCGATTGCCAAGCCCGCGACGACGAGTGTTCGAGAGGAGCGCGCCGACGATAATGTTCGACCAGCCTCGCACTTGATGAGCGAGTCCGAGCAGCTGAGGTCGCCAGTCCGGCAAGGCACTTTCCGCGTGATGGGCGCGACCGCGTACGCGTGCCGCGTAATCGACAGACCGGCCGAAATCGTACCGTTTGGCTATGGAGTGACGCATTCCAGACCTCCAAGATGAATGACGCGATCGAGTCGCTGCAATAAGCTGTGAGGGAACGCCTTCACGAGCTATCGCCCGTTGGGGGCGACTTGTTGTCATTCTTTGTGGTGAGAGCCGCGCGCCGTTGGCTTCTCAGCGTAAAGCATTTTAAACCGCAGGGGGCGCAGGGAGCGCGGGGAACTACAACTGAATCGTTGTAG
>JANMRE010000616.1:0-13630 GCA_031370885.1 Gemmatimonadaceae bacterium
GTGCGCGCGGAATCGCGTGAACGGCTCTTCGAAGTCGATGTGTCCGGCGTCTTTCAGCACCATCGTGATGAAGCGCGAGTACAACAGGTGCAAGACGGCGTGCTCATTGCCGCCGATGTACGAATCCACCGGCAGCCACGCTTTCGTACGGGTGACATCGAACGGCACATCGCTCCGCGTCGCACTGGGATAGCGCAAAAAGTACCACGCGCTGTCGAGGAACGTGTCGGACACGTCGGTTTCGCGACGCGCCATGGCGCCGCATGTCGGACATGGTACCCGATACCATTCCTCGTGACGGGCCAGCGGAGAAATACCCGAGTCATCCGGCTTGAAGTCGGGAATGAATGGCAACTCCACGGGCAACTGCGATTCGGGCACGGGCACAGTGCCGCAGTGATCGCAATAGATAATGGGAATCGGTGGTCCCCAATAGCGCTGACGCGAAATGCACCAGTCATGCAGGCGATAATTCACCACGGCCTTCGCATGTCCGCGTTCCGCCAACCACGCCGTGACACGCGTCTTCGCATCGACAACCGCTGCACCGTCGAAGGGGCCGGAGTTGACGAGATGTCCGCCCGTGTCATCGGTGTACGCCGCGTCGCCCAACGGGGTTGACGCATCGTCACCGGGCCCGGCGACCACGCGCACGATGGGAAGCTGAAACACCTTTGCGAATTCGAAGTCGCGTTCGTCATGTCCGGGCACGGCCATGATCGCGCCAGTCCCGTACTCCATGAGCACGTAGTCGGCAATCCAAATCGGAATGTTCGCACCGGTTGCCGGATTGACGGCGAACGCACCGGTAAACACCCCGGACTTGACGCGTGAACTCTTGCGCGCGATGAGATCCTGCTTGCGCGTGGCATCCTGGTACGACTGGACTGCGGCCAGTTGCTCGGCGGTGGTCACGTCGGCAACCAGCGGATGCTCAGGTGCCAGCACCAGATACGTCGCGCCGTAAATCGTGTCTGCACGCGTGGTGAACACGCGCACCGGAGCCTCTGTACCCGCCACGCGGAATGTGAGCTCGGCGCCTTCAGAACGACCAATCCAGTTGCGCTGCGCCTGCTTCGTGATGGGCGACCAGTCGAGAACATCGAGATTGGTGAGCAACCGTTCGGCGAACTGCGAAATGCGGAAAAACCACTGCTCCAGCACCCGTTGCTCAACGGCGGTGCCGCAACGTTCGCAGAGGCCGTTCTCGACCTGCTCGTTGGCCAGCACCGTCTTGTCGGTAGGGCACCAGTTGACGGCGGCCGCTTTCTTGTACGCCAATCCCTGCTGGTGGAGCTGCAGAAAGATCCACTGCGTCCACTTGTAGTATTCCGGGCTGGAGGTGTCCACCCTGCTCCGCCAATCGATCATCAGACCGGCGCGCTCGAGCTGACGCTGGAAATTGGCCACGTTTCTGGGCGTGAGCTCCATCGGATGTGCGCCGATTTTCAGCGCGTAATTCTCCGAGTGGATGCCGAAGGCGTCGTAACCAAGGGGTTGGAATACCTCGTGACCCATCAGGCGGTGGAAACGCGCTGAGATGTCACTGCCTGTGAAAGCGAAGAGGTTCCCCACGTGAAGGCCTTCGGCCGACGGATACGGGAACATCATCAAGGCGTAGAACGGATTCCTGGCGCCGTCGAGATCAACCTGGTTCGTGCCGCGGGTTGCCCAGACGCCTTGCCAGTGGGTTTCTACGGCATGAGGGTCATACGTTTTGGGCTCGGCGGGATCGATCGACTCAGACATTCGTCAAAGGTAGAGGCAGGGGCGTGGTTGCAATTAACGCTCCTTCAGCGCTTGAATAGGAACGCCGATGGCTCGAGCCGCGCACCCTTTTCATCGCACACCGCAAATCGCCCACCTGAGTACAGTGTCGCGCCAGCATAGCGCCCATCTTTAGCCACCGCATAAAATTCAAGATCAAAAGTCGGTTTCCCGCTCGCGTCAAGCAATCGCTTTTCCGTCATCGCCACTACTCGCTCCAGTACCTTCATCAGCGCGGCTTGGGGAGCCAGTCCCTGCCGCATGAACTCCACCGCCAGGAATGACGCGCACGACTTGATGTTCGCCTCGCCGCGACCCGTGCTGCCCGCCGCTCCGACGTCGTTGTCGCAGTATTGCCCAGCCCCGATAATCGGGGAATCGCCGACGCGACCGGGAACTTTCCACGCCATGCCGCTGGTCGTGGTCACGGACGCGATGTCTCCCGACGCGGTCACCGCATTCATGTTGATGGTGCCCGTCGTGAACTTGACCTTGATGTCGTCATCATGATTGAGCCACGCATCATTGGCGTTCAGCCGCGACTTCCAACGCATCCAGTCCTGGCGAGATTTTTCAGTCAGCAGGTTCTGTGGTTTGAAGCCCATGGCGATGGCGAATTTGCGCGCGCCAGGTCCAACCAGCATGACGTGATCGGTGTAGTCCATCACGGCCTTCGCGACCAGCGACGGCGTGGCAATGTCCTCGATGCTCGAGACCGAACCAGCGCGCTTGGTGGGGCCGTGCATGCACGAGGCGTCGAGTTGGACAACGCCCTCTTCGTTCGGCAGCCCACCCAGTCCGACGCTCTGGTCATCGGGGTCGAGTTCCTGGATGTTGACCCCGGCGATAACCGCATCCAGCGGGTCCTCACCTCGCACGATGTTGTCGTACGCCACCTTGACGCCGCGAATGCCGTTCGCCGACGAGATGACAAGCGGGCGACCGCGAAACCCATGAGCCGCGTCGGCCGTTGCTGGTTGAAGCAGCGCCCGAAGATCATCGGAGGTATGAACGCGGGGCAGGAAGCCGGCGGCGGAAAGGGCGGCGGAACGCTCGAGGAATTCGCGACGGGAAAGTGACACGGATTGGGGCTCCGGTTCGCTGACGTGTTGAAGGAAATGGACTCCCTCGACGATACCACAGGATAGGGCCTGTCGCGAGGCCGAGTGAGTCTGGCGCAGAATGTGTCTCTCCACCGGCCCAATCGTCATCTGGCTGGTATACTGACCGTTCGCTTTGGGAAGCGGGCGTTACGCTACGGGCCTTCGGGGAGCATCTTCCGGTTCCTGGGCGATCGACTGACTAACTTCGGCCCACCTGCAAGATCTTCATGACCACTCCGGCCGAAATTGCCGACTGGCTGCGTTCCACGTCGTTCCTCGACGGTTTTTCGGATGCCCACCTCTGGAAGCTGTCGCGACACGTCACACCGCGAGAGCTGGTTCCCGACGAAGCGATTTTTCACGAGGGTGAGCCGCGTCAGCGATTCGCCATCCTCATCTCGGGCGCCGTAGCTATCGAGAAGGGTGCAGACGGTCGCACCACGCGACTGGTGACATTGGGCCCCGGAGAGGCGGTTGGCGAAGGTCTCCTGCTCGACGATTCAGCACACGGCACAACCGCCCGCGTGATCATGCCGGGAACGGCCGTGGTGCTGACGCGATCACAACTCGACGACATCACCCGCGAATCGCCGCAGTTGTACGCCGCCCTGGTGGCCCGCGCGGCGCGCGCCATTTCGCAGCGACTGCGCCAATCCGATGCGACGCTGGTTGGTCGTGGCCGAACGCTTGGATTCAGCGGGCATCGCGTGCGTACAGAACATGATTTGCTGGGCGCGCGCGATGTGCCGTACGACGCGCTGTACGGGATCCAGACGCTGCGCGCCCTTGAGAACTTCCCCATCACCGGCATCGCCCTGCGGGAGTTTCCGCTGCTGATCGAGGCACTCGCGGCCGTCAAGGAGGCGGCGACGGAAACCAATCTCGAACTTGGTCTGCTGGGAACGCAGGAAGCCGATGTGATCATTCGCGCCGCACGTGAACTTCGGGCCGGTCGTCATCATGAGCACTTTCTGGTAGACATGATCCAGGGAGGTGCGGGCACCTCGACGAACATGAACGCCAACGAGGTCATTGCCAATCGCGCGCTGGAACTGCTCAATCAACCCCGCGGAACGTACGACGTGATCTCGCCGAACAGTCACGTCAACCTCAGTCAGTCTACCAACGACGTGTATCCCACCGCCGTTCGCATCGCGCTGCACAAAAGCCTCAGCATATTTCGCGCGGAATTGGCGCGACTGGCCGACGCCTTCGACGTGAAAGGCGCCGAGTTCGCGTCGATGCTCAAGATGGGACGCACGCAGATGCAGGACGCCGTGCCCATGACCCTTGGCCAGGAGTTCAGGGCCTTTGGTCACACCCTGCGGGAAGACGTCGATCGACTGGAGGAAGCCCAGTCGCTGATTCGAGAGATCAATCTGGGGGCGACGGCCATCGGCACCGGTATCAATGCACCGCCCGGCTATGCGGAAATCGCCGCGCGCCGTTTGGCGGCGATCTGCGAGGTCGCAGTGATCACCGCACCCGATCTGATTGAGGCCACCAGTGACACCGGCGCATTCGTGCAGATGTCGGGCGTATTGAAACGCACCTCCACGAAGCTGTCCAAGATTTGCAACGACCTGCGTCTGCTGTCGTCGGGCCCGCGGGCGGGATTCGGAGAAATCAACCTGCCACCGATGCAACCCGGCTCGTCCATTATGCCGGGCAAGGTCAATCCAGTCATCCCTGAAGTCGTCAACCAGGTGTGTTTCGACGTGATCGGCGGTGATGTCACGATCACCATGGCAGCCGAAGCCGGTCAACTGCAGCTCAACGCCTTCGAACCCGTGATCGCCTATCGATTGCTGCGCAGCATCGATATGCTGCGCGCGGCCTGTCTGGTGCTGCGGGAACGGTGCGTGACGGGAATCACCGCAAATGTGGACCGCATGCGCACGTTTGTGGAGCAATCAATCGGTATCGTGACGGCCTTGGTGCCGGTGCTTGGATACGAAATGGCAACCGAGATCGCGAAGACCGCGCTGGAGAGCGGCCGCGGTGTCTTCGATGTGGTTCTCGAGCGTGGAGTGCTCACCAGAGCACAGCTCGACGAGATCCTCAACCCAGCGGCAATGACTGCGCCGCGTTCCGTGAGCTGACTGTCCATGTCTCAATCTGTCTGCGATTTCACCCGGTCCACGCGCCTTCGTCTCTTGCGCTCGCGCCTCGGTCTGCAACACGGCCTGTTGCTCGTCGCGCTCGCGGCGTGCGGCGGAGGTGATGGAGCGACTGGTCCGGGTCCGGTGGCGCGCGTCGAATTGTCGGTTGGCAACGTCACGCTCACCGGCATTGGCCTGACTCAGGCCGTCACGGGAACCGCGCGCGACGCCAACGGCGTGGCGGTCACGTCGGCAACCATCGCGTGGTCCTCCGACAATACCGTGGTCGCCACGGTTGCCTCGAACGGCAATGCCGCGACCATTACCGCCCGCAGCACCGGTGCCACCGTCATCCGCGCGCGGGTTGGTTCGATTGGCGCGGATATTCCCGTGCAAGTGCTTGGTGTGCGGGCCATCGCGGTGAATCCCACCAATGCCTCCATCCGCGCCGGTGACACCCAGCCGTTCTCGGCGACGTTCGATGCCGACCCAGGGGTCTCCACCGCCGTCACCTGGTCCAGCGACAACAGCACGATCGCGTCCGTCGCCGCCACCGGCGTCGTCACCGGAGTCAGTGCGGGAACCACCATCATTCGTGCGACGTCCGTGGCCGATCCGCGTTTTTTTGCGACTGGTACGATTTCTGTGACGCCGGGTCGAGGCGTTGTGCTGGCCCCAGGCAGTGCCAGCATCGCGACCGGCGAAAGTCGCACGCTGGTGGCAACGGTGAACATCGAAGCCGGCCTGAGTACGGTGGTTACGTGGCGTACCAGTGCATCGGCGGTGGCCACGGTGAGTTCCACCGGTGTGGT
This sequence comes from Gemmatimonadaceae bacterium, assembly GCA_031370885.1. Classification (GTDB taxonomy): domain Bacteria; phylum Gemmatimonadota; class Gemmatimonadetes; order Gemmatimonadales; family Gemmatimonadaceae; genus Gemmatimonas. Next base: position 5,785 of record JANMRE010000616.1, read on the forward strand.
GCGCGGCGTGGCCTTCGGCACCGCCACGATCACGGCAGTGTCCGTCGCCGATACCACACTCAAGGGCACTGCGGTCATCAACGTCGTGCCAATCATTCGTGCCATCGCCGTGGCGCCCGCGACGTCTTCGCTGTTCATCGGCGGCACACAGCAACTCACGGGAACGGTCACGGCCGACGGCGCGTTGCCCACGACAGTGCTCTGGCGATCGAGCAATGCCACCGTGGCGACCGTAAACGCGGCGGGGTTGGTGACGGCGGTGGCGCTTGGCTCGATTACGATTACCGCGCTCTCCACCGTTGATACCACCAAAACGGCCACCGCGACGGTCACCGTGTCCGCGAGACCGATCGCGGTGAGCATTCCGCAGCGCGTCATTGGACTCAATCCGGGCACCAGCCTCACGCTCACCGCGACCGTGTCGGCCGATGTCGGCGTCTCGACGGCGGTCACATGGACGTCATCCGCATCGTCGGTTGCCACCATCACGCAGGGTGGACTGGTGAGTGCCATTGCCGCCGGCTCGACCCTGATCACGGCCACGTCGCAGGCAGACAACACGAAACGCGACACCGTGACCGTGACCGTGGTGCCTCGACTGGCCACCGCCTGGGCAGCAACGCGAATCAATGGCGTGCTGTTCGATGACCTCATCTCGGTCATTGCCTTCAGCAACTTCTCCGCATTCGCCATCAACTCGATTAACGGCGGCATCAGCGGTGGCGACATTTACCGCTTCGACGGAACCAGTTGGACGCTGAGTGCGAGCGGCGCCGCGTTTGGGACGCGATTTCTGGCCGTCCATGGCATTGCGTCCGACAACCTGATCGCGGTGGGCACGAACGGCGTGATGGCGCGCTGGAACGGCACGGCGTGGAGCACGCTCGCCTCCGGCACCACACGCGCCTTGCGTGCGATCTGGCTGGAAAACGCCACGCTCGGGTATGCCGTGGGTGATAACGGCGTCGCGCTGCGCTGGGACGGGACCGCGTGGTCTGCCCTCACCACCAACTCCACCAAGCGGCTGAACGGTGTCTGGTCGTCGGGACTCAATACCATCATGGTGGGGAACGAAGGCGAAGTACTCCGATACAATGGCACCACGGTGCAACGTCAGACGGTTCCCTTCGGCGATGATCTGAATGCGGTGAGCGGAATCGCCGGCGGTCGCGCCACCGCCGTCGGCAAGTTCGGCGGCGTCCTGCAATTCGACGGCACCACCTGGACGGTGGTGAACAGCAATGGTGTGCTCGACGATTTCTACGCGGTGAGCGGAACAGGCGCCAATGGTGGGCGCATGTACATCGCCGGCCAGAACGGTGTCTATCAGCTTGATGGATCCGCGTTGACGTCGTCGGCGGCGACCTACGCCGTTTCCATCTTTGGCATCTTTCTCGATCCGTTCAACAACGTGTGGGCCGTCGGCCAACGCGGCTCGATTCAACGCCTGTCGGGCGCCGCATGGACCACACTCAACTTTGCCCCCGACCTGCTTGATGTGTGGACGACAGCTGCGAACAACTCGTGGGCCGTGGGCGAGTACGGCTTTGTCTATCGTTGGAACGGAACCGTCTGGACGCGTCAGTCCACGCCGTCGCTGGCAAACCTGTACGTGGTGTGGGGCCTCTCGGCCACCGATGCCTTCGCCGGTGGCGACAACGGCACCATGCTGCGATGGAACGGTACGGCGTGGACCGCCATGACCTTTCCCTCGACCGCCCGGGTCTTTGCAGTCTGGGGCAGCGGTGCCACCAATGTGTTTGCCGTAACGGACGTCGGTGAGATCCTGCGCTACAATGGAACCACGTGGACACTGCAAGCCACGGCCGCTGGTGCCAATACGCTGCTCGCCGTACACGGCATTTCGGCGAACGAAGTCTACGCAACCGGCACCGGTGGCTTGGTGATGCGCTACAATGGCACCACATGGTCGACCTTCAGCCAACCGAATAACGTGACCTCGCTGTTTGGCGTGTGGATGAGCGGCGGCACCAATATCCTTTCGGTTGGTGCGGACCAGGACGGCGTCGCTGGTTTCGCGTTCGGCTTCAACGGCACGCTGTGGTCGCCGTTTTCCATCGGATCCACCAAGGCGCTCACATCCGTGTGGGGTCCAAGCATTTTCGATATCTACGCCACAGGGGACCTCGGCACGATTCTGCGGTACAACGGCACCAGTTGGCAGAGTATGAACACGGGCACCAGCGATTTGCTGTGGTCGGTGTCCGGCGCTCCCGATGCCGTTGGTGGCGCCTTTGCGGTTGGTTACAACACAACCATTGTCGCCGGTTCGAACACGGGCGCGGCAATGGCCATGGGGTCGTCGATGCGAGCGCGGCCAACGTCGGCCTCGCTTGAGCCCTCGGCGGCCGCACGGGTCGATCCGAAAGCCAGTGGCGCCGCTGCCCGTGGGGACTCTCGCCGAAACCGTGCGGCCTTGGCAGCCAAGTCGTCCGGCGTGGTGATGCGGCGGCGCGGGAGGTAGCGTTGCCGAGAGCCGATCATGCCGTGCGCCCGGGGCGCGATCGTCGTTGAGGGGTTGAGGGGTGAGTGACAAGAGGGGTGAGCAAGTACAGGGGTGAGGGTAGAGGTGTCAGCGGTGAGGGTAGAGTTTGACTGAGTTTGACTCTACCCTCACCCCTCGCTCCTCTACCCCTCCTCTACCCTCACCCCTGTTCCTGCTCACCCCTCCTGTTCCCAGCGTTCGGTCCCTACGTCAATCCCTCCAGAACGCCGCCATCGTCGGTCCCATCGCGTCGATGGACTCACGCGCGTGCCAGCGATCCGCACCATTGTACAGAAAGGCAAACGCCAGTATCTCACCGTTTTCGGCCGTGACGTAACCCGAGAGACCAATCACCGCATTGGTCGTTCCCGTTTTCGCGTGCAGGTTGCCCTGGGCCGGGGTGGTGCGCATGCGATGACGCAACAACTCCGACTCACCCGCCACCGGTAACGACGCGTGAAACGCACTCGCCCAGGGTGCCCGGTGCGCATGCGCGAGCAATTGAATCATCGATCGCGTCGTCACGCGATCCAGCACGGAGAGACCGCTGCCGTCGGTTGCCGTCACCGCGCTGGAGGCCGCGCCCACCGTGTTCACGAGGAATCGCTGCATTGTGGCACTGGCATTTTCGGCCGATCCCACCGCGACGCGATCGACGCCGCGCGCGGCGTCGCGCCAGAGGAGTTCGGCGTACAGGTTGATACTCTCGCGATTCATGGTCGACACCAATCGAGATATCGGAGGCGACGGAAGACTCGTCACGAGCGTCGCCGTCACTGGCGTGCGCCCCAGCCGAATGTCGCCGTCAACAACCACGCCGCGTGTCTCCAACGCGGCCCGAAATGCGCCGGCCGTAAAGGTGGCCGGGTCTCCCACCACCATCTGGTATTTCCGCGTGCCCGAGCGCGCTCCGATCGTCCCGGAGACCATGACGCGATCGTCACCGACTCGCTGGATCCGCAATCGAGCGGACGTTCCCGCCACCGTTCGCGCCGTACTGATCACCGTCAGCCCACGTGTCGCCGGCTCGAGTACGACCGCCACGCCACCGCGCGCCGTACCCGGTGTGACACCCACAACGATCATGTTTTCGTTGAGCGACAGGGCGGAGAACGGCGCCGCGTACGAAGACTCGGCGTATCGTGGAAGCCAGCCTTCCGGAATCCGGCGCGATTCGAACGCCGTTGCATCGGCCACAAGGTCGCCAGTGACATGGCTAACGCCCGCACCGGCAACAAACTGCGCCAACATGGTTACCGCAGCATCCGGACCGCCGCGAAAAAAACGTGTTGACATGGAGGGATCCCCGTCACCACGAAGAATCAGGTTGCCGCGAACAATACCACCCGCCTCAAGCGGCCCGTCGCGAAGCACATCAGTGGAAAACGTATGCTCGGGTCCCAGACGCTCGAACACCAGCGCGGACGTAAACAATTTCATCGTCGACGCCGGCAAGAGCCGAGTATCGGCGTTCCGGGAGAACAGCGTGTCACCACGCGTGAGGCTCACCACCATCGCCCCCCACGTTCCCGTGCGTGTGCGACTGTCCAGCAATGTGCCCAGATCGTTCGTCAGCGCGGTGGCATCGCGCGGCGCGGTGAAACGCAACACCGGAATGACCGGTGTACGGGGGCGCCGTTTCGACCCCTTTCGCGTGATGCGTGAAGTGGCGCGCTTGGGTTGGCGCCGTTTCGGTGGGCTTGTCTGCGCCAGCGAGGTCCGGAGGCTGCCGTTTGCGGGAACGGTCGCGATACTGATTCCGGCAGCGTCCGTCGGCGGGATGAATGTCCACAGGCCGATGAACACCGCGCGGAGTCGTCGAGCGATCTGAGGGCGAATAGAGTTCACGAAAAGGTCGATTGGAGGAACCGTGGCACGTGGTCACGGGGCCGATCCGAACCCTTCGTGGCAGTTCGGAACACATCAGACTTTGAGAACGATACCCCGCTTCCACGCCGCCCAAAGAATCAGAAACCACAGCGCCACGAAACTCACCGCATAGGCAAACGAGGCTTCCCGCATTGGCAGCCACGACGCGTACACGGTATCGAACACCAGACCCTGTACCGACCGGCGGGTTCCGTCGCCGGCGTCCACCGTGAGCACCGATACCGTCAGCCGTGCCATCAACCCCGAGCCAAGGAACGCCAACATCGGGTTCATCCCATATACGACGAACGGAAAGGTCCAACGTCGCAATTGGCACACATCAATCACCCACAGACACGTCGCCAGTGCTACCGACGCCATGCCTGCCGTAAAGAGCACATACGAGCTGGTCCAGATGCTCTTGTTGATCGGGAATGACCAGTGCCACACCAGGCCGGCCATCATCAGCAATGCACCCACCGCAAACATCGCCGAGAGACGCTCGACGAGGGTACGCTGGGATTCGCTGATCCACCGACCGGCAAACGTGCCGAGCATCATCGTGCCAATCGCCGGGACGGTGCTGAGCAGCCCCTCGGGGTCCCAGGTTTTTGAGCCCGACCAGAGGTGGTTGACCCCCAACACGGTGCGATCGATCCACGCGCTCAGCAGTTGCTCCGGCTTATCGAGCACGAATCGGCCAGGCACGCCGGTGTCGGGCACCGGCACGAGGGTCATCAACGCCCAGTAGCCAAAGAGCAACACGAACAGGATCCCGATCTGCTGCTTCCACGTGGTTCGGAGCGTAAGCAGTGCACCGCAGACATAGGCCAACGCGATGCGTTGCAGCACGCCAAGAATTCGCAGGTGCTCGACGCGATGGATGACGCGATCGAACAACGTGGCATCCGGCAGTTCAGGAATGGGCACCCACGTGAAGAACGGAAACGCCGAGAGCGTCAGTCCGAACAGAAAGATCAGCGTGGCCCGACGCCAGACCTGTTTCACGATGGCGCCTTCGTCGTCGCCTCGGTCACGTCGGGCGCGCAGCGACAACTCGGTGGTAATGCCCACAATGAACAGAAAAAACGGGAAGATCAGATCGGTCGGTGTCCATCCATTCCATGGCGCGTGTTCGAGCGGTGGATAGATGGCGCTCCATGTCCCGGGATTGTTGACCAACAACATGCCGGCCACGGTCATGCCGCGGAACACGTCCAGCGCGAGGAGCCGCTCGCGCGTGTTCACGGCGTCGGTTCGTCGGTGGTGCTCGCCACTCTCCAGGCGTCGACCACGCACACCATCACCATCGCTTTGCTCACCGCCGTTTTCCCATCGAGCATACCACCGATGTAGTGTCCGCCCAGTCGCACCGTGACCGTGTCGCCCGTGGCAGCGGTTTTCGTCCCACGATGGACAATCAATAATGACGCGAACGGACCGACAGACGCCAATTTCTCTCGCAGCTTCCGCTTTGCGACGCTGTCGCCAGCGTAGAAGTAGCTGGGGCCCTTGTCCTGCATGGCCCGGAACCCGTCATCGGGCGCCGCCGAATCCGTGCCGACGGCCGTCAGGAATCGTTGCGGCGTGGGCGTGGTGGTTTTGATGTACTCTCGGAACGCCAGATACGCCGCCGTGGTGTTGCTGCGCTCGCAACTCGCTGTTGTCACGGCCCCTGCGGCACTGTTGGCGCTCTTGGCAGTACCGCTGTCGCCGTCGCAGCCCGGGAGCGTCACGAGCAGCGCGAGCGTCAGCGATGCTACGGAAGTGCAGGCGCCCAAACCAGAGCGAAAACGACCGGTCATGAACGGGATGGGACGAGGGAAACGTACCGACCCGGAATTCGGGAGGGGACGCCGTACTGGAGCATCATCGGTGACCTGGGCTTTGTCGAGTGGCGTGTGCTAATCCGCCAGGAGATCGGCCAGCCGCGCGAGAGCCTCACGCCACATAGCCTTCGCCTGTTCCGCCGAGAGTTCGTCTGGCAACTTGTGCTGTTCAACCGTGACGGCGCAGCGTGAATTTCCCTTGCGCGCGATGGTGACGGTTACCATGGTGCCATCACGCATGCCGATGCGCAGTAACCGTGGGGCAATCGTTGTCCGCACCACGAAGTCACGCACCGGACTCCAGGCACGCCGCGTCGGATCGTTGAACGCGCGAAACACCTCCGAGGCAGACGCCTCAAGTGAACGCGAAACGGCGATGTCGAGATCGTCGGACGGCGCGTCGTTTGCCGGTTGGTTGACGCGCGCGGCGTCCCGCAGTACCGCACGGGAGGGCTGCGCCCATGTGGTGGGCTTGCGACCCCCACGCTCGGCGGCCTTGCGGGCCGCTGGACCAAACTTCTTTTCGATTGCCGTGGCGGTTCGTTTGGCCGCCGAGCCAGTGCCGGGGCGGCGGCCTTTCCTGGGACCTTTGGTCACCGTGCGCTCATGTCGTCTCGACATTGGTGGCCAGTGTGGTGCACCGCGCCTGTCCGTCATCCAATGGCGCCACCCAGCCAACTTGCGCGCTCGCCTGATCGTCTTCGCCGCGAGCCACCCACTTGAAGAACACGACGGTCATCACCGAGTAGAAGAAAATCCCGCTGGGTATCCACATGATGAGCCCACCGCCCTGCTGATCGATCATCGGCGTGATACCCCACACCCGCGGTGCCGCTGCGTAGGCCGGGTACAGCGTCGAATCGGCCATCACGATGTAGATCGCAATCACCGACATGGGGATCGCCATCAGGAAACAGTACAGCATCTGGGCCGGATACGACGCGCGCGGCAGTTCCGGCAGCGGAGAGGTGAGTGGCCACCACATGAGCACCGCCGCGATCAGGAACATCAGGTGCTGCACGATGTGCAGTTGATGGTAGCGCAACGCGAGGTTGTACATCGGCGGCAAGTGCCAGAACGACAGCACCACATTGAATATCGCATAGCAGGCGATGATACCGGTGAACGCCTGCGCGACGCGAAACACGCCCGGGCGGCGCAGCAACGGCCGCAGCATCCACCCTGGCGTACCACGAATCATGAGCGGCGGGACCAGCAACGTCATGATCAGGTGCTGCACCATGTGCGCGCTGAACAGGTAATAGTCGCTCAAGTCGTGCAGCGGCCCGTTCAGCGTCAGGAACAGCAGCAACAGGGACACGAAAAAACTGGCGCGCTGGCCCGCGGTTGGACCCGCAGGCGTCTGCGCTTCCGGATTTGCCATCGACGCGCGCCCGCCGTTGGCCACGGTGACGGGAACGCGATCGGACAACGACGGCCCTCGGCGCGCACGCCAGTGGTACGCCACTCCGAGGGCCGAAATTCCAATCACGGTGCTGGGATGGACCGTGAACTGCGTCCAGGAGAGCTGGGTGGCCGGATGGAGCAGCAGTGCGAACATACTGGAAGGATAACCGATCTTCAAAGTGGTGTTCACCGATGACCTCTGGGCCGGCTACTACAACCTGGGCACCATCAAGGC
>JANMRE010000013.1:0-9559 GCA_031370885.1 Gemmatimonadaceae bacterium
TCGCGTGAGCGTGCTGGTGAGAAAGAACCCCGACAGCACGAAGAACACGTCCACCGCCACGAACGCGCCACGCCACGCGGGGAGCCCGGCGTGGAAGCCCACGACCAGCAGCACGGCGAGGCCGCGCAATCCTTCAAGGTCGGTGCGCCAGAGGGGCGTGGTGGGCAGGGAGGAGGCCATCAAGACAAATTACGTTCAGGGCGCGGCGACGGGTTCACGTGTCCGAAAATTCTCTACGCCACCGCTCGCATACGGCCAACCAAGGGACTGCCCGTGGCCTCAGGACTTCGATGTGTCGGTACCGCCGTCGTCGCCGCGTGCCTCCCGCTCATGCATATCCACGCGCAACGACCGTCAGTCGACCTGCTCGTCACCAATGCCCGCGTGATTGACGTGCAGACCGGCGTCGTCACCGCCGGTCGTTCCATCGCCATCCGCGGTGACACGATGGTGTCAATCGGCGACGCGCGCAGCACGGCCGGCGTTCGCGCACGGCAGACGGTGAACGTTGGGGGGCGATATGTGATTCCGGGGCTGTGGGACATGCACATGCATTTTGGCGGCGGCCCGGCGCTTATCGCGGAGAATCGGGCGCTGATGCCGCTGTTCGTGGCTCATGGCATTGTGGCCGTGCGCGATGCAGCCGGTGACCTGTCGGAAACCGTGTTGGCATGGCGCGACTCCATTGCGCGTGGCACGCTTGCCGGTCCCACGATTTTCACGTCGGGGCCAAAAATCGAAGGCCTCAATTCCATCTGGCCCGGTGACCAGGAGGTAGACACACGCGCCGGCGTGGACAGTGCTCTCGACAAGCTGCAAGCCATGCACGTGGACTTCGTGAAGCTCACCGACAACACGCTCAAACCGGATCTCTTCCGGTACGCACTGGGAGAGATTCGCAAGCGGGGGCTCAAGAGCTCGGCGCACATTCCGGTCGCGGTGCCAGTGCGTGAGGCCGTCGAGTTGGGATTGAGCTCCATCGAACATTTGTCGTACGCAGTGCGCGCCGGCAGCGAGCGGACCGGCCAACCACCGGCCACCGACATGATGGCGTCGTTCGATTCGGCCACCGCCATGGCAACCTATCAACTGATGGCACAGCGCGGCACGGCCATCACCCCTACGCTCAACATCAGTCGCACCCTGGCCTGGCTGGATACGGAAACGCACGCCAACGACGAGTACCTCAAGTACATCGGACCGGGATTGCGCGCGACGTATCAAGGTCGTGTCGATCGTGCCGCCACCGCCGATGCGGCCGCGATCGCCAGACGCCATCAGATGTTCGACTTCACCAGCGCTCGATTGCCCATGCTGCAACAGGCGGGCGTCATGATACTCGCCGGCACCGATGCGGGATTCCTCAATTCGTTCGACTATCCCGGCGTAGCGTTGCACGACGAACTGCAGCTATTGGTGAAAGCGGGACTGTCTCCGTTGCAGGCGCTGCAGGGCGCCACCGTCAACGGCGCGCGATTCCTCGACCGGAGCGCCCGACACGGCACGATCACCCGTGGGCACGCGGCCGACCTGGTGATTCTCGACCGCAATCCGCTGCAGGACATCTCGGCTACGCGCGCGATCCACGGCGTGGTGCTGCGGGGCGTGTATCACGATCGGACAGCGCTCGATGCGATGCTGCGCGCAACAGCGGCACAGGTGGCGCGCATGCCAAAGGAGTAGGGAGCCTCAACACGGTCTCGGGACTCATGTAGTGCGGCCTCGATGTCGGCGCGAAGCGTCGCAGCTTGTCATCCACCCATGACTGCGAGGCGGCGAAAGGTAGCTATCAGGGTCTTCCTGATGCTAGAATCCACGGCATGAACGCTACGTTGCTTCCCGGTGCCGAGCTGATCGAACAGGGGCTGATCGATCTCGCGGGACACGTGGAATCTGTCGCTTCATTGCTCGTGTCTATCGGTGCGCCGCGCCTGCGCTCTCTCGGCCACCACGTGCCGCGTGTCGTTCCTGACGCCGAGCTCCGATTGTACGCGATGCTGACGCAGACTCACGGCGACGGCGCCCACAGTCAGTTCAATGCGCTCGTGCGTCGTCTGGTGAGCTATGAGCGCGCGCGGTGCGTGACGTAGCCGACCGCGAGCGAATCGACGCGTTTCTTGCGGCGCTGGCTCGCGAAGCGTCCGGTGCGGTGGACGTGTTCCTGGTCGGTGGTACGTGCGCGGTGCTGGAAGGCTGGCGTGCCAGCACGATTGACATCGATCTGGTGATTCGGCCGGAGTCCGATGCGATGCTGCGGGCGATTCCGGCGCTCAAGGAACGGCTGCAGGTGAACGTCGAGCTGGCATCGCCGGATCAGTTTATTCCGGTCCCAACCGGATGGGAGCAGCGCAGTCCGGTGGTGCGACGCATCGGGCGCGTGACGTTCAGGCACTACGACTTCACGGCGCAGGCGCTCGCCAAGATTGAGCGGGGACATGCCCGCGATCTGGCCGACGTCGCGGCCATGCTCGGCCGGGGACTGACCTCGGCGCGGGAGATCCGCGCGCAGTTCGCACAAATGGAACCGGCGCTCTATCGCTTTCCGGCGCTCGATCCCGCGACTTTTCGAAGGGCGGTCGATGCCGTGTGCACCCCTGACAATGATGAGTGACGTGACCGTTGCGACCTGGCATGACTGACATCGTCCACCGGCTGACGTCGGCGCTGTCCGAGCGCTACCGCATCGATCGGGAACTCGGCGCCGGCGGCATGGCCACCGTGTATCTCGCGCACGATCTCAAGCACGACCGCGACGTCGCCATCAAAGTGCTGCACCCCGATCTCGGGGCGGCGCTCGGCGGTGAGCGCTTCCTCTCCGCGAGCGGGCGGTGAAGTACCTGTCCATGTTCGTGGAGCTGTGGAAGGACGCCGATCCCGACTTGCAGAAGTCGGTGCGCACCGCGCAGCGGCGCATCGAGGAGCTTCGGGCGAAGGCGCCGCGATAGATCTGACAGGGTAGCGCCTGTCGCGCCAGCTCGCTGTGGGTACAATTGTTATAACACTCACGGGAGTTTTTCAAGTTCCAATTTGATGCGGATAGCGCCATTGTGATCAGCAAGACTCTGCGGGAACGTGGGAAATTACCGCGATAGACCATGCGAGCATGAATTCCCGTGGAGCGCGTCGGTGACACCGCGTGCGCATCTGGCACTACTGTTCCCGAGATGATAAACGAGCACGCGTTGAGTGCACGCCGACCGGTGACGTCGCGGGGACGACTGCACGCGGACACCATCGACGCAATGGCACCCGGTTGCGCCGACGATGGCGGAGTCCGTGCGGTCGTCGCGCCCGCCTCAGAGCGGAGAGATCATCTTACGGTCCTTGTCAAATCCTCTGGATCCGTCAACCCGGCGAGGCGAGTGGACGAGGTCGGAAAGAGCACGATGCGCGACGCGCGTGTGGCATCGTCGGTGACGAGCAGGCGGCCATCTTCCTGACAAGCAGGTGCGGCGTGCACTCGCGAAACAATTAAAGGCCGGGCCATGACGATCAAAACGAAACGGAACGTCGGCAGTCTGTTGTGAGAGAGCCTTGAACACGTCGTGGACATCGAAGCAGGCCGATTGGAGCCGACTCGTCGTCATTTCCACACGATTCGCGAAACAAAGGTGGCCGCGCTACCGCGTCGGCGTCTTGCCATGACCCCGAAAGACAGCACCCTGACGTCGACCGGAGGAGTCCAGCGTCACGGGCATTGACCGGAACGCCATGACGCGACTGTTTACGACAGTCGCTGCTACGCGTCCCTTGCCAACGCCGGACTGCCGCTATGGTTGAGCATCCGTTCGTCCCCCTGGAGTTCGAGCGCGTGTCGCTCGACGAGTCGCAGTCACGTGCGCGCGCTTTCTACGAGCGCATGAACCTTCGCCGCACCACTCGGCATTTTTCCAGCGAGCCCGTACCGCGACAGCTCATTGAGTATGCAGTGCGCACGGCGGGCACGGCACCCAGTGGCGCGCATCAACAGCCGTGGACATTTGTGGCCGTGTCCGATCCAGCGCTGAAAGCGGAGATCCGGCACGCAGCGGAGGAGGAAGAGCGCGAATTCTACAGCGGGCGCGCGCCAGCAGAGTGGATCGAAGCGCTGGCACCACTGGGTACCGATCAACACAAGCCGCATCTGGAGGACGCTGCGTGGCTGGTGGTGCTCTTTCGACAGGCCTACGGACTGCTGCCCGATGGAAGCAAACGCACGTATTACTACACGCAGGAGTCGTGTGGTATTGCGGCAGGCCTGTTCATCGCCGCAGTGCACAAAATGGGCTTGGTTACGCTCACACATACTCCCAATCCAATGACGTTTCTGGCCGAACTCCTTGGTCGGCCGGCAAACGAAAAGGCGATGCTGGTGATGCCGGTGGGATATCCCGCGATCGATGCGCGGGTTCCTGATCTTGCCCGCAAGTCGCTCGAGGAGATTTGCGTCTGGAAGTAGTGGACCCCCCGTGTCCTACTCGTAGGCAAGCGCGGCGCGGGTCGTGATACGGGTCGCGCGCCAGGCGGGCCAGGCACAGGCGGTCACCGACACAACCACGACGATGGCCAGCCACTGCACCACGCCGGCCACGTCGGGAATCCATGTCACGGCAAGTGGAAGCATGATGCGTCCGAACGCCCGGCCGAGCGCCACGCTCATGGGCAGCGAGAGCGGGATCGCGAGTGCCCAGCCCAGCAGCGCAATCACCAGCCCCTCGAACTGCACCATCGTCATGATGACGCCGTGACGGGCGCCAATGGCACGCAGCACACCGATCTCGCGGGTACGCTCGAGCACCGCCATGCCCATCGTCGACGCCAGTGCGAGTCCGCCCACCACAATCATCAACTGTCCCATGATGCCAAGAAATCCGGCCACCATCAGCAAGTGGTCTTCTGTCACCTTCCGTGCCTCGACCATCATCTGACCGGTCTGCACGGGGTAGCCGCCTTGCGTCAGTGCGGTGCGGAGCCGTTGCATGAGGTCGAGTTGCGACGCCGGTCCGCGCAACGACGACGCAACCACAATGCGATCGACGCGACCGCCCGATGTGATAGCGGCGACGGTCGCGCGTGGCGCAAACGCGCCGGGCGACGGGCCGCCCTCGACAATGCCGACAACCGTCCATGTGTTCGAGCGTCCAGCGACTACGAGATTCACCGACGCGCCAACGCGCATCGATGGTTCATCGTTCGACAGTCGACGGTTTACCACAATGGCACGCTCGTCACTGTCGCGCAGCCATCGTCCCTCAGACACGTCATGCTTCAGCATGGCGGTTCCCGGCGTCGGCCCGCTGACCGGAAACGCATTGCCCGGTAAACCATCACCGCGGTCGAGTGTCGCGCGCGCCGCACTCCAGGCCTCCGCATCCGACACGCCACCAACGGCGCGTACCACGCCCTCCAGCGAGTCGGCCGGCCACTCGGACGCCGTTCGCAACGCCATGTCATAGCGTTGCGCGTCGAACAGCAGCCCCACCGCGCCACGCACCGACGTGCGCAGATTGAGCGCGCCGATATACACCGCGCCACCCATGGCGAGCGTGAGCAATGTGAGCGTCATGCGCTGTCGCTTGCGAAACGCGTTGCGCAACGACAGTAGCAGGGGTCGCGCCATTCCACCCATGACATCGAGGCGTCTGCCGAATGTTCCCGTTGACGCGCCAGCGCCCCCCCCGGTGGCCGTGATGCCAACGTCCCGAAGCGCCTCACCCACCGAAATGCGACAACCGCGCGATACGGGTATGGCCGCAGCCGCCACAGGAAAGATCAGTCCAACCGCCAACTGGACCAGAAACGCCGACCTGGGAATCGCAAAGCCCTTGGAACTGAAATTGAGCAAATCGGCAGTGAAGTCGGCATAGCCCCGACCTACCAGGGCGGCGAGCGGAATGGCAATGGCGCACGCGACAAGTCCAAGGAGAAACGCCAGCATCAGATACATCTCAGCCACTTGCCGCGGCGACGCGCCGATCGCCTTCATCACACCAATCTCGCGCACCTGTCCCGTGAGCATCGCGCCCATGAGGTTCACCACCAGAATCCCACTCAGCAACAACGCGATGGCACCAAAGGCGCCCTGCGTGTACAGCAGCGAGTCGATTTGTGCGGCGTGGATGTGACGACCGGGCACCGGGACGTCGACAGCCGTGACGCTGCGTCCATTGCGCTGAAGCAGTTGCTGCACCTGCTGTGCAACGCGACGGACCCCGTCGCGACTGAGCGCACTGTCGCGCACCACGAACTGCAGTTCGTTGAAGGTGACGGGCACGCCGAGTTGACGGAGCGACGCCGGTGACGCAAACGCGTACACCACATGCTCCATCCAGCCGGGCGCGAGTCCCACGTCGTGCGCGATACCCGTTACCGGCAGCGTGACCGGCGCGTGGTCGCCCACCTGAACCACCAGCGAATCGCCAACAGCCACGCCGGCGTAGTCCACCGACGAGCGCTCAATCACCAACGCACCCTCGCGCGGCGGCCACTGGCCCGCTTCTCCCTGCACTTTGCCAATCGCGTTGTCACGAAAGTCGTCGAGCGCAAACACCAGCAATGCGCGTGGCGTTGCCTCGCCTGCCACACGCACGCTGCCATTCACGGTGCGGCGCGCTTGCACCGCAGCAATGGCTGGCATCGCCCGCACCTCGGCAACGACAGCAGCACTGACGGAGTCGACGCGCAGCGTGGCCGAGGCCGGCCGACTCGCACGGTATTCCTCGCGCGTGACTTGTCGCATCAGCGACCACGTATCGAGCACCGACCCCGCACCGGCCAACCCCACCACCATAGCCAGCACCACCAACGCCGTACGCGATGGGTGCAGCTGCAAGTCGCGCAGCACCTTGCGCCACCGCGGACTCAGCGCGCGCGTAAACAATCGGCTAAACATGCTCGGCCAGCAATCGACCGTCCACCAGCGTCACTACGCGGGTGGCGTGTTGGATGGCGCGTTGCTCGTGCGTGACCATGACGATTGTCTGTCCATCGCGTGCAAGCTGGGCGAAAATCGCCAACATGGCGTCGGAGGTGCGCGAATCGAGGTTACCGGTGGGTTCGTCGGCAAGCAGCAATGTCGGCGCGTTGGCCAACGCCCGCGCCACCGCCACACGCTGTTGCTGGCCACCCGACAGCGTGGACGGCAGCTTGTCCCGTTGGTCAACCACACCCAGTCGCTCCAGCAGCCATTCGGCGCGCGCCCGTCGTTCGCGCGGCGGAAACGTCGCGCAGAAATCCATGGGCAACATCACGTTTTCAGCGGCAGTGAGTGTAGGCAGCAGTTGGAAGAACTGAAACACGATGCCCACGGCGCGGCCGCGCCACGGCGACAGTTGATGTTCGGCCAGCGCGTGCACCTGCGTGCCATCAATCGTCACTTCGCCGCGCGTCGGTCGGTCGATACCGGCCAGCAACGCGAGCAGCGTAGACTTGCCACTGCCCGATTCGCCAACCACGGCGACAAACTCGCCGGCATTGATGGACAGCGATATGTCGTTGAGTGCGGAGAAGGGACCGGCGGGGGTGTCGTACTCTCGGGAAACTCCACGCAGCACGAGCAGCGGCGAGGGCGATTGGGTTGCGGCGTTGATCATGCGGTGGACGATAGACCGTTTGGGCGCCAGGTCGCCACCGTGTGCGTTGCCATTCGACGGTATCGCGCGACCGTTCGGCGAATCGTGCCTGTTCGCGCGGGTGCCGGGGCACCATCGTTCTGCCGCGCAGCACGCATAACCAGAGCACTACCCGGAGACGTCATGCACCCCAACGCCCGCCGCACCCCACTCCGCGCCGTTGTCGCACTTATCGCGCTTCTGCTGCCCTCAGTCGCCATCGCGCAGCACAGCGGAAGCGCGGCACCACCGCCACCGGTCGCGCCCAGAGAAGGGACGCAGTTTGACTTCCTGGTGGGGCAGTGGGAGCTGGTCGGTCGGCCACAGGCCACCACGCTGGCGCAACGCCTGCATGGTGTGTCGAAACTACCGGGTACATGGAAGGCGTGGCGAGCGCTCGACGGATGGGGTGTTCAAGACGAACTGCGCCTGACCGATGCATCCGGCAATCCGCTGCTGCTGGCGCATAGCGTGCGGTACTTCGACAGCGCGGCGCGTCGTTGGAGTATTTCGGCGGTCGACGTCTACAAGGGTATCGTTTCAACTTCTACGGCCGATTGGCGGGGCGAAGAGATGATCGTAAACGGGAACGGTAAGGATGCGGAAGGGAAGATGTACATCTCGCGCGCCACATTTTCACAAATCACGCCGACAAGCTTTACCTACAGGCTGGACCGCTCCTACGACAATGGGAAGAAGTGGACCGAGGGTGTCACGCGGATCGACGCCAGGCGAGTCGCGGCCGTCGCGCCGCGCTGACGTTTCTCGACACGAGGATGTCGTCAGCCCTTCCCCCCGTGTCAACGCCACGTGCACGTTGGTAGATGCCGAAGATCTGGGTGTGGCTGCAGTGGGTGATCGGATGGCTGCCGGTGTGGGCGCTGTACTCTACGCTCATTGTCTCCGCACATCCCGGAACAAGCGTGCACTCCGCAGTGTTTGCCGGCATGCGTGCCGTAACCTGCGCGGCGATTCTGGGACTCGGTGTCAATCGGCTCACGCAGCGCTTCCCATGGCCAGTACCGATGCGAATCGCGTTCCTGGGACTGCATCTGGTTGCCGCACCACTCTACGCCATCGCGTGGATGATACTCACCGCGCTGCTCGAGTCCGCGTTGCTGACGGCTCACGTGGGCGCCGTACAACTGGTGATGCGCGCGCCGTGGGTCCCGTTCCTTGTGATGGGCGTGTGGTTTTACGTTATGGTGGCAGGGGTAACCTACGCGTCGCAGGCGGCACAGCGGGCAGCGGTTGCCGAGGCGCTGGCGGTGACGTCGCGACTGGCAACCTTGCGTTCCCAACTCAATCCGCATTTTCTGTTCAACGCACTGCACACGGTTGTCCAGCTCATTCCCCTTGAGCCGCGTCGCGCGACGCAGGCCACCGAACAGCTGGCGGGTCTTTTGCGCGCGAGTCTCGAGGAAGACCGCGACCTCATCACGCTGGCGGACGAGTGGGCGTTCGTCGAGCGCTATCTTGACGTCGAGCGTCTCCGATTTGGTGATCGCCTGCACGTCACGATGACCATGGAGGGTGATGCGCACGACGCGCTGATCCCGTCGTTCGCGCTGCAGACGCTGGTGGAGAACGCCGTGCGTCATGGTGCGGCGCCCCAGGTGGAGCCGACGGCGCTGACTATCCACGCGCACGCCGATGAAACCCGGCTCAAGGTGATCGTGCGCGACACGGGAGTTGGAGCGGATCCGTCAACGCTCGCCGACCGAGGCACCGGGCTTGCGCGCTTGCGCGATCGACTGCGTGTGCTGTTCACTGATCGTGGCCGACTGCACATCGAGACCCAACCGGGGCTGGGATTCACCGCCACCATCACGGTTCCACGACAGGGTGACGCGGTGGACATCGCGTGACCACCGGGCATCGCGTGACCGCGTTGATTGCCGACGACGAACCGCTGGCCCGGGCCGGATTGCGGGCCATGCTGGCATCGATTGACTGGATCACGTGTGTCG
>JANMRE010000212.1:0-2547 GCA_031370885.1 Gemmatimonadaceae bacterium
CGCACATATCGCGGCTCGCAACCGCGGCCCGTTCAAATGTGGAATCCCAGTCGTCGCCGCTGCCCGGGCCAGCGAACCTGGTGATTGCGATGAATAGTAGCGCGGAGCTGAGTTCAACTCGATGCCATTGAGGCTAGAATCGGACACCCACGACTATCGGTAGGTATTGTGTTCCGCTTCCGCCTTCAGCGTTTGTGAAGATGGCCTCCAACCGCGCCTCCATGAAAGTCTCGACGCGAAAAAGTCGCCATTCGATTCCCGCTCCTGCGTTGATACCCGGCGCGAACTCACCTGGCGACTCAAGTCGTTCAGAGTTCGCGATGGTGACCGTTTTCACGTTCGAGACGCCAAGCCCGCCCACCAAGTACGGTCGAACGGTTCGACCGCTGGCGGAACCAACGTGCAAGAGACCGCTGACGGATCCACCTAGGACAATGGTTTGGAACCGTACTCCACTCTGCGCAGCAAGGACAAAGGTCTCGTTGTCGAAGCCTGCATATCCGATGTCAGCACGAATACTAAGACGCGGAGTTCTGCGGATTTTCAATAAACCCGCGACACCCACACGAAGACCCGTACCTACGCGTTCAGCAAAATCACCGAAAGGTTGGGAAGCACCGACAGTCAATGCTGCGAAAAGCGTTCTCGATTTGTCCTGCGCACGCGCGGGACTCGGCGCCACAACACTCACTACTGAGCAGCCGGCCGTGAGGATACGAATGATCGATGAAGAGAGGTGCATGAATGCCCCAGGCTGGTGCGGTGCGGGACCACAGCTTCGTAAGTGGCCCGCACGGCGCCGCGTAGTACGCGTGGGTCCCGAATGAGGGGGCATGAAATATAATACGCCTGCAACATGCGGTCATCCCGATCCGGCTCCGCATCCCATGAACCACGTTGCGTGCGCACTCTCACATCCGAAACATCCACATTGCATCAGTCCAGAAGCACGCGCGCAAGGCAGCTGCGGTTCGCATTGCTCGCCTTGTTGCTACCCGCTATTGCCTGCTTTCCAACGTTTCACACCGCGCAGGTCGATCCGGGATTCCGGTTGGACGCGGGCGCCTCCGTCGTCGCGGATCGCGCCCGGGATGAACCGGCTGACTATGTCGCGTACGCGGCGCCCGCGTTTGGATTGGGACATCGGCTGGAGATTGGCCTGCCGATTGGCGTCTACATGCAGGACGGATTGCGGAGTCGGCAACTCCTCTTCTTGCCCTACGCCAAGCTCGCCTTGCATGAGCGAGACGCACGGGACCATGTCGCGCTGATCGTCCAGTCGGCGGCCTTGGTCATTCCGTCAATCTTTGGACTGCGATACGGGCACGACTTCGGGAACTGGGAACCGATTGCGGGAGTCACTGTGATCAAGTCCGGCGGACCCGCGGGCGACGATCCCGTCGTCACGCGATATCAACAACTCCACCAATCGTTGATTGCCCTGTCTGTCGGCGCGACATGGAATCGGGCAGGGTATCCCGGCATCGAACTCGGCGTGTTGCGGAACGCGTTTGACGAAAATGCGTATAGCGCCCAAGGGGTGCCCGCCGCTGTTCGACATACCCTCTACGACCTGTTTATCGGTATGCGCATCAGCACGGGCACGCTGCAGCAGCAGGCGGGTCGACGGCGTGACTGATGCGTTGCGCTGCGACCAACCGGCCATTGTGCACCGGTCCGTCGCCAACGCCGAGCGCGCTACCGGATATCGAACACGTAGGAGTGCAGGTCCTGAATCAGCGTTTCCTGCTCCGCCATGCGAAACGCCAACAGGTCGCCCGGCGTGATGATCCCGCGTAACTCGCCATCATCCATCACCGGCAAGTGACGGACCCGTCGCTGCGTCATCAGCGTGCTGCAGGCGTCCAACGTGGTGAGTGACGAGACCGTGAGCGGCTTTGCCGTCATGACATCCTTTATCATCGTGAGCGCCGGATCGCGCTGCTCGGCGACGATACGCCCCAACACGTCGCGTTCGGTGAAGATGCCCACCACCATCGCGTCGGCGTCCATCACCAGCACACCACCAATGCGTCCCTGCATCATCAGGCGGGCGGCGTCGAGCACGGTACAATCCAGACCGACACTCACCACCTCCGCACTCTTCCGCGCCAATACGTCGCGTACCGTTGGCATGCGCGTTCTCCCGGGTTAAGAGTCTCCAACCGTCAGACCTGCTTGATCTCCGCCAGTAATTTGCTGAGCGTGCCCTTCGCATCACCAAACAGCATCTGCGTTTTCGGATTGTAAAACAACTCGTTCTCGATCCCGGCAAAGCCGGCACTCATGCCGCGCTTGAGCACAATAATCCGCCGGGCGGCATCGGCGTGGAGAATCGGCATCCCGAAAATAGGACTGCCCGGATCGGTTTTTGCCGCCGGATTCACCACATCGTTGGCACCGATTACCAGCACCACGTCGGTCCGCTCAAACTCCGGATTGATGTCGTCCATGTCAAACAGCTTGTCGTACGGCACATTCGCTTCGGCCAACAACACGTTCATATGCCCTGGCATGCGACCGGCCACGGGATGAATGGCGAATTTC
>JANMRE010000671.1:0-34130 GCA_031370885.1 Gemmatimonadaceae bacterium
CAGCGTCGCGGTGTAGGGGGTGCGCGTCTTCTGGTCGATGCGGGCCACCCACTCCGGGAGCAGGCCGTCACGCGCCATTGCAAAGAAGATGCGCGGCTGGCCGTACTGAAACACCAGCAACACGGCGGTCATCGACACCACCGCGCCCGCTGCAACGATCCAGCTCGCGGTAGAGAGGCCGGCAAGCTCCAGTGCCCGCGCCAGCGGATCACTTGCCCGCAACTGCTCGTACGGCACCAAACCCGTGGCAACAAAACCCACCACAATGTAGATCAGCGTGCAGATCGCCAAGCCTCCCAAAATGCCGATCGGCAGGTTGCGCTGTGGGTTTTTCGTTTCCTCGCCAGCGGTGGATATCGCATCAAACCCGATATACGCGAAAAACACGATCGCGGCACCTTGATGGATGCCGCGAAATCCATTTGGTGCGAATGGCGTGTAGTTCGCGGAATTGATGTGCATGGCACCCACACCTACGAACAACGCCAGCACCAGCAGCTTGATCACCACCATGATGTTGTTGACGCGCATGCTTTCCTTCACACCCTGGAGCAGCAACACGGTCACAGCCGCGACAATCGCAAACGCCGGCACGTTGAGCAGAATAGGAATACCCGCCACGCGCGGGGCATTCTGCATCAGTGCAACCATCGCCGGATCGCCGCTGGCTTTGACCGCCCAATATCCGTGCGTGAGCCAGCCAGGCATGGTGACACCAAACCCCGACATCACGGACACGAAGTAGCCGCTCCACCCAATCGCGACCGCGATGTTGCCAACGGCATACTCAAGGATGAGCGCCCAGCCAACGATCCACGCGACGATCTCGCCGAGCGTGGCGTACGAGTACGCGTAGGCGCTGCCGGCCTGCGGAATCATCGAGGCGAGTTCGGCGTAACAGAGCGCGGCCAGTCCGCATACCGCGCCCAGCAGCAGGAATGACAGCACCAGGGCAGGTCCCGCGCCATAACGCACGATCGTGCCGTCGGCCAGCACCTCTCCGGCCGCAGCCGTGCCCAGAGAGGAGAAAATTCCCGCACCAATCACGGCACCGATGGCCAACATGATGAGGTCACCCGCCCCGAGCGTGCGTCTCATACCGCTTTCGCTGTCACCGGCAGCGGCTATAGGCTTCCGAACGAACAGTCCCATGAGGCTCCTGGTGCGCGTGTCAAACGGCTGCCGCAACGCGGCACGAACGCATGTGGTGATATGTGGAGCGACGACGGGATGCACGGTCGTCGAACGGGCGGGCAGACGAAAGATCGGTGAAGCTACTGACGGGAGCAGCACCCAGCCAGAGTGGATCTCAGAGCGAATAGACCACTTCGTATTTTGCGCGCACGGGCACGCCTAACCCATTCGTGGCCGGCCGAAAACGGACCGACCTGAACGCTTCACCGAGTTTTCGGTTGTAATTGCCGTCTTTGGTTGGCGTGAATTGGATGTCGAGCACCTTGCCCGTTGAATCGACATCGAATTGCACCACAACCTCACCCTTGGCCTTGCCTGGAATCGGCATAGGGGGCAGAAACAGCTCAATGGGCGCTGGCGGATAGATCGTGCCCGGTCCTCCACCGGTCCCTGGCCCCACGGCGCTCCCCCGCCCAGTCCCCACGCCTGATCCGATGCCGCCGCCGCTGCCAGGGCCCGCGCCCGTACTGCCATCGGTGCCAGCGCCGCCACCTGTTCCCAATGCGGCCGACTTCACGTCCGGAGCAACCGCTGCGGAAGCGGGAGCAACGTCTGGTTTGGGCTGTGGTGTTGGCGGGGGAACGATCGGAGGCGGCACAATTGGTTTGACCTCAAGGGGCTTCACCAGGGGAGGAAGTACCGGAGGGGTTGGAGCTGGCGCCACGCGCACGTAGGTAAGCCGTTCCGATTTAGGCTGACCTCCTGTTCCTCGGTTTCCACCCCCGCCGCCACCCGCAGGACCAGGGCCCCCGGCTCCCATGACCTCACGAATGAGTTCGGGCGAGGTGAATGGAACAATCAACAGCAGGATCACCAAAACGTGCATGGTGATCGAGAGCGCCAAGCCCCCAATCCGACGACCCCTGGAGACCGGAATCCCGATAGGCGGCCGGTAGCGGCCGCGCTCGCCGGGCTCCGGCGCGGGTGGCGGTAGTTCGTGCGGGATAGGGCTGTACGGAGTTTGCGGATCCATGAGTGACCGAGCGTTCACGAAAACTAGTACGGCGGACGAGCCCAGAGGGTTCGTCCGCCGCTACTGCCAGCCGTTCGAGCGGAACCCAAACTCGATACCCGCGTCAGCCGAAAAAGGGCCGCCGGGATGCCGAGTGGTCAACTCACTTTGGTGGTACGCCGATCACCAAGACCCCGGCGCCACGGGCCTGATCCATGGCCCAAATCACGCTGGAGTACTTCACCGTGGTATCGCCTTTCACGAAAATGATTTTCTCGGGACGAGGATCGAAGATGGACTTCAGCTTGGTGAATAGCTGCGCCTTGTCGATCGGCTCCTTGTTGATCGCGAACTTGTTGTCCGGAAGCACCTCCAACACAATCTGGTCCGGGTTTGGCGTCGCGTTCGGCTGCGGCGTCGGGTCCGGCAACTGCGCGTCAAGCGCTTTTCGGCTCATCGGAATGATCATCATGAAAATGATGAGCAGCACCAAAAGCACGTCAATCATCGGCGTGACGTTCATGTCGTTGCTGAGATTGCTCCCATTCCCACCGGTCGACATGCTCATGTTACTTCCCTCCGGACTTTGAGCCGAGAATCTTGTCGCTGTCGATCAGCGACTGCGTGTTCGGCGTCTGGTCGGTGATCAACGCCGCCACTCTGACCCCGTTCCGCGACAGCATATCGAGCGCGTTGACGACCTTGAGGTATTCAAGGTCTTTGTGAGCCTTCACGTACATGATGTAGTCCGGGCGATCTTTGAGGAAAATTCCGCCAACCAGCGTTGGCGCATCCTCGTTCCTGATCTGCTTCTTGTTCAGGTAATACTGTCCCTCGCTGTCAATGCCGAGCACCTGATCACCATCTTCTTCCGGGTGAGGTTTGAGATTCTGCCCCTCCGGCGGGACCGCCTTGAACCCCGCGTTGATTTGCGGGATGGTGATCATGAAGATGATCAGCAGCACGAGCATGACGTCAATCATGGGGGTTACGTTTGGTTCGGCTTTTACTGCGTTCCCCCCGCCAAGGCTCATACCCATCGCGTCACTCCTTGCGTGAAGCCACGCCGTTGGCGCCCCCATCGGAGCGCCAACGCACGGGCCAGTTCGTTCATGCGTAGCTGGATCAACGACTACTGCGAGATGGACTGGCCGCTGGCCGTGTTGAACTCGCGCGTGAAGCGTGAGCGGCCAAACTCACCGGACACACCCTTGATGAGATAGTCGATCATTTCCTTCGACGTATACGTCATCTCCGCCGTCAGGTTGTCGATCTTGGTCTGGAAGTAGTTGAACGCCCACACGGCCGGGATGGCCACACCGATACCGATGGCGGTGGTGATCAGCGCTTCGGCAACGCCGGCCGCGATCGCCGAAATACCACCGGCGCCCGACGTGGCCATACCGGTGAACGAGTTCACGATGCCCATCGTCGTACCGAGCAGACCCACGAACGGTGACGTGGCGCCAACCGTCGCGAGCACACCGAGGCCGCGTTTGAGATCAACAATCGTCATCAGCATCTCGCGCTCCACCGCGCGCTCCGCCGAATTGATGTCGGCCACCGTTACCGAGCCATCCTGAATGAGGGGACGAATCTCCGACAACGCGCCACCAAGGACACGCGCCACGTGGGACTTCTTGTAGCCTTCAGCCAGTTTGATCGCCTCGCCGAGATTGTCTTCTTCGAGGAATTGCGAGAACTCGGGCGCAAACTTGCGCGTCTCGACCTGCGCCTTGCGCATGCCCCAGGCCTTCGAGAACAACACGGTAAACGAGAAGGCCGACATGCCAAGAAGCGTGAACACGATGCCCTTGGCAAACCAGCCCATCGAAACGAACATCTCCATCACTGACGTATTCATGACGCAGGTCTCCGGGTAACGGGAAGATGAAAACGAGAACTAGCGGTTCAGCGAGAATTGGAACGGCTGCTGGACCAGCTGCTTCACTTTGCGTCCACCGACCTCGGCGGGAAGGAAACGCATGCGTTGCAATGCGTTCTTCACCGCACTGGTGAACAGATCGTTGTCCGATTTGAGCGGTTTGAACGTGCTCATTTCGGCGCGACCAGTCGTGTCAACAACGAATTGCGCGAGGACCTGACCTTCGATGCCGGCCGAACGAAGCATGTCGGGATACGCCGGGCCCTGGGTGCCTGGCGCCATCACCACCGGCTTCTCCACCTGAAAATCGAAATAGGGCTGATCACCCTGCGGAACGGGGCCCTTGCCTCCCTCAAGACCCTTTGACGTTCCACCTTGCACACCCTTGCCCGAGAAATCCGCCTCGTCGGTTACCTTCTTCGACAGGTCGATATCCGGAATCACGTTGGGGATTTCGATGGGCGCTTGCAGCACCTGAAAGCCTTTTGGTGGCGGCGGCGCGACGACCACGTCGGGCGGTGGGGGTGGCTTTTCCGGCTCGGGCGGCTTGGGTTCGTCTTTCTTCACGTCGACGAAATCCACCTTCTCTTCCTTGACCTTGTCACTCTTGATCCCGGCGTTTGCCGTGACCACTACCAAGCCAACAATTCCAGCGGCATGGACGATGGCCGACCAAGCGGTCCCGCCAAAGCGCTTTTGCCTCTTGGCCTTCGATTCAAGCAGGTTGTTGAACATCTCGCTTGTCCCGTGTACGAGGTACGACCAAATGCAGGTTGCCGAGTAAGTGCTCGGCGAACCGACTTGGCGATTCTACCCTGCGGACATGATCCGGCAATGGAAAGAACATTAGGATCGGATTAATCCACCGTGAGTATTCACCGCTCAGGAATGCAGATCGAATCGAAAGGGGAGACGCACCCGTTGGCGCACGCGATGTCCCTGGGCTTCCGCCGGCAGGAATCGAAGTTTCGGGACGATTCGCTCGACTGCGACAGAGAACAACTCGTGGTCAGCTTGCATGAGGCGAATCGAACCGATCTCAACCCGGCCACTTGTATCGACGATGAACTCGACAACCACGAAGCCCGCGATCCCCGCTGTTCGGAGCATTTCGGGATACGCAGGCGTGGGCGCGCCAGGACGCAGCACGACCGGCCTGTCGACCTGCTCGGCCGAAAATGCGGAGCCGTCTCCATGTCCGCTTGTTCCGGGTTCGCCGGTTCCGTCGGGCCGGCCCCGCAGTCCTCCCGAAAAGTCCGCCACACGAGTCACGGGTACGCTCAGGTCGATCGTGGGGAGGCCGATGGGGATGTCAATGACCGTCGTCAGACTTGGCGTGCCAACGGCACTGGGCGCCGTGCTGGTGCTGGGGATGACCAGATCAATCGGCCGTGGCGGCTCTACAGTCGGAGTTGGGACAGGCACGAAGATCAGCGGCGGATCGGTTGGTGGCGGGGTGCGCTCTGGCGGCAGCGCGGTCAGCGCAACGGCCGCCGCAATAAGCGCCGCATGTCCGATGGTGGAGAACAGCGATCCCCCCACGCGTGATGCAGGAACGGCATTGGATTCGAGCAGCAGCTGGAACATGACATCCTCCGGTGCGGGTGACCGATACGACGTGTCCTGTTCTCAGCCTACGATTGATGCATTAGCGCGTGATGTAAACGTGCTGAACGAATGATGAAGACGTCATGACGTTTCGATGGCGATCTCCGGTGTCCTCGTCGGATACTCGCCCGTCATGCCGGATCCCGAGGCGCCGGCGAGCGGCAAGGTGACGGTAAACGTGCTGCCGCGACCGAGTCTCGATTGCACCGACAGGTGCCCACCGTGCGCCTGCACGATCCACTGACAGATCGCGAGACCAAGCCCGAATCCTCCTCGCTCGGACGCTCTGGATCGTACGCGATCGGCGCGCCAGAATCGTTCGAAGATATACGGCAGGTCGGCTGCGGCGATCCCGATACCGGTGTCGTCAACCGTCACACTCACCACCGCTTCGCCGCGCTCCAGCGTAATACTCACGCGTCCTCGATGCGGCGTGTACTTGATGGCGTTCGTGACAAGATTGAGCAGAAGCTGACGTAGGCGCGTCAGGTCGCCAAGGACTTCGGCGTCGTCGATCTGCGGGGCCTCGACGGTCAGTTCGCCATCTTCACCCAGCAGGCGCGCGGTTTCCACGACTTCGCGTATCAAAGGACCCATCTGCACCGGCTCGCGAAAGAGGTCGAATCGCCCTTCGTCGGCGCGCGCCAGAGTGAGCAGCGAATCCACGAGATCGGCCATGCGCGTGACCTGCTCCAGCGCTTCCTCAAGCGCGATGGCCTTCTCGTTGGGCGTGGACGTTGGCGACATCGCGCGTTCGACATCCACCCGCATCACGGCCAGCGGGGTTTTGAGTTCATGACTCGCGTCGGCCGTGAACCGGCGCAAGGCACCGAACGTGGTTTCCAGACGCCCGATCATTTCATTGAGAGTGCCGGCCAGCCGCGCCAGCTCTTTGCCTGCCGCCCCGATGTTGAGACGACGATGCAGGGATCGTCCGTCGCTGATCGCTTCTGCCTGATCGACCATTCGGTCGATCGGGCGGAATGATCGGCCGGCGATAATGTAGGCAAACGTCAGCGAAACGCCGAGCAGGAGCGGTGTAATCACCAGAATGGTGGAAATCAGTTCGCGCGGTGCGTAGCTGGCAGTCGATGTGCTGATGCCGGCAAACACGCGATAGCGCGCATCCTTGCTGAGCGCGGCCTCGCGCGCTGCCAGCAGAATTTCGTCGTCGCGGATAACTACCAGTTGGGTTGTCCCGTTCGGCACATCGTCGCGCGCCGCCCGGCTGAATGCGGCGCGACCCACGATGGAGAGCGCCTTCACCGCCGGCGACGCATAGATGTCGTACCCTGTGCTGTCCTGCACCAGTACGTACCCTTCGAGGAGCGACAGGAACAGCTCCATGCGGATAGACACGCGTCGGACGGCCAGCGGATCATCCTCCGCGATCACAGTCTCCATGCCGCTCGATCGCGCCAGACCGACCGCCTTGACCACCTCGTTGGCCTCGATCTCCACGCGCTGGTACAGTTGGTTCATCAGGGTCGCGCGTCGCACCGACAGGATCGTGAGCGAGAAGAGCAACATCGTGCCCATCATCGTGGACGCGTACGCCGATGTCAGCCGAACCCGAATGGACCACACGAGATGCCCGTCCCCGCCCTACGCGCGAACCATGTAGCCAACGCCTCGCACGGTCGTGATCAGTTTCCGTTCGTAACGCGCATCGATCTTCTTGCGCAAATGATTGATCACGACGTCCACGATGTTGGTGCCGGGATCGAAGTGATACCCCCAGGCGTACTCCGTGATCAGGGTCCGGCTCATGACGCGCCCCGCATGACGCATGAGGTATTCCAGGACGGCGAACTCCTTCGGCGTGAGTTCGATCAGTTCCTCACCACGGCGCACGTCGCGTGTTCCCTGATCGAGCACGAGGTCGCCCACGCGCAGCACGGGCGACACCAGGGCGCGCGGACGTCGCAGCAGCGCTTCCGCCCGGGCGAGCAATTCCTCGAACGCAAAGGGTTTCGTGACGTAGTCATCCGCGCCGGCGCGCAACGTCTCCACTTTCGCGTCCACCGCATCCTGCGCCGTGAGCACGAGCACGGGTCGCTCAAAGCCGCGCGCCCGAAGCGTGCGCAACACGTCCAGACCGTTGCGCCCCGGCAGTCGCATGTCGAGGATGATCAGGTCGTACGGCTGCGACAGCGCCATGCGCTCGCCGTCAATGCCGTTGGCAACGAGATCGGTGTGCCAGCGTTGCTCCTCAAGGCCACGTCGCACGAATTCCCCGACGGTGGGATCGTCTTCAATAACCAGGATCTTCACAACACGACCTGAGCGCGGATGGCAGATTTCATGTCACGTCCGATTGGTGGGACGACGCAAGCCGTACTCGCGGATTTTGCGATACAGGGTTTTCGGAGAGATACCCAGCAGCTCGGCCGAACGACCCTGATGCCACTGCGTGCGCTCGAGGACGTCAACGATGTGTCGACGTTCGAGCTCCGCGAGGGTCAACGTCGCGCCGGCCGAGAGCCCTCCGATCGGGATCGTGTCCGCGCCCGTCGGCAGATCACTGGCGCGAACGGTGCCGTCGGTTGACAGCAGCACCGCCCGCTCAACCACGTTGCGCAGTTCCCGCACATTCCCGGGCCACCGACCGTGTTCCAGTGCCGCCACTGCATCGGCGCTGAACGTCGGCGGATTCGCGCCACCAAACTGTCGGCGAAAATGTTCCGCGAGCAGCGGCACGTCGGTGAGGCGTTCCCGCAATGGCGGCAAGGCCACACGCACCGCGCTGATTCGATGCAACAGATCCCCGCGAAAACTCCCCGCCGCGACCATGCGCGTCAGATCGCGCGTGCTCGACGCCACGAGGCGAGCGCGGACGTCAACCCGTTGCGATCCGCCCACACGTGTGAACGCGCCGGTTTCGAGCGCGTGCAGCAGTCTGTCCTGCAACCGGATATCCAGGTCGCCCACATGGCGCAGGTACAGGGTGCCGCCCGCCGCCAGTTCCAGCACGCCGTGACTTCGCCGCTCCGCACCGGACCCTGCGCCCTTCTCCGCTCCGAAGAGTTCGATCTCCCCTCGCGTGTCGCCGGGTGCGGCACAATCGAACGCCATAAACGGTCCATCGCGCCGCCCGCCGTGTTCGTGCAGCACGCGCGCCACGAGCCGCTTGCCAGTTCCCGCTTCGCCGCTGATGACCACAGGCGAATCGCTCGGCGCCACCCGTTCAATCAACGACAGGACGGCCACCAACGGCGCATACTGTGTCACAAAGTTCGGCGCGCCGGTTGATCGACGAAGGCCCGAATGCATGGCGTGATTGTCGCGCGTGAGCATGCGTTTCTCCCACGCGCGACGCACCAGGGCATCGATCTCCGCCATGCGGTACGGTTTGGACACGAAGTCGTACGCCCCCAACTTGAGTGCGGCCAACGCCGTTTCGGTCGTGCCGTTGCCGGTAATGACGATGATCTCCGGCGGCAATGGATCCTCGCGCACCAGCCGCAGCACTTCGAGTCCGTCGAGCTCCGGCATCACGATGTCCAGCAATGCGACATCGAACGTCTCTGCGCGCAGACGGTCCAGCGCATCCCGACCATTGCGCACTCTGGTGACCGCGAAGCCACGCGCCGTCAGGTACTGCTCCAACACCGTCCCCAGATGCGTCTCGTCTTCGGCAATGAGAACACGAATGGCGGATATCATTTCGACGCCGCGGGCCGGTGACGGCAACGTGGTCATGCCACGGCGCCCATGGCGAGCGTCAGGTCGGGCAACAGCACGCGAAAGGTCGCCCCCGGTGCATCACCACTCATCAACTCCAACTGACCGGCGTGATCGGTGACGATGCCATGGCAGATGGCCAACCCGAGGCCTGTGCCTTGGCCCTGGGGCTTGGTGGTAAAAAATGGATCGAACACCTTGGCATGAAGCGCACGGGGTACACCCGGACCTTCATCGGACACGTCAAGCACGGCGCTCGATTCGCCGTTGGCGACGGTCAGCAGTGACGTTCGGATCACCACGCGCGCGCCATCCGGAGTCGCGTCGAGCGCATTGATCGCCAATGCCATCACCACCTGCACCAACTGGTCCGCATTGCCGGTCACCTGCAGTGGTCGGGCGTCGTCGATCTCAGTCACCATCGTCACGCGCTTGTACCGGGGATGGTGCTGCAGCAGGAAGAGCCCTTGGCGCACGACCACGTTCAGATCCAGTGTCGTGCGCTCGGCGGGCTTTGGTCGCGCAAAATCCAGCAGTCCGTTCACGATCCGCTTGCAGCGATGCACTTCGAGGTCGATGATGCGCAGCAGCTCGGCGGGATCAGCGCCCGGTACCGGCGCGCCGGGCGGCAGCGTCGCCGCCAACTCCGTGTGCAGCGCCAGCGACTCGCCGCACGCTGCGATGGTGGCCAGTGGATTGTTGATTTCGTGCATCACGCCGGCCGCCAACTGGCCGAGTGCGGCCAGTTTCTCCGACTGCGCGGTGCGATCGATCGCGGCGCGCCAGTCGGTAATATCCTCACCCACCGTGATGACGTGACTGACATCGTCGCCGGTGATGCGCATCGGAATCTTGGAGATCCGAAAGGTCCGGGTATCGCCGAACGCGTTACTCTCCATTTGGAACTGCTGCAGGCGACCCGTCGCAAACACCTCGTCGAACTCCTGCTTGAGCATCGACGCCGACTGACGATGCAGAACATCGAAGATCGTTCGGCCAATCGCGTCGGTGCGGGACACGCCCTGCAACCCCGTCTCGCGCTTGTGATTCCAGGCGTGAATGCGATAGTCGCGGTCGACCACATACATGCCGAATGGCAGCGAGTCGACCACGCGTTCGATGAAGGCGCGCTGCGCGGCAACCTCCTGGACACGCGCCTGAAGCTCGCCTTCCAGAATCCACAGCTGCTCGGTGCGCAGGGCCGCGAGCGTCAATACGTCGGCGCAGGCGACCGCCACCTCCTGCTCCGACGGCGTGAGTGTCTCGACCGCTCGTCGCAGTTCGTCTGCGGCCGCCCGCAACGAGTCGGGTGTGGACGAAGGCCTCGCCGCGATCGCGAGGAGGTCCGGAAGTGCGGCGAAACTGGAGTGAGACTTCATGGGAAGGCGCGAGGTCGGATCACAGTACCAAACTAGGACTCACGCCTCGATCGGACAAGCTGACCGATCGCCAAACACGGGACCTTCGATCAACCAGTCACTGCCCGGATCGCGGCGTGAATCTCGGCGTTCTCGCGTTTCTGTCCGCTCTTCTCCTCGACGTGCGCCCAACGCACCACGCCAGTCTTGTCGATAAGGAAGTACGAGCGTTTGGCGACCAGCGTGTCCTCGCGCATCACGCCAAAGCCCCGTGACGCCTCACGCTTGAAGTCGGACAAGAGATGCACTTTCATATCGTACTTGCTGCGAAACTCCTTGAGCGATGGGACTGCATCTACACTGATGGGAAGGACTTCCACTCCCTCAGCGGCAAATACATCGAAGTCCTCACTGAATCCACACAACTCGGCAGTGCAGGTGCTGGTGAACGCCAGTGGAAAGAACGCCACCAGCACCAGCGACTGTCCGCGAAAACTGGACAACGTCACACTCGTTCCGGCGGTTGAAAACAGATTGAAATCGGGGGCGGTCTCACCGACTGTGATTGGGCTGGCGGCTGTCGTGGACATTGGGTGAATATTGAAGGGGTTTGCGGACGTTCCCGAACGGGCGACACCCCGCAGGGCATGGGCCGATACGGGGTGTCGTGAACAACGTTACAGTGGAGCGTGTCGGGATCGAACCGACGACCCCCGCCTTGCAAAGCGTGACCGCGACTTGACCAGTTCGGCTAAGTTAGCCGGTCGCAAAGCCTAGCCGCCAGTACCCGCGAAAACCAGTTGGACGTTATGACTGGGCTGGCCCCTGCATTTTATTGTGCCGGGAGTGGACGACGTGCCCTAGCGCGCGTGCAACGCCTGGACCGCGCCGAGAATGGCCGCGTTGGTGGGCCGGATCTTGTAGTCGGTTTGCACGTCACGCCAGCGCACCACCCCCTTCTTGTCGATCACGTATGTGGCGGGATGCGGAATCCCACGACGACTGCCGGCGGGATTCAACACACCGTAGCGGTCAATGACCGCATGCTCCGGATCTGACAGGAATGTGAAGTCGGGCTGCTTGCCGTCGGCGGCAATGCGGCTGATGGCGATCTTGGTCTCGTTCTCGCCGTCGATAGACACCACCAGCAATTCCGTTTCTTTCCTGAGCAGTTCATCGAGCAGCGTGCGCAGCTCCTTGAGTTGGGCCACGCAGAATGGGCACCAGTATCCGCGGTAGAACACCAACACGACGTCCTTCTTCCCACGCAGTGAAGAGAGTGTCGTGGTGCCACCACCAAACTTTCCGAGCGTGAAGTCGGGGGCCGTCGCGCCGAGCGCGACCCGCTCGATTTCGGTGGGCGGGAGGTCCTTGCCGTCTACTGGCCCCATCATCGGCGCACCCTGCGCGCCAAGCGTGGCCGAACAGAGCATCGCGAGTGGAAGTACGGCGTGTCGCAGCGCGCGTAAGATCGGAGTGTGCATGGTTGACAGTGCCGAAAAGAAGTAGGTGGAAGTTGTTGGTCCGATGGGATCTAGACGGCGGAGGCAGGAAAAGTTCCCCAGCCTTCAGAGTGAACCTTTTTTGCGCGAATTCGCTATTCTTCAGAGACGTTCAACGGTACACTCGGGATATCCCGTCCAACCTGCTCACTGTTCGTGACCCTGCGCACGCTTGACGCGTTAACATGCATCGCGATCCGTCGGTTCGCTCCGGTGCACCATGCAATGATTAAGAGTGCGGCGCTCGTCGCGGCACTGTGTGCATCGAGCGGAACGGCGACTGCACAGTCGCCGGTGGCAGGCAATGATCCGAGTCCACACAGCAAGATTGCGCTGATCGGCGAACACACGAGTGTGCGTCCGGGAACGCGGGTCACGGTTGCGCTTCGCGTCACCATGGACGCTGGCTGGCACACGTACTGGACCAACGCCGGAGACGCGGGCTTCGCGATTGCCGCCCAGTGGAAGGCACCTGCCGGCGCGACCGTTTCAGCGTTGCGGTTTCCCACGCCCAGGTTGTTGCCGCAGCCGCCGTTGATGAGCTACGGGTATGAGGACGAGTTGGTGGTGCTCGCGGATGTTGACGTGCCTGCATCGATGCCGGTTGGATCGACGTTGCAGTTGTCGGCGAAGGCCGATTGGCTGGTGTGTGCGGAAATCTGTCTGCCAGCCAGCGAGGACGTGGCGATCGAGCTTCCAGTACGAGCGCAGGAGCCGACTCCCACACGCTGGGCGTCGTCCATTCGGGCCACGCGCGACCGATTGGTTCGTCCGTCCACCGATTGGACAATGAGGGCGCGACGTACCGGCGACGGGTACGCATTGATCGCGCGCATCCCGAATGACGTTGTGCACGCGATGCGCGCCCCGTACTTCATTGCCGATTCGATGACCGTGGTCAATCACTCGGCCGAGCAGCGCGTGGTCATTTCGGGTGACACGCTGCGCCTGGAGATCGTGCGTTCGGCCATCGCTTCCGTACCGCCCGCGCGCCTTCAGGGAGTGCTGTTGGCAGATGCCGCCTCGGGCTCACCGGGGTGGCGCATCGATGTTGCGCTTTCGGATGTCACGCCAAGGACCGTTGGGCAAAGTGTGTTCCCAGGCGGTGCCACCATTCAGCGCACCGGCGGCGCCAACATGGCGGTGGCTGCGCGGGTTGCGCCGCCAGCAGCGCGAGTAGGGATTGTGGGTTTGCTGCTGGCGATGGGCGCGGCGCTGCTGGGGGGATTGCTGCTCAACTTGATGCCGTGTGTGTTTCCGGTGCTCTCAGTAAAGATTCTCTCGCTCGTGGAGCGCGGCGGAGCCGATGCGCGCGATGGTCGACGCCACGCCATCGTATTCACCGTTGGCGTGTTGTCGACCTTTTGGGCATTGGCCGGTGTGCTGTTCCTGCTACGCGCCGGTGGCACGCAGTTGGGGTGGGGATTCCAGTTGCAGTCACCAGCGGTTGTGGCGGTGCTGGCGCTGGTGCTGTTTGCGTTGGCGCTCAATCTGAGCGGGGTATTCGTGCTTGGGGCGGGGTTGACGCGATTGGGCGCCGTAGGCGGCGGCGACCGATACTACGATTCGTTTCTCACCGGGATGATGGCGGTGGTGGTGGCCACGCCGTGTACGGCGCCCTTTATGGGAGCGGCATTAGGATTTGCGCTCACGCAGTCGGCGGTAGCGGGAATGGCTGTATTCACCGCGCTGGGGTTGGGACTGGCGCTGCCGTACATCGTGTTCGCGTCCAGTCCGCAACTCATGCGTCGACTGCCGAAACCCGGCGCGTGGCTCGAAGCGCTGAAACAGCTACTGGCCTTTCCGATGTATGCGACGGTGGTGTGGTTGTTGTGGGTGCTGGGCCGTCAGGCCGGCACCGATATCATGTCGATGACGTTGCTGACTACGGTGCTGGTGGCACTCACGGCGTGGCTGGCGGGCCGCGCGCAGTACTCCGGTCGGCAAGGACTGGGCACCGTGGCGTTGCTCGCCGTGGGCGTGTCAATCGCGGCTGGTGGGTACGCGGTGGGGTCGCAGCCGGTGGAAGTGCGCGCGCAATCGGTGCCGCAGGGATGGGAGCCGTTCACGGTGGCCCGCGTTGAAGACGCCCGACGCGAAGGCCGCGCGATCTTTGTGGACTTCACCGCGGCTTGGTGCCTGTCCTGTCAGGTGAACGAGCGCGTGGCGCTGCACTCGGCGTCGGTTGAACGCGCGTTTGCCGACGGCAAGGTGCTGTTGTTACGGGCTGACTGGACATCGCGCGATCCGGAGATCACCAAAGCGCTGGCGACGTTTGGGCGGAGTGGCGTGCCGTTGTATGTGATGTATCCGCGTAACGTGAACGCGGTGGCGGAGGTGCTTCCGGCGGTGCTTACGTCGGGTATAGTGGTGGACGCGGTGACGCGCGCGACTCAATCATTGGCACCGTGACATGATAATGAGCGTCTAAGCCTCTGCTGAACCCAGGATAAGAAGACGCGGAGCGCCTCGGGAACCATTTTTGCTCATCTGGGATTGTCCGGTCGGCCACACTGGCCATCACAACCTTTTCAGATGGAGGCAGCATGCGTCATTTCCTTCGAATCGCCGTAATCGCGGCAGCAGTCGGAGCCCCTGCCAGCGCGCAGGCTCAAGGTATGGCCGGCATGAAGGCGCCGGTCGGCAAGAGCGCGACCGTCACGGGCACCGTCGTAGATATTTCGTGCAAGTTCGGGCAGGGTTTGGGTGGTGCGGAGCACAAGATGTGCTCCGAAGTATGCGCGGATAAGGGACTGCCGTTGGCCATCCTGACGGACGACGGGAAGCTGTACATCCCGACGTCGGCCGCGATGCCAGGGGATCCGCAGAATGGCCGCTTGAAGGCATTCGCCGAACAGCGCGTTACGGTATCCGGAAAGGTGTTCGCTGCCGCCGGAGCACAGGCCATTCAGATCGCGGACATCGCGAAGGCAAAGTAGTCATGCGGGCAGCGCGCAGTACCGCGACCGTCACAGTCTTGGTCGTGATGGCCGGCGCGTCGATCGCGGTGCTGCGCGTTCGTGCGGCGTCGGCGCACGCGTCACCAGTGGCGTGGGTAGCCAATTCGAATGCGCCTTCCCCCAACGAACAGACAATCGGCAGCGTTCGTCATATCGAGACGCGCGAAGCTGCCCAGCGTCTGAATCCGGACTCTGGTCCACCGTTAGCAAATGCGCGCCTGCTCTGGCTTGAAGGGCGCGCGACCAAGTCCTTCGGCGACAGTACGTTTGTGGTCGACAATGAAGGGCATCTGTTGAGTATCGATCGTCGGCTGCAAGCGCATGCCCGTGAGGTGGCGGGCGCTGCGGGCGGCTGGCGCGCAGCAGTGGTCGGGCCCGCGGGCGACCTCTGGCTCACTGACAGGCGCGGGCATATCGTACGCGTCGATCGTCGGGGCGTGCAACACACCTTTCCGACCGGCCCATTTGACGCGCCGTCACTGACGCCGTCGACGTCCGCCAACCTGATGTGGCTCTCTCGTTCGACCGACCAACTTACCGGCGCCGTTGACTCGGTTGCCGGTCCACTCTTTGTCGCCGTAGATTCTCTTGGCGTGGTGCAGCGGCGCGTCGGGCAGGCGCATCGACCGGCGCACGTCCTGCTGGAGGCCATGGAGAACGCGGGGCACCTTGCCACGCGCGATTCAACCTTGTATTTCGCGCCCTTCATCCGCGATCAACTCGTCGCCATTCGGCAAGATGGCGATACGCAGTGGGTGGCGTCTCGCGGGCTGGCGCACAGCTCTGGTGAACCGAAGTTCGAAGTGATAGACGGCAAAGTGGTGATCGACTATCACCCGGTGAATCTCGGTCTCGTGTGGGGCCCCGATGGCCTATTGTATGTGCTGAGCACGAGCGACGGCGACATGACCGGCACGCGCCTGGACGTTTTC
Organism: Gemmatimonadaceae bacterium; assembly: GCA_031370885.1. GTDB lineage: Bacteria > Gemmatimonadota > Gemmatimonadetes > Gemmatimonadales > Gemmatimonadaceae > Gemmatimonas. Next base: position 16,076 of record JANMRE010000671.1, read on the forward strand.
GATCCTGCCTCAGGTCATCTTCTTCGCACGGCGATGCTGAGTAGCACCAATCCCACGTTAGCCGTCGACCCACGCGGCCGCGTGCATCTGCTCGCATCGTCGTATGTGCTCGGCGCTGGCGGTCGGGTGCGCCAGAAAACGCCGTCTATCGACCTCGCGCTGCTGGACGGAGGCCGCGTGAAGTCCGACACGCTGCGCGGCCGCATCGTACTCGTGAACCTGTGGGCGAGTTGGTGCGGGCCGTGCCGCGCGGAGATGCCGGCGTTGGACTCGCTGCAGCAGCGCGTGGCTGGCCGCGACGTCGTGTTTCTGTCAATCAACGAGGATGCCCAGGCGTCGGCTGCGCGCAGCTTTATGTCGACGGGGAAGTTTGTCTTTCCGGTGGCGCTGGGCGGCGCACTGCTACATGAACGCTTCGGTGCCGTTGGTCTGCCGGCTACCATTTTGATCGATCGCGACGGGCGCGAGATTCGTCGCTGGATGGGATACAGCGGACCTGACCAGATTGCTGAAATCGGCCGCTTGATCGAGGCGGCACAAAGCGGGGCGATGGCTCGACCGTTACCAATGGGGGCCATAGATCATCAACACCGCCAATAGGGATTGGCAAACTAGCCGAGCCAAAAGTGGCACCCAGAGCCGGCCCTATGCCAACTATCAGGTGATCACTCCCATTCAGTGAACACACTTCACACAAGCATTCTGATGTGTTACAACGGAAGTATGAATAATGCTTGAGGAGGCTGGCCCATGTTTCGCTCCGAGCAGGTAACCAGTATTGCCGATCACGTCGTGGCGTGGCGCGTCCCTGCGTCACTGACGCTGCTGATTCTGCTGACAAGGTGCATCATTCGATTGTTGTCTCCGAACAGAACGGGAACTTCAGCTCACTCTTCTCGTGGTGGGATCGAGCAGCGAGAACCATACGCACCTCGTCCGAGCCGTCCGCGATCGTTTTTGGGGTCGAGGTCGAGATGCCTGCTATCGGTCCGCGCGCGTAATAGTTCGGATCTCGACCACGGCGACTGACTTGGTCTGATCGGTATCCTGCATCAGGCCGACAGCGACCACTCGTCCGGCCTCCCACCCGCAGGACTCCCGGGCGCCACTTGTGAAGTCCAATGTGTCGATGCGCCATGTGTTCGACGCGGTGGCCGGTCGATGAATGTCGCACATGTCGTTGCGACGCTGGATACGCGATGTGCCGCCGGTCGTGTTGCCGTACGAGAAAAAGACCAGGCGACGTCGCGGCAGGAGCCGTCGGGCGTCCTCCCAGATCACGTAAAATCGCAGCGCAGCATCACTGCGATCCGGCCGCGAAAGGTCCGCGTCAACTGGCGCAGCGAGTATTCGAAACTCGACGCGCAGCACGTCGATGCGTGCGGGTGCGTCCCTGCGCAGATCGCGGTAGAACCATGCGCCGGTTCCGGCGCCGGCAATTCGCCAGGCGGGTCTTTCAGTGTCCGCAACGATGAGCGACTGGGGCGACTGTTGTCCACGTACGGCGCGACTGTGCCAATCCAGCGGAAACGGTCGGCCGATGAGGTCGGGTGAAAGCGCGAGATACTCGTACGAACTTGTGAGCGCGGAGAGAGGCGAACGTGCACAGACCGAAGCCGGCCACCCCAACGTCCCAATGATCGACAGAGCGTACGTCGCGGAGAACGGGAACCTGACTGACCGCAGAAGGAGCACCTTAGGCCGGTGCGTCGGGGGTTCCGTACACCAGGCCAACGACGGCGCCATAGATGAGGTGTCCGATCAGGCTACCAGCCGCTACCATCATTGAACCTGAGAATAGTCCCATGCCCATCATGGGCATGACGACGACCTGTGCCATGAGCCATGGCGCCACGCCAAACAGCGCGCCGCGCACGGCGAGCGGACCCGGCAACCGCGTCGCGACCAACGCGTACATGATTGCGAGTACCATGCCAATCATCAGGTGCGCCGCCCATCCCATCATCAGGTTCCCGCCCATCTGCCCTGAGAGCATCTCAGCGGGATTCATCGGTGACATGCCCATCATGGGAGCGCCATAGACGCTCATCGCGGTCATTGCGGCTGTGCCGAGAAGTCCAGCGATAGCCGCCTTGGGGTAACTGACCTTCATGTTCGACGCTCCGGAGTAAAGGCAAAATACAGTGAACGAGCGGTTGTCCGATTGGTGCAAGAACGCATAGCGGCGGATGACTGGTCACTCGCGCACCGAAATAAGCGGCAGCGGACTGGAATGGTTCCGTCCTCAACGACAAGCGGCTGAGGCCCCACCGGCCTGAGCAGCTGAAGCCGGGAACTAACCTGACACGACGTGTCTTACGCCGTCGACCCTCGGCTTTGACGCGCACTCTCGTTCTGGCATCGACAGATGGCAACGACAATTCTTCTGGCTCGACCACATCCGTTTATTGTCACGGCAATGGTACCGTTCCTTGCCGAGGCGCGATGCGTCACCAGTCGTCTTCCCGCCATGGAGGAAGTCGCTGAGTTCGCGGCGGCAGCAGACGACGCCATCATCTCGTTGGGGCTCGCCTCCGATACGGAAGCAAGCGCGGAACAGGAACTTAGGGCGGTTCGCTCGCCGGCCCCAGGGCTGAAGCTGGTCTTTGCCTCGTTGCTGAAGTTCGACGCGGCGTTTCCGTCGCTGGCGCGACTGGTACGCGAAGCCCATGTACTCGCCAGTGTCATAGACGCAGGTACCCCCACTACACTCTCCGGGCTCGGACATTCAGATACCTTCGTCTACGTCGCCAAGACCGATCTGGACGATCCGGCACGACGCCTGAACGTGGTCCGAGTACTGCGCCGACATTTCCGTTGACTTCCAACCGCACGCATGGGTTCACTTTCCAGCAGTCCTCTGCGAGCGCTGCTCGTCAGCGCGTCGCGTGGCCAGATACTACGGCGTGCGCTGCAGATCAGTGCCGTGGTGGGCGTCATTCTGAATATCATCACCCAGGGCCAGGCCGTGTCACGTGGAACACCGATAGCGTGGGGACATGTTGTCATGAACTCTGCGGTGCCGTTTTGTGTGGCAACGTATGGTGCCGCGCGCCACGAACGCGGCCGCGTCCAATCGCGAGCGTCAGGGCACACCGCCAATCCTGATCGGGATGTCGGCGGCACGGCAGGTGACGCATGACGCCAGAGCAACCGACAACGGTTCGGGATCGGGCGTTCTCGGAGCAGGCGCTGGTGCACCTGAAGGACATCGCACGGTATGCACTGTCGCTCACGCGCGACGCGTCGGACGCCGACGATCTGGTGCAGGACACGTTTCAACTGGCGTATCAGCACTGGGATCAATTCGCGCTCGGCACCGAGTGCCGCGCGTGGTTGTTCACCATCTGTCGTCGACGGTTTCTGCGGATGCGGCAGCACAGTGATCGTCAGGTGCCCACCGAGGACGCCGCGCTGGAATCGATGGCCGCGGCTGAACTGCACCAGCGCGCACGGGCAGACGGGTTGGATCAGGTATTCGAGCGAACGGAGATGCGTGAAGCGGTTGAGGTGGCCATGGCCGGGCTGCCCGACGCCTTTCGCGAAGTGGCCATTCTGGTGGACTTGCACGATCACTCCTACGAATCGGCTGCGGAAATTCTCTCGGTGCCCATAGGAACCGTTCGCTCGCGACTGTTTCGGGCGCGTCGAATCCTCCAGGAACAATTGCTGGTCTACGCCCAGGATGCTGGGTTCGGCGCGTTGCGCGCCAAGGAGAGTGCCTCGTGAACGACGCCATGAACGAATCCATGAGCGAACCGATGCTGGACTGTGAAGCGGTGATGAAACAGTTGTGGGACTATCTGGACGACGAGCTCACGCCGGAGCGCATGCAGGCCATCAGAGCGCATGTGCAAATGTGTGAACGATGCTCGCCGCAGGTGCAGTTCGAACGCGCTTTCTTGTCCGTGCTCGGTGCAGCACGTACGGCGGTGGCCGACGAAGGGAGTCTTCGGGATCGGGTTGTCGCGCAATTGCGCACGCTGGGATATACGGCCTGACAAACGGAGGCCAACGGGAACTTTGGCTCCCGGTGCCGTCTTGGAGAGCGTGGGGCCGACCGATGTCTTCGGCTGGCCCGTTCACCCTCCCAGACTACCGACCGTGCTTCGATTTTCAGAACTTCAAACCACTACCCGTCGACTGCTATTCGCCATGCTGCCAATGGCGCTTGCCGTCTCCTCGGCAAGTGCGCAACCTGGTGCCACGCCGCACGCTGCGTTTGACTCGCTCCTTCGTCAGCACGTTCGGAACGGGTTGGTGGACTACGACGCCTTCAGTCGCTCGGCCTCGTTTGCGCAGTACCTGGCCACGCTGGCGCGGACCGATCCGTCACGGCTGACGCGTGCCGAACAACTGGCCTTTTGGATCAACGCCTACAACGCCTATACCATTCAGCAGATCAATGCGCATCAGGAGCGTCGCTCCATCAAGAACATCAACAAAGTTGGTGGGTTCTTGAGCACGGGTGGCGCGTGGAGGGAGCCAATGGCCGACGTGGGCGGCCATCGCTACACACTGGACCAGATAGAGCATGAGCAGATACGGCCAGTTTATCACGAACCGCGCGTGCATTTCGCACTCGTGTGTGCCGCCTTGGGTTGTCCGCCGCTGCGCAGCGAAGCGTATCGCGCGGCGGACCTTGAGGCACAACTCGATGATCAGGCTCGGACGTTTCTGGTGCGGTCACCAGGGAAAAACCGGGTCGATGCCGGGACTGGTTCAGCACGACTGAGCCCGATTTTCAAATGGTATGGCAAGGATTTCGGCTCCTCCGAATTGCCGCTGCAGCGGTTCCTCGCCCAGTACTTTCCCGCCGGCGCCGAGCGTGAATTGTTGGCCAGTGGGCACGCGCGCATCACGTGGTCGGACTACAACTGGTCACTCAATATTCTCGACACCACGGCCCGCCGATGAGCGTCATCGTGTGGAGCCGTGCTGCCATCATTGGCGTGCTGACAGTCATCGCAAACGGAGCGGTCGTTCAGGCGCAGGACACGCTTCACGTGCGTGGCACCGTTCGCGCCCTGAGCGGGCGACCGTTGGCGCGCGTGGCGGTGCGTCGTGGAAACGACACCACAGCTATCGGATTGACCGACAGCAGCGGCGTCTTTCGGGTGCTGGTGACTCGCGGCGAGCCCCTGTGGCTGCGCCTGACACTGGTGGGATATCTGCCGGAGTCGCTGAGTGTGCGTTTCGGGGCCCTGCAATCGGCCGTGTCTGTGGCGGCGAGTATGACGCCATTGGCCCAACTGGCCGTGCAACAGGTGGTCGCGCAGCGCGACCGACCGCTGCTGAATACCAGTGATGCCGCAACGGGCGGGGCCGTGGAACGGGCCGAATTGCGCGCACTCCCTACCGATGCGCGTGACCCGATTGCGCTGGCCTACACCATTCCCGGTGTGGCGCAGGCCCGCGCATTCTTCGGTGACGCGCCCAAGCTGAGTATCAACGGTACCAACGCGCTGTACACGCAATACACCATTGACGGGCTGGAAAACAACGAGGGATTTCTGGGTGGTCCGCGCGTGGAGTTCCCGCTGGCGGCCATGCACCGGCTCGACGTGTCGGCCAACAGCTATTCCGCCAGCGCCGGGCGCAGCCCAAGCGGGGTGGTGAACTACGAAAGCCGTACCGGTGGTGAGCGATGGGCCGGCGAATCGTTTCTGTACAATCGTCCGGGGCTTCCCCTCGACGCGCGCCCGTCCATTGAACCGACGAATCCGACGTCGCGTTCGGATTTTCGCAAGGCGCAGGATGGTTTTCGACGGTCGCAGCTGGGCGGCGCATTGGGCGGTCCGCTCGCCGCCCAGCGCACCTACGTGTTCGGGGCCCTGGAGTACACCAACGAAAACGAAGACCGTATCAGTTCGACGGCGCGTGCCACATTTCTCGGCCGCGAATTGCGCGAGACCTACAAGGCGTTTGGTCGACTGGACCATGGCTGGAACGACGCGCAATCGACGACGCTCAAATTCGCGTTCAGTCGACAGACACGGGCCGGCGAGGGGAGCGGTATTGTTGCGCCCGAGGCGGATATCACGACGGTGCGTTTCGGAACTATTTCGTCGCTCACCCATCGCAGTAGCGGCGCCGGCGGGAGGGCCAGCAACACGGCGTCGGTCCAGGTGTCCACGTTCATGTGGGATTTCCCGCCCACTCGTAGCAACTACCGTGTTCCTCAGGTCACCATTCTCGACCGCGATTCGTTGCCTATCGGTGTTGTTGGTTCGAGCAACTTCATTTTCGACGAGTCCGAGCTGCAGTTGCAATTCCGCGATGTGGTGGAGCGACAGATTGGTTCCCGCCATACGCTCAGCGCTGGTATCGATGTGGCCGCGGCTGCATTCAAGCTCACGGGATCTTCCACGAATCCGTCCGGCTCATACGAGGTCATCAACAATGGAGATATCCGGTCGGTGAACGGCCGCTACACATTTGCTGATATTCCATCGAATGTGGTTGTGCGAAGTTACACCGTCGATGCGGCGCAAAAACAGGTGAATCTCACGCAGATCCTGTACGGCGGGTTTGTCGAAGATCGTTGGCGCCCTACGCCAACGCTGGTAGTGCGCGGCGGCGTGCGATGGGACTATGACGATCTCACCGGTCGCGGGGCCAGCCGTCCTGATCTCGCCAACGTGCAGCCGAGATTGTCCTTCAACTGGATGCAGAGTACCAACACGGTTGTTCGCGCTGGCGCTGGACTTTTTGCCGGCAAGCTGCCCTACGCAGTGTATTCCGATGCTGTACAGTTTGGTCCGACCGGCAATCAAACGGTCACGTTTCGCGGTGCGCAGGCACCGGCGTTTCTTCAGGGTCCGCGTGCGGTCGACCTCAATCGCGACGTACTTCCGGCGCATGAAATCCGCGAACTGTTTTCGCGGGGTATCAAGCAGCCGTTGGCTCGCCAATACACTCTGGGGGGCCAGCACCAGTTTGGCACGCGCGCAGCGCTCAGCGTAGACGGCGTGTGGGTTGATACGCGTCGGTTACCCCGGTCCTGGGACTTGAACGCGCAGTCGCGCGCCATTGGCCCCTTGGATACGGTGGGCCTGTCAACGTCTGCGGGCGATGCGTCACGACCGACCACACCGGTTGTTGGCGCCTTTCGACGACTCACCACGACTGAGTCGGGTGGGCGCAGCACGTACGCGGCGCTTTCAACGGCACTGCGCTATCGTGCCGCGAACCAGCTACTTGTCGACGCCAATTGGACCTGGTCGCACGCCATCAGCAACACCGAAGACATCAACTTCAACGCGTCGGTGGGGAACAACTTCGATCTCGATCGCGCCGATGCCAACAACGATCGCCGGCACAAGGCCACGCTTCGCACCACCTGGACGGGCGTGCGCCGTGTGACCATCAGTGGTATTGTCGATGCGCAGTCGGGGACTCCGATCAATCGGGTGGCGTATTTCCGGGACCTGACGGGCGCCGGTGGCGCGTTCGGGGACGGTTTCATCGGGAACTACCAGCGATTTGCCGGAGTGCCTCGTAACGGCGAACGGCTGCCGACCGCGCTCTTTGTTAATGCCAGTGCGGCGTACGATACTGATGTCGGCGCTGCCGCGCTCACGGTGCGGGCCGATGTCTTCAATCTGCTCAATCGGGTGAATGCGTCTGGATTCGCCACTGGCGTAGGTGGCGGCGGTTCGGCCACGCAAGTGGGTCGGCCCGGCGATCCAATTTCGTATACCACGGCGGGTGCCCCACGACAGATTCAACTCTCGATCGGAGCGCGCTTTTGACCGTTGTGCGTGGTGCAAAACGCGTTGGGGCGGTTTGGGCCGTGTGTATCGTTTCGTTCGCACTGGCGTGTCGCGGCAACGATCGGGCCTCAGACTCCACGTCGTCGAGGCGTTGGACGGCACCGGAGCTGGCGGCAACATCGTGGGACTCCGTGGTGGCTGCAGCGCGCGGCAGCACGGTTCGCTGGCGCATGTGGCGGGGCGATCCTGCCATCAACGCCTACGTGGAGCAGTGGGTTGCGCCGCGTGTGTTGGCGGCATATGGCGTCGCCTTGGAGGCCATTGAGGGGCAGGGACCGGAACTGGTCAATACACTCACCACCGAACGTGAGGCGCGTGGCGATCGTGCTGGCACGGCCAGCCTGGTGTGGATCAACGGCGAAACATTCGCCGCGCTTCGTGCCGAGCGCTTGCTCAGCGGACCGTGGGCCGCGGCGCTGCCGAATGCCGCTTTGATCGACTCAATGTCGCCCATCATTACCAGAGATTTCGAGATCGACCCGGCCGGCTACGAATCGCCGTGGGGCTCCGTGCAGTCGGCGTTGGTGTTCGATAGTGTCAGAACCCCCTCCCCGCCGCGCTCGGCCGCCGAGCTGCAAACCTGGATTCTTGCACATCCCAGCCGCTTCACGCACGATCAGAGTTTTACGGGCGTGACGTTTCTCAAGACCTTGATGTACGCAGTGGGTGGCGGCGCGTCGCGATTCGCTGGCGGATTTCGCGAAGCCGACTATCTGGCCGGTCGCGACTCGGTGTTTCAGTGGCTTGACGTTGTGCGTGCGTCGTTTTGGCGCGGCGGGACTACGTATCCGCCCGATGTGGCGGCGATGCATCGGTTGTTTGCCAATCGCGAGATTGACGTGACGATGACGAACAATCATCGGGAAGTCGCTGCCAAGATTCGAGCCGGTGTGTTGCCGATATCGGCGCGTGCCGTGCTGCTGCGTGACGGGGCGATCGCCAACAGTCACTTTCTTGGCATTCCTTTCAATGCGCCCAATCCGGCGGGTGCGATGGTCGTCGCGAACTTTCTCCTCTCTCCCGAAGCCCAGTGGGAAAAGGCCGGGCTCGACGTGTGGGGTGACGGTACGGTGCTCGCCGTCAGTCGACTGCCCGCGCCATGGCCGACACGATTCGCGTCGCGGACGCAAACTCCCGGTGAGATGTCTCCGGATACCTTGACGCGCTATGCGCGACCCGAAGTGGCGGCCGAGTATCACAACCGCCTGCTGGCGGATTGGCGCGCGCGCTACCGACAGGCACCGTGACCCGCGGATTGGGGCGCGTGGCACCGATGCTCATCGCGATCACGGTGTCGCCCATTGTCATTGGTGTCCTGTACGCGATCGGTGCCAGTGCCGGAGTGATGGGGCCTGGCGCGAACGGCTTCAGCACGCAACGCTTTACACTGGTATTCGCCAGCAGTGAAACATGGCGCAGCGCGCTGTGGACCGTGATGGTGGCAGGCGCCGCGACCGGCGTTGCGGTAACGGCGGCGGTGTGGTCGGTGGAATCGTTGTGGCAAAGCGCGCGTGGACGACGGCTGGTCCTGCTGCCGTTTGCCGTTCCGCATGTCGCGGCGGCACTGGCCATCTTGTTGCTCGTAGGACAGTCCGGACTGCTATCCCGCGTTGCGTTTGCCACCGGACTTACACAGAGTCCAAGCGATTTTCCGGCGATAACGTACGACGGACTGGGTATTGGTCTGATGCTCTCCTTCGTCTGGAAGGAGTTTCCGTTCCTGGCGCTGACGGCGTTCGCTATTCGCGCGGGAATCTCGACATCGGTGTTGGAAGCGGGGCGCAGTCTCGGCGGCACCGCCAGACAAGTGGAGCGGGCGGTGGTGCGACCGCTCATTGTGCGGGGTGTGCTTCCCGCCACCATTGCGGTGTTCGCGTTCCTGCTGGGACAGTATGAGATGCCCAGTGTGCTGGGGCCCAGCGCGCCTCCCGCGCTGGCCGTGCTCACCTACGAACGCCTGATTGACTCAGTGCTGTCGCGTCGTGGTGAAGCCTATGTGTTGGCGCTGCTGGCGATGGGGCTGACCGCCCTTCTGGTATGGGGATACAACCGCGCTATCAGCGTCGCCGATGAGCGCCAATGGTGAACGAGGCGCTGCGCACCGCCAGACGTCGACCATGGGTGTTGGTGCTGTTGATTGCGACGACGCAACTTCCATTGGTCACTCTCATGCTACGGGCGCTTGGCGCGTCGTGGAACTATCCCGACATTCTACCCGTCGCCGTCTCAGACCATGCGAACCGTGCGCTCGTTCCGCCCCGCGTGTGGGAATCCGGTCTGACCAGCGTGACGTTGGCACTCGCCACCGGGCTTGCCTCGGCAGCGATTGGCGTGGTGATAGCGCGTGCCTTGCTGCGTGCAACACGCGCGACTCGGCGTGTCGCCACCCTGTTGATGTTCTTTCCGGTCATCGCCCCGCCGGTGGCACTCGGCGTCGGTCTGCAGGTGGTGTTGTTGCGGGCCAGTGTCGGCGCGAGCTGGATTGGCGTCTGGTTGGCACACGTTATTCCTGCCGTGGGCTACGTCACGCTGTATTTTCTTGGCGCGCTTTCGGGTGACGACGCGTCGCGTGATGAGGCCGCGCGAACGCTGGGCGCGACCGCATGGCAAACGTGGTGGCGGGTGACATTTCAGGGACTGCGTCGACGACTTGGCGAAGCGGTCGTCCTGGGTGGCTTGGTGTCGTGGGGACAGCTGGCGCTGACTCTGTTGGTGGGCGGCGGAGTGGTGCGCACCATGCCCGTTGAGATTCTGGCCATCATTCGATCTGGTGACGATCATCTAGCGGCCATCGCCGCCTTGATGCTTACCGCGCCACCGTTGCTCGCACTGAGTGTGCTGCGAGGCGGCGCTGAACGCACGGGCGTGCCGTCATGACAGGCCCTGTGCGGGAACACGAAGCGGCCTTGTCTGCGGTGATGGAGCTGCGCGACGGTGTGGTGCCTTTTGGCACTCGCGAAGGCCTGCGACACATCAATCTGTCGATTGCGCGGGGCGAACGTGTGGCGCTCATGGGACCGTCGGGTGCGGGAAAAACGAGCTTGCTGCGTGCGATCGCTGGACTGGAACGCTTCACCGAGGGGCAACTGCTGGTTGCCGGTGTTACGGTGACGGGTGCGCCTCCTGAACAGCGACGCACGGTGTATCTCCATCAAACTCCCGCGTTGTTCCCCCATCTTTCCGTGCTCGACAACGTGGCCTTCCCTTATGTGCTCAAGGGGCTCAATCGCTCGACGGCGCGCGGGCGGGCGCGCGCGTTGCTGGAACGCATGCAGTTGGCGCCGCTGGCCGAACGCGCCCCGATGCGTCTGAGTGGAGGTGAACGGCATCGTACTGCGCTCGCGCGTGCGCTGGCGGCGGACCCCGTGTTGTTGCTGCTTGACGAACCGTTTTCCGCGCTTGATCCGTCACTCCGTGCTGAAATCCGGGCTCAGGTGATGTCGATGCTGTCGGTTCCTGGAGCGCCGGCCGTCATGGTGGTCACGCACGACGTCGACGAAGCGGCGCTCATTGGGGACCGCGTGGTGATTTTGCTGGATGGTCGCCTTGCGCAGTGCGCACCCACCAGCGAGGTCATTCGTCAACCGGCTTCGCTTGAGGTTGCGCACTTCCTTGGCGTGCCCAATGTGGTGCCTGGTGAGCGCGACGGCGCGGGACGGTGGTCGAGCCTTTTGGGTAGCGCAGCGGGGCCCGGCCTCAAGGGTCAATGCGCCGCGGTGGGCTGGGCTGATTTGATCGCGATTGGCGGGCCCGGTGGAGCCGGAGCCTGCGCTACGGTCGTCGCGGTTGAGCATCGGGGACTTGACCATGTTGTGCGTGTTCGAGTCGGCGAGCTCGAACTCGTGGGACGCGCCGAACGAGATGCGGTGTGGCAGCGCGGTGACGTGGTGTCTGTTGCTCTTGGCTTAGAGCGGCCGCATCTGCTTCCATTGGATGCAACGACGCCCACCGTCGTGTGGGGGCGCGATGTTTGACGACCTGTTGCGTCGCCTGAAAGATCGGCTGATGGCGCCAATCGCGCAGCGACTCGGCGCTCACGTCGCGCCCAACACCGTGACGGTTCTGGCCTTTCTGATGGGCATGGGGGCGGCCAGCGCTGCGTGGCATGAACAGCGTGGCGTGTCGGTATTGCTGTGGATCATCAACCGGGTGCTGGACGGACTCGATGGTACGCAGGCGCGCGAACATGGACTGCAGAGCGACTTTGGCGGCTATCTGGACATCATGCTGGACTTCGTCGTGTACGCCGCCATCCCACTTGGGCTCATCGTCGCCGACCCGACTCTGTCGCTAGCGGGTGTGGTACTGTTCGCAAGCTTCTTTGTAAATGCCGCGTCATGGATGTATCTCGCGGCGATTCTTGAGCGACGCCAAGTTGGCGCAAAGGCTTCGGGCGAGTTGACGACCATCACGATGCCTCCGGGCATCGTCGCGGGAACCGAAACCGTGGTGTTCTACACTGCGATGCTGGTGTGGCCGGAATCGCGCGCGACATTGTTCTGGGTGATGGCCGCGCTGGTGGGAGTCAACGTGCTGCAGCGTCTGTGGTGGGCTCGTCGTCACTTGTAGGCTTCACGATTGGCGCTGACGACTTGCGCCATCGTGCCACCAGATTGGGCAGGAACGAGAGTGCCAGTAGCAGCGCGGCGGCAGTCGCCAGTTGCATAAACGCCGAGCGTGATGCACCCGCCGATCCCAGCAGCAAGCTGTGGGCAAACCACGTGTAAATCAGCGTGCCGGGAATAATGCCAACGGCCGTGCCGATCACGAACGAACGCAACGGCACACCGGCAAGCCCCGATGCCACACTGAGCCCGTCGAACGGCACCACCGGAATGAGTCGCAATCGCAGAATCGTGAGCACGTTGGCCTCGTACGTCAACCACGAGAGTTTCTCCGCGTGTCGACCCAACAATGAGCGCACCGCGTCCGCTCCCAGCCAGCGGGCGAGCAGAAATGATCCCGTGGCGCCCGTTGTAGCCGCCATCCAATTGAGGAATGCCCCTTTTGCTACGCCAAACACCACTCCACCAGCCAGCGTAAATGGTGTAGCGGGAAGCGCGAGTGCGGCGGCAATGGCGTAGACCACCACGAACCACACCGCGGCGCCCGGGAGCCCCTGGATGCGTGCGGCGAGGGTTCGCGGGTCACCAACGAGCTCGCCCAGATAGCGGTGTGCCACCAAGGCAATGCCCACCACGATCACTGCCGCCACCAACAGACGCCATTTGGCTCGCGACTGGTTGTTGTAGGCGCTCACGCGAAAAGCCGGAACCAGAAACCAAACACCCGTCGGGCGAATGGCGTCAAGCGACCGCGTCGCCAGGTGTCGGCGGCCCTTCGAAATACCTCAGACTGCGTGGGGTAAGCGTGAATGGTGCTCCCCAGCGCACTCAGTCCAACGCCGTTCTTCAACGCAACGCCTAGTTCGCCAATCATCTCGCCGGCATGTTCGGCCACGAGTGTCCCACCGACAATGCGATCGGTGCCGCGACGCAGGTGAATCGCCAGAAATCCGTCGTCACTTCCTTCCAGACGCGCGCGATCGTTGTGCTTCAGCTCGACGCGAACCGTGTCAATCGCTATGCCTTGCGCTTCCGCGTCGGCTGCAGTCAAACCAACGTGCGCAACCTCAGGTGAGGTATAGGTCACCCGCGGAATGATCAGTGCTGACGCGCGTCCGCCGCCGATACCGAAGAACAGCGCGTTGGCAACGGCCAAGCGTGCCTGCGCATCGGCCACATGAGTGAACTGCAGCAGCGACGACACGTCGCCAATAGCGAAGATGCGTGGATTGGTGGTGCGAAGCCTGTCGTTGACAGTGACTCCAGTCCGTGTAAATGCGACGCCCGCAGCCTCAAGCCCAAGTGACTCAATGTTCGGCCGACGGCCCGTAGCGACCAATAGTTGATCGCCGCGAATTGCGAGCGCTCTGTCACCTTGTGCTGCGGACACCACAAACTCCCCTTCGCGAAACGACACCTGCTGGATGGCGGCACCGTTGTGCACGGTCACGCCATCCGTCTCGAATGCGCGCGCGACGACCGCAGCAGCTTCTGGAGTATCCCGGGGCAGAAGGCGCGCATCAGCCTGTATGATGGTGACGTCCGTGCCGAAACGGGCAAACGATTGCGCCAGTTCGGACCCAATCGAACCACCGCCAAATACAATGAGCCGCCGAGGACGCTCGGTCAGCGAGAAGACCGACTCGTTGGTGAGAAAGGGCGTATCGGAGAGCCCGGGAATTGGTGGAACGCTGGCGCGGGCTCCGGTGGCGATAATGGCACGACGATAGCGCAGCGTCGCACCGCCAACCTTCAAAGTGTCACTACCGGTAAACGTCGCATCACCAAAGAACACGTCCACACCCAACGTGCGAAACCGCTCGGCGCCGTCGACGTCGCTGAGCGCGGCTCGAAGGGTACGCATGCGCAACATGACCGCGGCAAAGTCGCCGGGGCCGCTGGTGGCGGGCCCGCCGAAATCGCGCGCGGCCGTGCGTGCCTGATGCCACGCTCTCGCAGCGCGTATCACCGCCTTGGACGGCACACAGCCGAAATTCAGGCAATCCCCGCCAAACATGTGACGCTCGACAATCGCGACACGGGCCCCCAATCCCGCCGCGATGGCTGCGGAAACCAATCCAGCAGTCCCGGCCCCAACCACCACCAAGTGGTAGCGCGGTTGCGGCACCGGGTTCCTCCACGACGACGGCGCAACATGACGCAGTAAATCGGCGTTCGCCTGGTCAAAGGGTCTGAGAGCGACTGCCGAGGGCCAGTCAGCGGGCAGTGGTGCAGACGAATGATTCATGACTTTCAGCAGAATGAGAACGGGCGACGATGCCGCATCAGGCGCTGACAGCCGAGTTGATCAGCAGCGCCTCGATGCGATCGGTAAAGACCGACGTGGGTTGCGCACCGACCACGCGGTCTACGACCTCGCCGTTGCGGAAGAATAGCACCGTGGGAATGGAGCGCACGCCGTATTTCGTCGAGGCATCCGGGTTGGTATCGAAATCCAATTTCGCCACCACCGCGCGACCGGCGTACTGAGTGGCGAGGGTCTCAATCGTGGGCGCCAGGGCACGGCAGGGCGCGCACCAGGACGCCCAAACGTCGACGACCAGCAGTCCCTCGTGGCTGATCAGTGATTCAGTGAGTGTCGCATCGGTGAGCGTCACGGCAACAGACATTGGAAACTCCGGAAGTTTGGGATATATCGGCAAGACGGAGTCTGCCGCAATAGTTCCCGCGTGGGAGCTCGACGTCACGCAGTCGTTGCCGAAGCGCAACGCGTCGTCACTTCGCACTGACCTTCTGTCTGCGCTTGACGGCGCCCCGTTCACGCGGAACGTTTCGACATGCAAGAATTCACAGGGCAGCCACGCACGATACGCCGGCCGGTCTATTCCATCGGCCTATGGATTGGCTGCATCACAGTAGTGACCGCCGCGCTCCCGCTCAGCGCGCAACGCGCCGAACGGTTCACACAGTGGACGCATCCCGTCTTTCCAGTGGCCGAGTACATCGCTCGCCATGCCGCGGCACTGGCGAGTCTCGGGGCCAATGACGTGCTGCTGGTGCCGAGTGCCGAGGGCACCAGTGGTGGCGAAACGTTCCGGCAGTTGGATGACTTCGAATATCTGGCCGGTCTGGAAGTCCCGCGCGCACTGTTGGCGATCGATGGGCGCACCCGACAATCGATGCTGTTTATGCCGTCCGTTGATCCGCGGTTCGAGAACAGCAGTCGACCCAACGATTTCCCCGGACGTCCACTGGCCAGTGATCCGGCGCTGCGGGCGTTGAGCGGCGTTGACAGCGTCCTGACCGATACCGCCGTAGCCACGTTCTTACAGCAACTCACGATGCGCGGCGCGCGCGTGCTGATTGTGGATGGGCCGCAACGGGCGGCGACCGATGGCGCGGCGTCGGCATTCAGGACTCCCTCACCTGGTGGGTTGCTGGCCTCGCAGCTCCGGCGCGCGCATGCGACGTTGACTATTGCGGATGCCGCACCGTTGATGGCTACGCTGCGCATGATCAAGAGCCCACGCGAAATCGCCGTGATGCGCGAAGCAGCCCGCGTGACGAGCATCGCCATCGCCCGCGGCGCGGCGCGGGTGCTGCCCGGTGTCGACGAACGTACGCTCACGGGAGCGTTCATTGCCGACTGCCTGGCGTTGGGCGCGCAGCGTGAGGCGTTCACGCCAATCATCAAGTCGGGGGACAACTCGCTGTGGCCCTGGCGCATTCTGGGCGCACACTACACGCGTCGCAATAGAACACTGCGGTCGGGAGAACTCACGATATTCGACGTAGGGTGCGAGCGTGATCACTACGCCAGTGACGTTGGACGCACTTTTCCAGTTGGCACGCGGTTTTCTCCACGTCAACGGGAGCTGGTGGAGATGGTGCGACGCATTTCCGATGCCGTGATCGCGGCGGTCAGGCCCGGGGTGACGCTTCGTGATTTGCAGCACGTTGCCGATTCCGCCATCCCGAACGTGGCCAAGCCCTACATGCAGGCGCCGACGTACTTCGGGCATCACATCGGACTCGCGGCGGGTGACCCCGCGTTGTCCGAGGCGCAGCTCGTGCCTGGAATGATATTTACCATCGAGCCCTGGTACTACAATCACGAAGACGAGGAGGCGGTATTCCTCGAAGACGAGATCCTTGTTACGCCCACTGGCAGTGAGAATCTGACGTCGGCACTGCCGCGCACCGCACTGGGCCTCGAGCAACTGCGGTCAGGGTACGTGCCCGCGCTGCGGAACGGTGATGCGGTGCGAACCACGACACGAGACGGCGTACTGTCGTTTGCCGTGGATCGTGCCGCAGGTGCGGTGCACGTTTACGATCTACTGAATGGGGCCGCGACAGCGACGACGCCCGTCTGTCCACGCCCGGTGTCGGCTGAGCTGTCACCGGACGACGTGTCGTTTGTGGTGCTCTGTGCCGGCCTGTCCGCTCCGGTGTATGTGAATACGGCGTCGTATACGGTGAGCGTACCGCCTCCTGGAACCGCGCCGCGCAGGCCCCATTCCCCGGGTGACCGTACTGCCAGTGCTCGCGCCCGGAAGTCCGAAGTATTAGTGGTTGGCACCATTCATGGCGAGCACCGTACCAGTGCGCGCTACAGTATTACGGTGCTTCGTCAGCTCTTGCAGGTTATGCGTCCCGACTATGTACTCACGGAGATCGCACCGAATCGACTCGATGCGGCCATGCGTGAATTCACCACAACAGGCCTCATCACCGAGCCACGGGTCGCGCGGTTCCCCGAGTACGTGGAGGTGCTCTTTCCGCTCTCAAGGACACTGCGGTTCACGATCGTGCCAACCGCAGGGTGGTCGCAGCCGATGGACGTGTTTCGCACGTCCGCCCTCAAGCGCATCGAGGCGGACCCGAGTCGGCGGGAGGAATGGCAGACGTATGTACGCGCTAATGCGTTGGCTGATTCGCTGGTCGCGCTGCATGGAACGGACAATCCGTTCTTCATCAATTCGCCAGCCTACGATTCGATTCAGCAGAGGGCCCATGAGCCCTACAACCGTCTGTTCAACAGCGAACTTGGGCCCGGGGGCTGGGACAATATCAATGCGGCACATTTTGCCAACATCGCGCGCGCGCTGGACGCGCATCGTGGCGAAGGGCTCCGCTTCGTGATCACGTATGGCGCGGGCCACAAGGAGTGGTTCATGCGCGCACTGCGCCTCCGGGACGACGTCACCATTCTGGAGGTCGCGCCGTATCTCGAGCAGATCGGTGTAAGGCGGTAGACGCCTCGAGGACGAATTATGGAACCTCACGGGCCCACGGCGACTACGTTCGATATGGCAACCTACCTGTTGGCGTTTCTCGGCGGTCTGCTCACCATCGTCAGTCCGTGCGTGTTGCCCATCGTGCCGCTGGTATTCTCCCAGGCCGAGCAGTCACGACGCGATCGCATGTTGCTGCTGCTGGGTCTCGCGACCACGTTTGCCGTGGTCGCTACCGCAGCCACTTACAGTGCTGGGTGGATTGCCACAGCGGGTGAGGCGGGGCGATGGATCGCGCTCGCGTTCATGGCGGTCGTGGCGCTCACGCTGATATCGGAACGCGCGGCGACAGCGCTAACCCGACCGTTGGTGCGCGCCGGTGCGCGAGTAAACGGAACGGCCCGCGCATCACGAGGCGCACCGGCCGCACTACTCACCGGTGCGGCCGTGGGCTTGCTCTGGGCGCCCTGTGCGGGTCCGATCCTTGGGTTGGTTATCGTCGGTGGACGCGCGTCAG